>NZ_JBVVPV010000029.1:0-79967 GCF_055811735.1 Mesorhizobium sp. WSM4850 | reverse complement strand
CCCTCAACGCCATCCTGGCCGCCGCCGGCTACAACTTCTCCCTCCTGCTCAGGTGGCTGAAGGATTTTTTGTCGCTCCTGATCGCCCTGCTTCAACTTCGGCCGAAATCGGTCGCCGCTTAGGGCCCGGATTGTTCACGGTCGACGAATTACAGATGCATTCCGAGCCTGCCGGGAGCGCAGTGCCGACGCGGACGAGCGAGGGCCATTTCTTGGAATGCTCCGCATGGTCGTGATCGCGCGATCGGAAACAGATGCATATGCGCTCGCGGCACCCGCTTACGAACGATGGCTCAAGAGCTTCAGGTTCCTCTACGACCTCAATGCGCTCCAGACGCCCCCAAATCTGCCGCTGAGCTTGGATGCAGCAATCGAAAGCGAATTGTGCGTGGTGGGAACGGCATCTTCCGCGCGACAAGCTCTTCTTGATCAGCTCGAAGAGGCCGGTGCTAATTATCTACTTTGCCAACTTGCATTTGGGAATCTGTCCTTAGACGCTTCGCTATACACCGCAAGGACGATCCAATCTGAAATCATGGCTCGAGTTACCTGACGTGGAATGCGCGCTCCGCCTTCGGAGTTGAATTTCTCCGGCGCATCATCACCTTCCCGGTCCCGCCCATGATGCCGAAATAGTGCTTGGTGTGTGGGTGGAGGCGCGCACGCTTGTGGAGGCCCTAGATGCTTGGAGCGACCGGCCTGCCGATTAAGAAATCGCCCCGATTTCGCAAGAGAGGGCGGACTTGTGCGTACCAGGGCAAAGCCCCGGCTTCTGAGGCATAGAGAGGCATAGGGAAGATTGCTATAGCTCATTATTTAAGGCACTATGAGTTATAGAAAGGTGAGCTATAACTCATGGTATGGAATTGGGAGCAGGCTGACTGGCCGCATTTTACCTATGATAAGGAAGAATTGGAACCGCTGGAAAGCGAATTCCTGCTCCGATCGGGTGAGTTCCTGGGTGTTTTTCGGCACGTCGGTTCTGACGATCGCGACCAGATACGCATCGATCTTATCAGTGAGGAGGCCTTGAAGACATCCGCGATTGAAGGGGAATACCTCAACCGCGAGAGTCTGCAATCATCCCTGCGCCAGCAACTTGGGCTGGGCAGCGAGAACAGGCGCATTCCGCCTGCCGAGCGCGGCATCGCGGAAATGATGGCCGACGTGTATTTACATTTTGGCCATGCCCTCTCGCATCGCACTCTCTATGCTTGGCACAAGATGGTGATGTCGGGTGAACGGCGTATCGAGACCATCGGCAACTATCGCCAGCATGCCGATGCTATGCAGATCGTTTCCAATCGGCTGGATAAGCCCAAAGTGCATTTCGAGGCACCTCCCTCAGCGCGGGTCAAAGCCGAAATGGATGCTTTCACCGCTTGGTTCAACGATACCGCGCCTAAAGGTAAGACGCCGCTCCCGGCGTTGACGCGAGCCGGTATCGCGCACCTTTATTTCGAGAGCATCCACCCATTTGAGGATGGCAACGGCCGCATAGGCCGTGCCCTCTGCGAAAAGGCGCTTGCTCAAAGCCTGGGTGAGCCAAGTCTCATCGCTTTGGCATACACGATCGAACGCCACCGCAAGGCCTATTACGACAACCTGCAGGCCAGCAATAAGAGCAACGCGGTAACACATTGGCTGCTCTACTTTGCCAACACGATCCTTGAGGCGCAACGTGTAACGCTTGCCCGTGTCGAGTTCTCCGTCGCCAAGGCCAAGTTTTATGAACGCTACCGAAACCAGTTCAACGAGCGGCAGGAAAAGGTCATCGCCCGAATGTTCCGCGAAGGCATCGACGGGTTCAAAGGAGGGCTCAGCGCCGAGAATTATATCGCCATCACTCAAGCATCGCGCGCGACGGCGACAAGAGATCTGCAAGACCTCGTTTCCAAGGGCGCGATGATAAGAACTGGCGAACGGCGACACACACGTTACGCCCTGAACATTCTGGATGACCGCAGGTAAACCGCAGCACAGATTTATTGCCATCTTACTCGCGCAGCCACATGTGCGAAGTTTTGAGCAAAAAGGTCTATGAATTCAGGATCGCGCAGGGCAAAAGCCTGAGCGCACCAAGTCCGACTTAAACGGGTCCGTCTGCATTTCGCTGAGAATTTCAGGGCAACGTTTGCGGTCCCAGCGTGTTTTTATCTTCAAGTGTCGGCAATGTTCATGGCATTTCGGGCGACCGAAGCGATACGGCCAACGCATCGGCGGTGCCGCTCCGCCTTTCTCAAAATCACCTTCGGTCTGGTCCATCTGGTTTTTTTACATGGGCAAACCAAATCACGTCCTTGTGACGCGCCGATGCAAAGGAATAGAGGGCCGCTGCTACCGATTCCGGACAATTGCCGGAGTGCAAGCCGCACTTCAGCTCGTGGCTTAGCCGTGCCCGATCTCGAACGATCTAATCATTCGTGAGCCGGCCTTTCCGCCACCATCCGGGTCATGAGGCGCGACTGCACGGAGGTGATGATTTTGACCGTCCAGTCAGTGCCGGGCGTGTTCGCATTGGCTGTGATCGGCCAGCACCTCAATCACCCGGCATTCGCCGACCTTCCCGTGCCGGCAGCCTTCGACCATGAGTTCAAGTTCGGCCTTCAATGCCGTGAGGCTGCGTATCCGCTGAACGACGTCGGCCAGCCGCGCCTGGGCTATGGTGTCGGCCGTAGCGCAGGGCTGGCTGGGATTATCCTGCAACGTCAGCAGGGTGCGGATGGCTTCGATGCCGAACCCCAACTCGCGTGAATGGCGAATAAACGCCAGCCGGCGCAAATCGCTGGTTTCATAGTGCCGTCGATTGCCCTCGCTGCGGTTCGGCGCGGGCAGCAGGCCGATCTGCTCATAGTAGCGGATGGTCGGCACCTTCACGCCGCTCTGTCGTGCCGCTTCGCCAATCGGGACACTGCGCATGATTTTTCGCTTGCTCCTCTAGTCGCTAGAGAATGTAGCGTGCCGCTGGAATGGTTCAAGGAGTGAGACGATGGCTGCAACCGCCGCACAAACCCGTTATCGCGTCGAAGGCATGGATTGTGCCGGCTGCGCGACGAAAATCGATAGCGCGGTGCGGCGCATGCATGGCGTCCAGGATGTTAACGTCTCGGTAACTGCCGGCACCATGACCGTCAGGCACGCTGCCGAAAGCGACCTCGCCGCGATCGAGAAGAAGGTGACGGGCCTCGGCTATTCTGTGGCTCAGCTCACGAGCGAAGCCGGCCAGATTGCCAAGCCGGCCGGGTACGGCACCAAAGGCGGCCATGACCACGCTGGCAACGACCATGCTGGCCGCGACCATGCCGGCACAGCCAAAGATGACCACGACGACGTGGAGGGGTTGCACGGCCACGACCACACGCCGGCCACGGGGCCGTGGTGGGACAGCGCCAAAGGCCGACTGAGCATCGCCAGCGGCGCCGCATTGGCCGCAGCTTTTGCGATTCACTATGTCTGGCCGGCCACCGGCGTCTGGCTTTTCATTGCCGCCATGCTGATCGGACTGGTGCCGATTGCACGGCGAGCTGTGATGGCCGCGCTCGCCGGCATTCCCTTCACCATCGAAATGCTGATGACCATCGCGGCGATCGGCGCCGTCATAATCGGTGCCGGCGAGGAAGCCGCCACCGTGGTCTTCCTGTTCCTCGTCGGAGAGTTGCTGGAAGGCGTGGCCGCCGGCAAGGCGCGCTCCAGCATCCAGGCGCTGACCACGCTGGTGCCCAAGACGGCATTCCTGGAGGAGAATGGCGCCACGCGCGAAGTTCCGGCCGAAGCCCTTGGGGTTGGCGCCGTCATTCTGGTGCGGCCGGGCGATCGCATTCCAGCCGACGGCAAGATCATCGAGGGCGAAAGCGCCATCGATGAATCGCCGGTGTCGGGGGAAAGCGTGCCGGTGCGCAAGGGCGTCGACGCGGACGTATTCGCCGGCACCATCAATGGCGACGGCGTGTTGCGCATCACCGTCACGGCTGCGGCGTCCGACAACACCATCGCCCGCATCGTCAAGCTGGTCGAGGAGGCCCAGGAAAGCAAAGCGCCGACGGAACGCTTCATCGACCATTTCTCACGCTGGTATACGCCCGCCGTCGTCGCCGTGGGGGCTCTGGTGGCCGTCGTCCCGCCGCTGGCCTTCGGCGACGAGTGGAACGAATGGATCTACAAAGGCCTGGCGCTGCTGCTCATCGGCTGCCCCTGCGCCCTCGTCATATCGGTGCCGGCGGCAATCGCCGCCTCGCTCTCGGCCGGCGCCAGGCGTGGTCTTTTAATGAAAGGCGGCGCGGTGCTGGAAGGCTTGGGCAAGATCACCGCCGTGGCTTTGGACAAGACCGGGACGCTGACTGAAGGCAAGCCCGTGGTGACGGATGTCGTGGCCATCGGGATCAGCGAAAAAGAGGTGCTATCGCTGGCCGCTGCACTCGAAACCGGATCGAGCCATCCGCTGGCTCTGGCGATCCTCGGAAAGGCCAAGGCCCAACGCGTGCCGGTGCCGCCGGCGGCAGAGGCCAAGGCGCTCGGCGGCAAGGGCGTCGTCGGTCGCATTGGCGGTAAGAACGTCTTCCTGGGCTCGCCGATCGCTGGAGGCGAGAAGGTCGCGCTCCCGGCCGAGCAGGTGGCCCGCATCGCCGACCTCAACGACCAGGGCAAGTCGGTGTCGGTGCTGCTGATCAACGATGTGCTGGCCGGTTTCATCGCCATGCGCGACGAGCCTCGGCCGGACGCGCAGGCCGGCCTCAAGGCGCTGACCGATGTTGGCATCAGGACTGTCATGCTGACTGGCGACAACCAGCGCACGGCGGCAGCAATCGGCAAGCACCTCGATATCGAGGTGCGCTCGGAACTGCTGCCCGAAGACAAGCAGCGCATTGTCGGCGAGTTGAAAGGGCAGGGGCTGACGGTCGCTAAGGTCGGCGACGGCATCAACGATGCGCCGGCGCTCGCCGCGGCCGACATCGGCATTGCCATGGGCGGCGGCACCGATGTCGCCCTGGAGACGGCAGATGCGGCGGTGCTGCATGGCCGCGTCGGCGATGTCGCGGCGATGATAAAACTGTCTCAGGCGACCATGGCCAACATCAAGCAGAACATCACCATGGCGTTGGGGCTGAAGGCGGTGTTCCTGGTGACGACCGTAGTCGGCATCACCGGCCTGTGGCCCGCCATTCTCGCCGACACAGGCGCGACGGTGCTGGTGACAGCCAACGCCATGCGGCTGTTGCGCTGGAAAGGTGGGGTGTAGATTGCCGCCTTCTATGTCGTTTGGGACGGCTCGATGAGCAACAACCATTCGCATCGAAGCGGCGCTTATTATTCGCCCGCGCCGTTTATCGGGGCATTTCTGGCGATTGCCCTTTTGGGTGAGCCGCTGACTGCCCGGCTGGTGCTAGCCGGCGTGCTGATGGGGGTAGGTCTCTTGCTGCATCTCGCAGCGAGCCGTGCCGGCGCTTCATGGCCATCCCCGACTGCCAGCGCCGCGACGTCAGCGAAGTAGGCCGCGACGTCACGCGAGCGGCGGAAGCGCGTCGGATCATCGATCGCAGTCATGAGCGAAAGCGCCGTCACCGGACCGACACCTGGGATAGCCATGAAGCGCCCGCACGGCTCACTACGCCCGACAATTTTCACGACGAGATCGTGCAGCCGGCAATACTGTTTCTACCGCGTCGCGCACCGCCAGCATCGCGTCCAACAGTTCGCTCGGCAGCGGATCGTCCGCCACCGCTTGGCGCACCGCCCGCTCGAACGCCCCGCGTCCGACCTTGCCCAAGCGGGTGCCGAACGACTTCAGCGAGTGCCGGATGGCGTTCTCTAAGTCGAGGAACTCGGCTCTCAGATTGCGAGATACTTGGCCGATCTTTGGCCGGAGTTCGCCGATCGGCGGGACTCAGATAAGATGGGGCAGGAAGAATGAAGGGCGCTCCAAACATGGTCTCTGCAGAGCTTGTCGAAGCGCGCAAGTTTGCCAACAGGCTGCGCGAAAATCTGCCGGCTCGTATCGACGCTGCCGCTTTAGGGGTTTGGTCCAAAGCGCCATTCCAATTGCTGTGCGCACGCGAAGCGCTGGTCTGGCGGAGCGAAGAGCTGGCGCGCAATGCATGCGATGCTCTTGGACGCGAGGACCTGAGCGTTGCCGCCCTTTTGACCCGAGCGCTCACCGAGAATGCTGCCCTGGTGTGGAAACTCTGGGAGATTCTCGATGCGCGGCATACCCATTCACCGCAAGACCTGAACGATCTGCTGATACGGCGGCTCGTGGGATCACGTAAATGGCCGGATGGGCCACAGGCCATGCAAATCCTGAGCTGTATCGACCGCATGGACAAAGCCGTACCCGGGGTGCGTGCCAGCTACGAGAGCCTGAGTGAAATTGCACATCCGAATTGGTCCGGCGTCGCCGGATTATATTCTAAGCCCGACCCTCCACAGTATTTGACAGATTTCGGACGCGGATTGAGGGATACAAAGAGCACCGTCGACATGATCGCCAATGCGCTGCTTGGCTCGCTCGGCTTGTTCGAACTTGCGTACAATCGAATATCCGAAGCCATGCCGGAATTCCTGGCGGAACTTGAACCCATTTGATCGAATGAACGCTCCCAGGTCGCAAGCATGGATCACGAGCAAGCGCAGAAGTCCTACGGCACCGATCGAGCGCAACTCGTCTATGATCGTCGACGAGCCCGCCACACAGACCGCCTTTCCGTGTTCTCTTGACTCTCGCCATGATTGAGCGCCGAATAGCCATCTACTTGGGAGGGCGGAATGAAATATCTGATTTTTCTTAGTGTTCTTTTTGGCGCCTATAGCGTTGCCCCGGCGTTCAGCCATGGCGGCGGAACAGACTCAAACGGCTGCCATACGAATCATAAAACTGGCCAATATCACTGCCATTAGGGCGGCTTACTATGATCAAATGTTTTGCGCTCGCAATCGGACTCGTTTTGGGCGCGTCCGATGCATATGCTTGGGATGGGACGGATACGACGACTGGCGAGTCTGTTGAGATTGGCAAGGGTAATCTTGTCAGGACGGGCAGGGACATCGAAATATTTGATAGTGGTGCTGGCGAATATCGAGACGTAACCGTCGAAAGTATCCGGCGACACGGATCGACAGTTGAAGTCGAGGTCTACGACAACGAAAGCGGCGAGTATCGGATTCTTGAAATGGAAGACGACTGATCTCGCTCATCAACTGCGCTGGCGCAGCGGGCTGCGATATCTTCTTGCCAGTTGTTGCCGGCCATCGGTTCAACGATTTATAGAAGCACCGTCGGCAATCACCGGCGAGCTAGTCGTTATGACGCCTGGAATCATGGAAGAACGCCCGTGCCATGATGAGAAGCGGCCGGCCCGTCTAGGTTCGTGATGATCGGCCGCAGGGAAGACTTAAAGCTCCGGCCGTGGCGCGACGGGAGCGACAGCAGATGACTGATTTGGCCGAAGAATTATTCATTGTCCCGGTCCCGGCATTGGTAGCGACTCTTCTACCTGCGGAACGGGAAAAGGGTGTGCCCCTAACGGAAAGAGAAGTCCTACAAATCAGAGATCAGGCTCCGTCCATCGCGATGCCCGCGCATGCGTATCGGGCAGTCATAGAAGCTCGGGGGCTACGACGACATTGATCCTGAGAATGTGTGGGATGAGTGGCAGTTGGCGCGAAAATCGCTTGAGGCAGAGAACTAGCCTTGGGAAAATTCTCACGTCGCACCTTGCTGTGCGCGTAGGAATATGTTCCCCTAGGATGGTTGCGGCGATCCACTCAAAGGGAGAGCCAACATGGTCAGGCACAAACACCTCAAGCAGCTTTCAGAAGCCGACATCGAGCGTTTTCTGGCGGATGCCGAGAAGCTTCACAAAACAATCACCCGCCCACTCATATCGCCTAGCTGCGATCATCACAGGGCATTGGTGGCGCTGAACCAAACGCTGCTCCAGACAGTGAAGGAAGTGACTGGGAGGCCGGCGCCCTGGGTGCAGTGGCACTCGACAGGGCCGGCGCTGCCCCCTGCCTAGGCAGGCGACCCTATTGCGAACGCTCGACCGCAAATGTTGGGGCATCATCTCCCTTGCCTGCCTGGAGAAATTCAACGATGGCAAATAGAAGTTGCTCGGCCAAGGTCCTATTCATAGCCAGCTCGATCGTGCCGGTGTCGGTCTCCAGTTCGAGGAGTCCGATCAAAGGCTCGGCTGATAGGAGTGTGGTGTCGACGTCGAGAAGTTTGTTGAATCCGGATTTACTGGGCTTGCGTTTCATAGGGCCTCCCTTCTAGCGCCCGTCCCTTGCCTCGCGCTAGGCGCTCGGACGGAGCGCATTAAATTCCTTCATCCCAAAAATCCTGCAGCGATGCGTGCCTCAGGTCTTCCTCGCCCCTGAGGTGCTTCACACGGGCTTTGATCCCCGGCTTGACCCACTGCGTCGCCGGCCGCTTTGGCATGTCATTGGGCGGTGGCCCGGCGTGTTCCTGGACATGTTTCCAAAGCCGCTCGCGCATCTCGCGATTGACGCTGACGAAGGCGCTGCCGACATATTTGTGGGTCCCTGGCTCGGCCATCAGAGCGAAGGCCGGCTTGCCCCGCTCGCGTTCAACTCCGAGAAGTTCAAACTCGCTTTCGGTGAAGGATTTTGTTTTCAGCCAACTGGTGGTCGGGCCGCTGCGATATTTGCTGTCCCGACGCTTCGATACCATCCCTTCCAGGCCGGCCGCGTCGATCAGATGATAGATCGCGTTGGCTTCGCCCGGCATCGTCTCGCTGAACTGGATGCGACTGTCGGACCCTATGAGGCCGGCCAGGATTTCCCGCCGATCCTCAAGCGCCATGTCGCGCAAGTCGTGGCCATTGAGATGCAGCAGATCGAAGGCGACGAAATAGAGGTCGCGCTGGCGCCTGGTGATTGCCTTGCGCAGCGCGGCAAAATCCGAAAGGCCAGCGTCATTTAAGACGACGACTTCGCCGTCAATGATGGCGTTCTGTACGTTGAGACCTTTGGCTGCCTCGACTAGATCACGGTACTTCGATGTCCAGTCTAGCCCGCGGCGGGTGAAAATCCGCACACCGCCGGCGTCGATGATGATCTGCGAGCGGTAGCCGTCGAATTTGGCTTCATGCATCCAGTCATCGCCTTGGGGCGGCTTTGCTACCAAGGTAGGCATCATCGGCGGAATGAATTCGAGCCGGCCGACGCCGGTACTTACAATTTTACGCACTTATTCGATTCTAGGCACCAGGCTTATATTAGCCAGAGTGAACGGAACGTGATTCCGCAGGGCTGCGGAAACAAAACATGCCGGCCAGCGTTCCCATCACGCGCGGGATCGATGGCCTCCGCTCGAAAAAGGCGGTGAAAGCAGGACCTATTTGCGTTGCGCCTACCGACCCAACGGCAGCTTTGACGCTGAGACAAGTTCGTCCTCGTCAGTGATACCGGCCGTATAATTTGCCAGGATCCGAGACGCGAGAGCCTCACGGAGATGTTTGGAGTCGCCCTCCCTCTTGAGCCGGTCGAACACGCGGCCCAGCGTAGCTACTTCGGATGCACTGAAGACGCCAAATTCTTTAGCCTTTCGATTAATCGGCATACCACCCCCTCCCGCCAAAATATTCTGCGCAACTAATACGATTCAGGACATCTCCGACAACAAAAAAGCCCGCCGCACCTTTCGGCACCGCGGGCGAGACTTCTCAGTCGTTCACCAGGCACAGGGGTGTGGGCGGGGGTAGTGTGCCCGGTGAACCGAAAACCTATGCACGCCGTCAGGACGCGTCTACCAACCGGCGGTTGGAAGTATCGAGTGCTAGGTAGAGGAGCGTAGCAGCCCCTCCTCCTTGGCAGCAGCCTCGTTCCTTACGTCGTCGGGCGTGAGCGCACATATGCGCGGCCCTAATGATGCCGCGCGAGCCGGTGCATGGGTGCGTTTGCTTCGGCCAGACTAGCCAGCGCTTGCTCGACTTTTTGAGCCGAGGCGTCAGTGCGCTTAATGTGCCGGATCATTTGCTGCCTCAGCCGCGCGAGCCTTTCGGCGCGATATACATCGCCGTATCTCGCAGTTTCAAGATGGAGGGTCGCGAGCCTGATGGGCGACGATTCCGATTATCTAGAATTCGCGAATCCGCCTTTCGTTCCGATGTCCGACCTTGCCCTCGCAAAGGCTGGCCGGACGGCCGCGACGAATGAGGCGCATCCCTGCCAAAAGAGAGATCGTCCGCTGATGCTGCTCAGTCAACTGCGGGTCCAGCCAGACGGTAGCGGAAGTGATTGCGGATGTGGCCGTTGAAGAAGCGGCCCTTGGCAAAAGGCGGCTTTGAACGCGGCGAAAATCTCCGGCGGCACGTCCTCAAACTCGTACCGTTTGCCGCTGGCGACCAGCCACACCGAGAGGATTCTGCCGTCCGGATCGTATTCCGTTTTGCGTATCGGGGTGGATGGCATGACGGCGGCTCGACCAAAAGACGTCAACGATCGGGTGGGCCGTCGCGTTCCTGTTGGGGCAATGTGAGCAAGTTGGCGCGGGAGCTCGGCATCTCTCGCAAAGGTCTCTATCAATGGCAGAGGCAGTTTCGTGCAGGCGGGCCAGCAGCTCTGCGCGGTGGCGTGGGTCCGCCGCGAGCGGTACGCCGGCTGGGTAAGGCGCATGCTGCCGCCGAGGACTCTCTTAGTTTGACTCGGGAGGAGCGGGGTCAACGCTTGAAGCTTCCGGTAGAAGCAACGCTCGCCAGGAAATCGGGGCCTCCCGTTCGGATGTCAGAGCGTCGAGGGCGGCTGGAAGCGCCTTGGTTTTCGGCTGATTATCAATCGCACTGTGAAGCGTTTTGGTGGCGGCGGATATGTTGCTGTCCTTGCGGTACGCCTCGGCGAGCGATAGCGCGAACGCCGTCTCATAAAGATCCGGCAGTTTCAGCCCACTCTTCTGATATTTTTGTTTGTAGTATCCGCCATATAGAGACGCGATTTCATTAGCCGGCCATTCGACCTCACGTGATAGCGCGAACCGCACGCCGAGACCTTCCAGAGACGGCGGCTCAAGGAGCTTGTCACAGCGCTCGACTAGTTTTGCATCCTCTGGAAGCCGGTCTTCCTGCCTGACGAGGACTTGGAACAGCCCATAGAGTGCGACCATAGGCAGCCGGTGGACGGCTTTGGCTCGAGGGATAAGAAGTTCGTATTTGCGAAGCAGGTCCCGGATATCCACTAGTGCCGCATCGGGAACCTTCTGCTGGACGGAAGCGATCAGGGCGAGAAACCCACTTAGCTTCTGACGAGCGATATCAGGCCGGAATCCCTCGTGCTGCCAAACCCAATACTGGGGAGCCATCTCAAGTTCGACGATGTTTGGAAAATCGCTTTGGTAGCGATAGCTTTCCTTTTCGACCTTCGGGCCATTGCGCACGTACGCGAAAATGAGATGACGGGCCATACGCGCCAAGCCGTTCAACGTTAAGATAGGTCGGCGGCCGTGGCTGGCAGTTTCGCCTAGATCCCAGACATGACTGATCTGTTTCGGGACCGAGGCTAGGGTGTGTATGTACTTGGACCGGATTGTGTAGGCTTGCGAGATTGCCTCGACCAAGTCAGCTTTACCAATTGGGCGCACTTGGCCTTCCGCTTCCTCCCTGAAGTAAGAGGGAGACAAGGTCTCAAGGGCAAATGCCCGAAACCGCCGAGCCAACCCGATATGCTCGACCTTAAGCAATGCCTTGCGGACCCGGTCCCCAGTCTCGTCAGCGGCCCCTTTCAGCGCCTTGTCTACAGCCGAGCGTTTACGCTCATCATAGTCATCCCATTGTGCGTCCGGCCCTTTGAAATTCTGGGCCAGAGACTCGATTGAAGCGACCAGCAGCGTGTAGGCCAGGTCGATGTCATCACCGACCCGATGGAGACCGGTCACATAGGTGCGGATCGCCCCCACCGCTGCAAGGTAGTGCCTCCGCTTCAGCGCCATCAACTCTCGGATGAAAACCTTGAGCTGATCCAAGTCCGCGTCGCTGATATTGACCTCGCTGTCGAAGACGCGTGCGACATACGTCCGGGGTGGCGATATGGTGCTTGGCGACAACGGCTGGTCGCCTACTAGGCGCCGCAAAAGATCGGGGTCCGGCGTACAGATCACGTTGAGGGCGAAGGACGCGATCGAGGCAAAATCCTTCAGGAACGGATCCACTCCCATCGATACAAGTACGCCGGTACCTTCGGCGCCTTCGTACTCCTCAACGATTTCGTAGGAAAGGGTGCGGAGGCCACGGAAAGCAGTGGAAGGTTGCAAGGAACCAGCAACTGTCTCGATGCGATCGCAACGCCACGGCGGTCGCATGTTGCTGTAAAGTGTGCCGCGCATGATGTTCCGGCGGCGCGTCTCATCCGTGTAGAATTTACCGCTGACGATCTGCAGCATCAGCGTTCCTTTGATATGCTTGAAAGACCTCGATGCAGAAGCGGTTGACCAAGGCGGATTGCAAGCTAGCGGTCATTGCTTTGGCCAGATGGGTCAATCCCGCCAAAGCCGGTTCGCATCGAAATCGAGCTTCGCCGCCTTCATTTCGGCCACAAGCTTGGCCTTCCAACCCTCTGCGCCATCGAGTTCGGTATAAATGACCCCTGAGAGGTCCGACGGGATTTCGATGTGGCCTTTCTGGAGAAGGCAGACACGGCCGCGGCCCAATTTGCCGGCGAAGAAGCCAAGCTCGAAAATAACGTTCTGACGTGCCCTTGATGCCTGCTCGGCGGTAGAAACGGCGGCGCCAACATCGTCTGGCGTGAGTAGCACAACGGCAAAGCCAACCTCGGCCGCAAAGGCTTCAAACTTTTCCACAATGGTGCGGCCTTGATTGGGCTGCTCCTTGAGCACAATGGCTTCAAGTCCAAGCTTCTCCAGGAATCGGGCCAAGCTCTGAAGGGCCGCCTCATCGTGGCCGTGAACGATGAACACCTTGTTGGAGTCCGGAACAACAAGCTCTGTTTTCAGGCTCTCATTATTCAGGATGTACACCTTGTAGTCTCTTACAAAGGGAATGATAAGTTGGCGGGTTACCGCATGGATCGCAGAGCTGATTTTGGACCCGGAGTAATAGAAGGTGTGTCCAAAATCGGTAAGAAAACGAGGCTTGTCGGCGAACCGGCCAATCAGCAGGAACGTGAGGCCCAAGGTCTGCTCGGCATCTTCAGGCCACAAAAGCTTATCGCTTCCGACCATGCCTCCACCGCGTTCATGTTTTTCCAAAAACGCGTCAAGGTCGAGCCCCTTTATCAACTTCTTGTTGGCGCTCTCCAGGTCGGCGTGATTTAGCAACCGTCCCAGCGTTTTCAGCGGCCGCTCGAAAGATTGATATTCTGCACTCTGCAGGTCCAGAACCGCGTTGTTGATCTGCGCGAAAAGGTCGGTCGCCATTAGCCGTTTGAACCTTCGCCCAGTCGTGCGGCTGCAGCACGATCGATTATGCCCTGTCGATATTGTTCCTTCATGCCTGCGATCATCGGCGCAACGATTGAATTGGATGCATAGCGTCCAACTTTGGCGTCGATAATAGTATCGACCTCCTTTATAGCGGCCTCAATACTCGCCGGATCCTGCGGGTCGAAACTGACCACGCCCAGCTCGCCATCAAGCTCTGCAATAGCCTTTTGAGCGTCGTCGAGTTGTTTTGTTAGTGCATCGAGCCCCTGAATTTTCAAGGTGCCATCCTTTCTTGATTGGGTGTTGTTATAGTGTCGCGCTGCTTATCAACGGCGAATAGATGACGAATTATCCCTGTAAAAATACTGCCTTGCAAGCAGCAATGAGAGATTCCAACGGTTTTATTGTTTCGGCAATTCGACGCCTGATACGATCGTGGACTCTACATGAGCCCGGTATAGAATCTGTCGTTAGACGCCACGTCAGTGTCACCGCCCGTCCTGATTCGATGACGAGGATGACGTTTCCACAGGGCAAGCTACACCATCCCTTGCGCGTCGAACAGATCGGGAACACAAATGAGATGTGTCTGATATTGAGAAAGAGTCGCGGATTGCTCCTCCCGCCGCCAGCGCCAATGCTGGCGGGCAGTTTGAGATGCGGGTAGGGGCTTTTTACACCCTTTGCATGTTGGCCGGCGGCGAGCCGCGCGGTCTTGTCGGCGCGACGATACAGTCGGTCGCGCTGCAGCAAAGGATTGCCGGACATCCGCTTGACGACATCGTGATACATGCGACGAATGCGGATGGCTCGCAGGCAACACTTGAACTCCAGGCCAAGCGGACACTGGCCTTGACCGCAAGCGATGACGAGTTCGTCGATGTTGTCAGGCAGGTCTGGCAAGCATCGCTGAAGCCAGAGTTCGAGACCGAACGCTATGAGACGGCCGTGGCAATCGCGCGTACGACCACGCGGATTGAGCACGCAGTACAGGAGGTGCTGCACTGGGCACGGCAACGGCCCGACGCGGCCTCCTTTATGGCGAATATCAGACGGAAAGGCTTCGCTTCCGACCCGATGCGGAGCTTCGTCAAAGTCTTCACCGACAATCTCCAACTGCATGGGGCGCCAACTGACAATGAAACGGTGTGGCGTTTGCTGCGCCGGTTTCAGGTGCTGGTTTTCGATTTTGAATCCGTCGGATCCGACTATGAGCACCGGGCTCGCGAACGGTGCAGGTCTGTACTCGCCCCTGATCAAGCCAACCGTGCGGGCGATCTTTGGTCCCACCTGATCGTCGACGCGGAAGCGTCGGCCAAAGGAAGCGGTTCGCGCAAGCGCACCGACGTCATCAGCAAACTGGTGGCCGAAGAGGGGCTACGGTTTGGAGACGCCGCGGATTTGAGGGGAGTAATTACCCTCTTGGCGGACAGTGCCCAGTTGGCGCTAGGCGAGATCGGTAATCAGGTCGGCGGTGTGCGGCTCGCGCGTACGGCTCTGGTTGAAGAAGCTCGTGGGGCTCTGGAACGCGCTTCAGTTCTCAACATTGTGGGTGCTCCCGGCACCGGTAAGTCGTACGTTTTGAAGCGCTTAGCTGAACTTCTGCAGCCTGAGGGACGCATCATCGTCCTGCGTAACGGCCGCATCGTGCCGGGTGGCTGGCCGCGCATGGCCCATGAACTCGGCTGCACCGTTCCTTCGGATCAATTCTTCAATGAACTTGGAGCTGGTGGTGGTGCCACCCTGTTCATCGACAATATCGACCAGATCGACGACGCGAGGGAACGGGCGACCGTCACCGACCTGTTCGCCGCTGTCGCGAAGAACACGGGCTGGCACGCGGTTGTAACCAGCAATGAAGCAAGTTCGGATTGGAAAACGGTGCTTCCGCCGGCCCTGCTGCCGAACGTTGCGGCGCTTAGGATCCCGGACATCTCGGACGACGAGGCCGAGCAACTGTCGGAGCAGAATGCAGCGCTCGCGGTTCTCTTGGGCAAAGACCATCCGGCCAAGACCATTGCCAGAAACCTGTTCTACCTCTCGCGCATGGTCACGTTGAGCGCAGGACAGCAGGCCGAGATTTCGTCTGAAATTGACCTGGCCCGTCTCTGGTGGAACTACGGCGGCGGCCGCGGAGAAGATGCTGCCCGGTGGGCGCGTTTGAAAACGCTGCGCGCAATGGGAGCCGATATCCTGGCTAAGCCAACGCGTGTCGCGTCGACAGCTGACAGCCTCGATTCCGCCGTCGTAGCGGAATTGCTGCGACTTGACGCCATACGCGAAGAAATCCGCGGTGCCGAAGTCGCGTTCCGGCACGATGTCCTGCGCGACTGGACCCTCGGGTTTATGCTGGATGAGGATCCAAAGCGGCTGGAGGCGCTGGCCAAGGATGGCCCCTTGGCGGCGGCCTTGTTCCGTGGCCTCGAAGTGGCCGCTCGCGTTGCTCTTGAGAGCGATGAGACCGGGGCTCGGTGGCAGAACCTTCTGCGATTGGCATTGGGAGAGACCGTGCATGGCAGTTGGCAGCGTCCAATACTGCTTGCCCTGCCGCGTTCAGAGCATTTTGCCCGGTATTTGCAATCTATGAATACCATACTGCTGGCGAACGACGCCCGCATGCTGCGTGACGTGGTCCGGCTGACCATCGTTGTCGAGACGGAGACTTACGCTGAAGTCTTTGCCAAGGCGCAACCCGCTCAGCCAGTTCCGCCTGGGGCCAGAGAGTTCGTGTATCCGACAGGGCGTGGATGGGCAGCCCTGATTGCGTGGTTGGCGCTCAATGCCGGGGCGCTTCCGCACCCAGCGATCCCCGTTGCCACCACGGCCTTCAGAATCTGGCTGATGGCGACCCACCTACTCCAGCTTCCCGTAAATGCCGAGATTGTAGCGGTCCTTTTCGAATGGCTGGCCCTAATCGACGAGGCTGTTCGCCCGCGAATGTTTAGGACCGGAGAAGAGGTTCCGCCACTCGTCGAAATCCCGCACATCACTGATGCGCATGAGCTCGTCCGGATGACCGCTTGTGCCTTCGCACTGGCCAATCCAGCAGCCGCGCGAAAGTATCTTGCGGCCCTGAGTGCCGGTGAGAATAATCGCCGAGAGTTCGAGGCCTTACTGAAGGGCCGTGGCGCCCTTGCCAAGGCCGCGCCGGCCGAGTTCGTGGATTTCTTCCTTGGCGGCGTGATTGAAAAGCCAAAACGGCGGGATTTTTACAGCAGTTCTCGGGATTACCGGCCATTCGGCATTCATGAACACCTATTTATGCCGGCGTCACCGGGTAACGGTCCATTCCTCGAAATCCTCGAACGGGCGCCCGATGAAGGTTTGCGGCTGGTGCGGCGTATCGTTGAACACGCGACCGATTGGCACCGCAGGCAGTACGCCAAGGAACGCGTGCCGTTCCCCGGGATCTTGATCGCGTTTCCTGAAGGCGCGAAATCATTCGAGGGTGATGCCGGTGTCTATCGTTGGTCGCGAACCCCTGTTCCGAGCGACATGACCACGTCGGCTTTGATGGCAGTGGAAGCATGGGGCCATAGCCGGATCGAGGCAGGAGTGGCTGCAAGCCAGGTACTCGACGATGTTTTGGGGCCGGATGGTTCGAGCTTTGCCTTCTTGGCGGTGGCCGTCGACCTCGTTCTGTCGCATTGGTCGATTTTCCGCGACATAGCTTGGCCCCTGGCAGCTGCCCCCGAAGTCCTCGAACTCGATGAGCATCGCCACGTTCGAGATATGACTGGTGTCGACCGCCTCCTCTCGTCTGAGCGAGAGCCGGCGACTGCGAAGGTGAAACGCGCCGATCTTGACGCGCGCGGCTCCCGCAAGAGCAGATTGTTGGACGGTTTCCCTTACTACGTCTTCCAAGCCGAACCGGAGCTGGCCGAGGCGCTTCGGAAGTCGCTTGAACAAGCCAGGAGTGAAATCTCGCAGCGACCGTCAGGTGACGAGGATCCGCTTCACGGCCTGCATGCGCTAGCAAACCGTGCCGCGCGCATGATGGATCGGACCAACTGGCAGTCTGGAAGCCATGTGAACGCAGATGGTTCAACGGTGCAGTTTGTCGAGTATGTACCAGACCCGGACGAACAGCGGTTGATCGCCGAAAAGACCGCAGAGGTTGTGGCGAGCACTGGGCACTTCAACGCCCGTGTCAGCATCGAGCGCGCTTTGACGAATCCTGAGCACTCCACTCCGGCGATTGTCGCCGAAGGTATTGCGTGGGCGAGGCAACAGCCCGACGACGTCGGTCCCGTGGCCGAATATGATGATCGGGATGACTTTGAAGTTGATTGGGATCGGCGCGCAATTGTCATGGCCGCGGCGCTCGCCGCCCGCGACTACCGAGGAGATGACCGAGCTGAAATCCTTCATTGGGCGGAGGAGGTTCTCGATCGAGCTGCTGCGGGACCCGCTCGGGAGAGCTACGGCAATAACCAGATCGTTTACGACAAGGTCGCAATCGCCGCACTCGGATTGATCGCCATCTATCGCGAGAATCCGACCGTCGCTGTGCGGGACAAGCTGTTTGCCTTGGCCGCCAATCCCAGCCTCCCTGTTACGAATGCGCTCGGCGGTGCATTCGTTGATTGGAAGACTGACAGGGTCCTGCCTGCAATCATCCGCATCATGCTGGTCAGTTCAAGCTATCCGCGACGCCGCGATACGGAGCCGGAGAAGCAGGCTATTGAGCGGACACATGCGCACAGGATTGAAAACGCTGTTGCCGCCGAGCTCGCTTGGCTTTCCGGCCAAGGCGAGGAACCGGGCTGGCCGACGCTTCCGCCGTGGCTCACTCGGCCCAAGCGTTATCTCCAATTGCCTGGGTTTACGGCCGAAAGGCCCCGAAAACAGCGCGCAGAGCCGCCTGACGCTTACGCCAGCGAGCAACGGTTGGGCGAAATCGTAGCCCACTTGGTTCCATTGACGGTTGGCACGGTTCCGAGCTGGCTCGTGCCGCTGACCGAGCATCTGATGGCGTGGACCCTCGCAGCTAACGCGTCGGAAGACAGAGAGCGCGAGCCCGAGGGCCGGCTATTTTCGTGGAACGGAACGTTCTACGACTACCTTGGGATCCTGTGTGCGGCTCTGCCGCATGAAGAGGTCGTCAAGAGCTTCGTCCAGCCCATCACCGAACTCGGCGATGAGGCGTTCCATGACGGCATGGCCAGCCTGCTCAGAGGCTTCGATCGGGCCGTGCTGTCTTCCAATGCGACAAAGCCAGCCTATCCGGCGGCCATGCGTATCGCATTGGCCGAGCGGTTGAAGAACACGCGGAATTATCAACATCTGAACTGGAGGAAGGAGTTTTCTACCGAGAGCCATGCCGCCGATGCGCTAACGGCCATGTTCTTCCAGCGATCAGGCATCCTTCCTTCACTACGCCCGAGCGTTCCAGACAACTGGGATGGTCTGGAAGCGGTCATGCCGACGCTTACGGGCCTGGTCACAGGCGCTGCCAGTTCAGGCTATTTGGCCGTATTGTTCCTCGACCTCATCGAGACATCGCAGCATCCCGCTCTTTTGCCCTATTTGATAGACGCTCTGGGAGCATGGTGCTCGGCCTATGGGCCGGATACGAGCTTCTGGGTCAGTCATGACATTGGCGGCCGTGTGTGCCGCTGGTTGGGGGATGTTCTTGCAGATGGGGTGCCAGGATTGCCGGATTCTACTCAGGCAAAAGCCTTGCTCGACAGCCTCGATGTGCTGGTCCAGGCAGGGGTGACCTCGGCACGCGGAGTCGAAGAACTATTGGCGGCAAGCAATGCGGTTGAACGCGGTTCGTTCCAGATCGCAGGTGTTGCCAATCGCGCCATCTAGCGAACCGAAACCATAACCGAAAGATACAAAATGTCCGGATCCGCAACGCTCAGCTACCATGTTAAAACGAACCGGGCTTACGAGGATAAAGGCGAGGGAAAGTCTCGCGAGATCGATGTACAGGCGATCAAGCGGTTTGGTGGAATCCTAAACGGTACCCCTCGCCGGGGGCGGTCAGTCCCGCGTCCCGCCTTTTGGCGGCGCTATGCTGACGCTCCTTAGGCCGCCCTGTTGAACCGGTCTTGGGGTCACGAACCGGCTTCGCTGATGAAATGACCTCTGTCCGAATTGCAGACATTTCATCGGCTCCGCTTTGTACGCCCTCCTTGGTGTCGCCGCTTCCGCGGCACGTTTTATTGAGCGCCCATGATGGACTGGGCCGACTGCGGATCATTGGCATACGCTCTTGTCCGAGCGGCTCGGAGAGGTTGGACTCGGAGCGGTCATCCGTCCGCCTTTTTCTGCGATTAAGGTTTCAATTCCATCGGCCGACGTCTGCCTCAACTTCAACTGCGTCATCCAAAGGTGAGAATTGGCAAAGGAACGGCAACTGGCCCTGCCGTGCAGATCTATACAGCCGATCATCAATATGATCCCGAGCAGAGACAATCTGGGATGCAGTTCGGGCGTCCTGTTCGGATGGGCAGTCGTGCCTGGATCGGTGATGGAGCAATCATTCTGCCGGGCCTCACGATTGGCGATGATGCGGCCGTCGGCGCTGGCAGCGTGGTCACTCGAGATGTTCCCGCAGGGGCGAAGGTCATGGGAAGTCCGGCTCGGTTAAGATGACTTGGTGAGGACAAAGCAGGCGGTTCGACGCTAAACCTGGTAGCTCCATGTTGCCTAGTGAACTGTGCCGATTGGGCATCGATGTGCATTTCGCAAAAGCCGGACAGTGTTTCGCCAATCTCCGGGCAGTTTGGCGGAGACCGTCATTGGGTGCCTTTTGCGTTCACGGATGGTTGCTTTCGCCCGTTTGAGGCCGGTTTAGGGGCGCGGCCTTTTTGCTCTCCGCATTCTGTCGCCCTGGAGCACCATGCGGTGTGCGGTGTGCGTTATGCACGATTCGTTCGAGAATGGGGTCGGCGACGGTGGGTGTGCGATGAGGTAATGCCATCTGGCCACCGGACATGGGCGGTGCGGCGATATCGTTTCTCGACGATTTCAACAGATGCGAGCGCTGTTGGCCGGTAGGGGAGTGGGCCATCGAGGACGAGCAGGCGCGCGCGGGTGAGTTTGTCGAAGAGGCGTGGGAAGCGTCCATCGAAATGGGCGAGCGCAGTCCTCCAACAGGGCCACGCGCACATGGAGCACGAAACGATCAAGCCCTACTGCTTGCCGGCCAAAGGCGCCGGCCAGCCACGACTTGCCGGCTCCGGTCTGGCCGGTGATGATCAGGTTTCCATGGCCGTCCGGGATTTAGCGCGATGGCTGTCCGCGCTTTCGCCAGTGCCTCTGGACGGTCAGATACGGCTCGCAAGGAGCATCAGGTACGAGAGGCGGCTTGTCCGGTCGGATCGGCTTCCTCTTCGGGAATGTCGTCGAATGACGAGTAGTTCAGATTGTAGAGTTTGGAATAGAGCCCGCCCATAGCCATCAGTTTGTCGTGGTTGCCGGTCTCAATAACCTGGCCGTTCTGAAGCACGATGATACGATCGGCACCTCGGATTGTGGCGAGACGGTGAGCGATGACAAGCGCAGTCCGGCCTTCAAGGAGCTTTCTGAGAGCCTTCTGGATCAGCATTTCCGTGTAGCTGTCGATGCTGGCGGTGGCCTCGTCAAGAACAAGGATCTTGGCGTCGGCGACGAGAGCGCGGGCGAAACTGACAAGCTGGCGCTGGCCGAGAGAAAGATTGCCGCCGCGTTCGCCGAGTTGAGTTTCATACCTGTCGGGAAGGCTCATGATGAAGTCGTGGGCTCCGACCGCCTTGGCGGCCTCGATCACCTTCTCGCGCGTGACTTCCGTCTTGCGGTAGCGGATGTTCTCGAAAACCGTCCCGGTGAACAGAAACGGCTCCTGCAGCACCATGGCGATCTGGTTGCCGAGCGATTCCTGTGTGAGATCGCGCACATCATGTCCGCCGACCAGTACTTGGCCTTGCTGAACATCATAGAAGCGATGGACGAGGGCCATCGCGCTCGATTTGCCAGAGCCGGTCGGCCCGACCAAGGCGACCGTTTCGCCCGGATTGACCCCAAAGGAGACGTTTTTCAGCACCGGCTGTTTGGGATCGTACCCGAACGTGACGCTCCTGAACTCGACCGAGCCGTCCATTTCGGGCGCAAGGATCCTGGCATCCGGTTTGTCCTGGATCTCGATCCTGACGTCGAGCACATCGGTCAGGCGCTTGCCGGAGGCCATTGCGCGCTGCATGACGGAATATTGCAGAGTTAGTGAGCGAATTGGGTCAAAGAAGCGTTGGATATAGAATATGTAGGCAACCAATACGCCGACATCGACGCGGCCATTCATGATCATGGAGCCGCCGACCACAATGACGACAGCCATGGCGAGGCCGGTGAGGCCATCGACGATCGGGACCATGACCTGTGCATATTTGGCAGCGGTCAGGTGAGTCGTGAGGTCGGCATGTGCCTTGTCGTCATACAATACGAAGTTGACGTACTGGCGGTCCATGGACTGGACGGTTCGGACGCCTTGAATCGCTTCGGCCAATGCGCCGTTGACGACTGAATTGGTCTCTTGTGCAGCCATGAAGGCCTCGCGGGCACGCGGCAGCCACACGATGCGGATAATCAACAGGGCCGGCAAGACCGAGAGCGTCAGAAAGCCAAGGTTGAAGTTGACCGACAGCATTACGAAGATGATGCCGAAGAGAAGCGCAATGTCGCCTACGGAGTAGATCGAGTTTTCGAGAAATTCGTGGATAGAGTTGACGTCGCCCTGAAGGCGAGACATCAGGCGTCCTACCTCGGTCTTGTCCATGAAGGAGAGCGATACCTTCTGCAGATGGGCAAACATGGCGCGGCGGATGTCGAAGAGGACGTTCTCGGCCATTTTCCCTACCACGGTTTCTTGCGCGTAGGCGGCGCCGAAATTAACCAGAATGGCAAGCGCAAACGCGATGGCGGCCTCAAGCAGGGCGAAGGCATCAGCGCCTGCCGGAGTTATGGCGTGGTCGATCGCGTAGCGGATGATCAGCGGGATGAGAAGCTGCGTGCCAGTGAAAATCAGCAATGCGGCAAGCGAGACGACCGCCATGGCTCGGTAGGGACGAACGAAGGCCCATATGCGGCGAATGATGTTCTTGTCGAAAGCCCGGCCAAAGATCTCCTCCTCGATGCGGTGGGACCCGACGACCGCGCGCGGAGGGCGTCTACCGCTATCATTCGGTTCGATTTCGAGTTCGTTGGCGTGCCGCTTGGCCATCAGGGAGCGCCTCCAAACGTGGTCGCAATGTCATCTCCCGGGCGCAACTGAAGATCATAAAGGGCCTTATAGCGTCCTCGCTTGGCCAAAAGCTCTTGATGGGTGCCGCGTTCCACGATCTCGCCGTTGTCGACAAACAGAATCCGGTCGGCGTGCTTGAGTGAACTCAGCCGGTGGGCGATGATGATCGTCACCCTATCCTTGGCGAAACGCCTTATCGCCGCGCGGATGCGCTGCTCTGTGGCGGCGTCGATCGCGGCCGTTGAGTCGTCGAAAACGACGATTGATGGGCGCAACATCATCGTGCGAGCTATGGTGAGACGCTGACGCTGGCCGCCCGAGAGAGAGGCGCCACGTTCGCCGACGACCGTCTTGTAGCCAGCGGGGAGGCCGAGAATGTAATTGTGCAACTGGGCGGATTCGCTAGCGCGCTCGATCGGCCGTTCCTTCGCCCAGGGGTCGCCATAAGCGATGTTGTTCTCGATCGTGGTTGTGAACAGGAATGCATCCTGCTGTACGACCGCGACCGCCTTGCGAAGCGATGCGAGGGTGACCCCGCGGATGTCCTGCCCGTCAAGCATGATGGTGCCACCAGTGACGTCGTAAAAGCGGGGGATCAGGTGAGCAATTGTCGACTTGCCAGAACCCGGCGGACCCACGATCGCGATCGTCTCGCCCCTACGGGCGCAGAAGGTAATATTCTTTAGAATGACGCGGTTTCCGGTGCCGGGATATGCAAACGAGACATTGTCGAAGCGCAGAGTTCCTTCACCGATCTCGAGCGGTCTTGCACCGGAAGCATCCCCGATCGTGATGTCCTGGTCGAGCAGACTGAAGAGGCGCGAACCGCAAGTGTAAGCGCGGGCAAAGCCGTTGACCATCAGTCCGATTTGGCGGACGGGCATTTGCAGGATCGTCATGAACGTCAGGAACGTCGTGAGCGTTCCAACGCTGATCTGGCCGGCGATGAGTTTGTCGCAACCGACCCAGAGGACCAACCCCATGGCGACAAAGAAGGCGAGGGTCATTGCCGACGTGTTGGGCACGTACACGTCAACCTGCTCGTGCGCGAGTTCGAGCGCGTTTGTCGAGGCGATGTCGAACTTCGCCATCTCATGAGCCTGTGCCGAAAACGCCCGGACAACGCGGATGCCCGCGAGATTTTCCTCCATCACGCGGCCCAGGACGGAAAGCCGTTCCTGCAGGTCGAGCCAGATGGCGCGTAGCTTAAGCTGGGTGACCGACGATCGCCAGGCTACGAAAGGCACGAAGCTCAGCGCGATCAAACCGAGCACCGGATCGGTTGAGATCATCATGCAGGCGCCTATCCCGATTAGCATGGTGAGCAGAAAGAACCTAACCAGGGCGGTGGAAAAATACATCCGCACGCCGTCGAGATCGAGGATGCCGAGGGTGATCAGGTCGCCTGAATGCACCCGGTCGTGAAAGGAAAAGCTCAGGCGCTGGACCTTGTCGTAACAAGCAAGCCGCAGTTCGTACGCGACGTGGTGCCCGACAGCTTCGGCAAAGTAGTTTTGCGCCATCGTAAAGAGGCCGCGTAGCATACTCGCGCCGAGCAGCAGGAGAGCAGGAGTCCAGAGGGCTTGTTCTGCAGCCGTCACCGTGACACCACCCCCGATGGCTACCTGGGTCTGGTCGACAGCCCGGCCGAGAAGCTGGGGAATGAGCAACTGCAGGATTACGGCTACCATCGTCGAACCGATAGCTAACGCGACCTGCCACGGGTGCCTCAAATTCATGCGCGTAATGCGCAGTAGCGTGCTCAAGCCCCGGCCCCATCCGGCCGCTTTTACATGCGCGGACGATTTGAGAGAGGTCGTGCCAACAGCATCACTGCCCACCGAGTGCCCCCGACTGAATTTTGCGCCTTCGGAAGCGAGCCGGTCGACTCACATCAAAAGACGTCCCTCCAAGTTGATCCTGGCCACCATCGGCTCAAGATGCTGATCCGGCGAGTTGCGCCACGGCTTCGCTCGCTGGCATGTCGATCACCGTGATTCCGCTTGCCGCAAGGAAACGGGCTTCGTTTCTGGTCAGCGTTTGCCCGTCCATTATCGCGTAACGAGGGCCTTCTGAGCGCTTCATGATCTGCCTGGCGTAAGTGCGCAGCATCTGATCATTGAAGCGGCAGCCGACGAAGAAAAAACCCCGGTCGACGCGTCGTTCCTTGACCACGTCAGGGATAGGCGTCTGGATATCGATTTCAGTCAGGGCTTCGACATAGTCGGAATCGGCGATGAGGAAATTTGCGGCCGGCCTAATACTGCCATGTGGCGCATAGAGAACCGTCTTCGTCGCTGCTCCAGCCTCGAGTTCCCTTCCCGACAAGTCGTAAGTTCTGGTCCAAATGTCGCCAACTTCGTTCGCCCGCGTAACGCCTTGTATCTCGACGACGTCGGTTCGGCCAGCCTCTGCCAGCGCCGCGCGCATGGCGCCTTCGTACCAGCTGTCGATGATGAGGGAGAGCGGGAGTTTTGCGAGCCAGGCGTGGAGGATGCTCGGCGCCGCCGGCCCCGCAAATATATCAGTCATCCAAGCTTGAAGTGTGCGGCGATGCCGGCGCTGTTCAATGAACTGCGCGACCGACCACATATTGGTGCGGATCTTCGAGGGGGCTGGCGCCCGCGTGTTGAGTGCCTCGGCAACGGCTTCGGGGGTACACGGCACAGGCGGCTCAGCAGAGCTGAGCCGGAGGAGACCCGGACCGAGATACGGTATCACCTGATCGGAGACTAACGCTCGTCTGGCCAGCTCAAGCAGCTTTCGGGCAAAACTGTCCCGGACGACGACTAGGTGGCCCGAGGTCGGGATCGTGTTCATGCTCGTTTCCTCTTGATGCCTCTCATTGACGGGCGGCATCAGTCCCCGTCGGAAAGCTTCCTTGCCTCGACGGTGATCGGCAGACGCGTATGCGGCGGAAGATCGGGAAGGAGGAGCCGCCAGCCGTTCCTGAGCGTTACGACCCCGCCCCACAGGTCCTGGTTCTCGAACTTGATAATCGGCTCCTCGAGATCCTTTTTCGGGACATACGCCGACAACCCGGCCTCGGTCCTGCGGATCATTACTTTCATGCGGCCGTTCCTTTATTGGCGTTTTCTTCGGCACTGCAGGGAGCGTCGGCTTTGTCGAGGCTCGTCAATTCACGCGCTCGCATGCCGACGACCGTCCCACGGTCGATCCATTCGACCGCGTAGATGAAGAACTGCTGTAGAAACGTGCCAATGTCGCGCACATAACCCTCTTCGCCCTTGCGCACGAGATTTTCGCCGATCTCCCTGCCAGGATAGGTGCCGTCGTTCTTTATGTGACGAGTGGCACGGACCCGCTCTCCCGGCTGAAATTGGGGAGGTCTGCGGATTTCCACCTCCTGTTCGCGTGCGAGCCGCATGGCGGTTCCTTGGTTCCTGAGGCGCGCAGGGGCAGCCAGTTGTGTGGGTACCCAGTGGACTCAGGCAGGAACGCAGGTCTTCGGCACAGGACACACCGAAGCACATTGCTGCGTGTCGAAAGCTCCCTCGCATTCGGTGCACTTCTGCAGCTCGACCACGTAGCTTTCGCCTTTGAACTTGATCGCACCCGACGGGCATTCGAATTCGCAGGCGCCGCATTGTGTGCATTGGGATGCGATGATCTTGAAAGCCATTTTGACTCCTGATTCGAGTAAATGAGATGGGTTCAGGCCGTCGCGGCGAGCGCCTGGACGCCGGACTCGGCGGCGTAAATCGAGCTGATTGCCGTTTCGATGTAATCATGGCCGTAAGCGTCGGTTACTCGGATACCGGCGTCCGCGAGCTGATCCTTGGGGCAATTTCCAATCTTAACGCAAAGCACGACGTCTATGCCTTCCAGCGCAGCGATGACGCCGTCGAGAGTGGCGTTCTCGCCCCAACCCCCGAGGCAATACTGCTCAACCTTGCGGTGACCGACAAAGTTGATCCCCATCGGCGAGGCTTCGTACACCTGGAATTCCTTGGCATGGCCGAAGTGTTCGTTGACGCGGCCGCCGCCCTTAGTTGCCACCGCGACGAGGAGGGACTTGCCGGAGCTCGCTGTCTTGACCATTCCGATCGCTTCGCTCCTGGCCGCGAGGTGATCACGGCGCTCGTCCGCGACCAGCTCCCGATAGGCTTCGCGCTTGCTGGCATCGTAGGTGAGCTCGCCGGGAATCTGGTCGAGCGTGAATTCCTGGCCACGATCCTCACCCAGCAGGCCGACGGCATCTGCCCGGCACTGCCGGCAGTGGCGCATCAACTTGGCGCCGCCTTCAAGACGATCCTGAAGAGCCTTCATCTCCATTGCATTTGGGCCACGCTGCCCGATCAGTCCGTAGTGCGTGCCGTGCGCCGGGTCGGAAATCAGAGGCATGACGTTGTGCAGGAACGCGCCGCGCTGCTTGACCCACTTATTCACCTCAATCAGGTGCTGGTCGTTCACTCCAGGGATCATCACCGAATTGATTTTGGTGAGGATGCCGCGCGCGCTCAGCATCTCTAACCCCAGCATTTGCCTCTCGTGCAGAATCCTGGCGGCTTCGGTGCCGACGTAGCGGCGATGGTCGTAAAAGATCCAGGGATAGATCTTTGCGCCGACTTCCGGATCGACCATGTTGATCGTGATCGTCACGTGATCGACATTCATGTCGGCAAGCTCGTCGACGTGGTCCGGCAGCGCGAGCCCGTTCGTAGAGACGCAGAGCTTGACGTCGGGGATTTCCCTGACGACGCGTTCGAACGTCGCCTTCGTCTTCTCCCAGTCGTAGCAGGCATCGCCCGGTCCGGCGATCCCAAGCACGGAAAGCTGCGGCACTTCATTGGCGACCGCGATCACCTTGCGGACTGCCTGATCGGGCGTCAGCTTTTCCGAAACAACCCCGGGCCGGCTTTCGTTGGCGCAATCATATTTGCGATTGCAGTAGTTGCACTGGACATTGCAGGCCGGCGCGACGGCGACGTGCATGCGCGCGAAATAGTGGTGCGCCTCTTCTGAAAAGCACGGGTGATCCTTGATCTTGTCCCAGATGGCCGGGTCCACATCGTCCGGCCTTGTCGACGATCCGCAGGAGGAAGATGCACAGCCACCCGACTTGGCGCTCACCAGCAACTGGTCGGAGACCCTCGCGCCGGTCAGGCTCTCAACTGAAATCGCCGGTGCGGCCATTGAACGGCTCCGTTACGGGTTAACGTCGCGGTTTGAAGCGCAAGAGCAATGCCAACTGAAAAGGTGGCGCTAGTTCACGAATTGGCTTTGCGCGTCGGATAGCATGGAGTTGCTCCGACATAGCTTTGTCGGACTTCTAACAGGACTATGTTAGAAGGTGAGGAAGACGACCCGGCCGGACATCAGTTCAAGATAGAAATCCCGCGTCGACCGCTCGGCCGTGATCGCCCTCGGCACAACTCCCGACCGGTCTTCCGACGAGGATGTCGGTCTCGGCGACGGCGAGCTCGTCCGCGGTGAAGTTGCCACTGCTCACTTGGGTCTGCATAGTTCCGATTCAGGAGAGTGGGGTGACTCCTTTCTGCCATCGGCAAGACGTCGGCAAGGGCGGGTGATGAAGGGGTGACAGCATCACACACTCGCGCAGCTTTGGCCCGGGCTCCGACACATTTCGCGTAGCTGGCGCAGTGTTCTCGTTCTCCACCTCATGAGAACGCTAGAACTTCTTCACCTCGATCCCGTGTCGGCGCAAAGCATATCCGACCTGTCGCGGCGTAACGCCGAGGACACGGGCGGCCTTGGCCTGAACCCAGCCGACCTTCTCCATCGCGCCGATCAGCCGATCGCGTTCCGTCAGGCGCGGGCCTATTGCAGGGAGAGCGGGATCGTTTGCAGGGTCGGCAGTATGGGGTCGCACGTTATCCTGCGGGGCGCCGAAGCGCCCGGCCGGCATCGGCAATCCGGCGGGCATTATATTGCTTCGAAAGCGCTGGTTGCCGGTATTGCCGCTGTGCGAATGATCAGCTCTTTTCCAGAGGAGCCAAGATAGGCATTGGTTATTGTTGCAGGCAAAATCTGATGGAGCGATTGTCCTTGAACGCGCTAGCGTGGCCGTCCTTTGCACGCAGTTCTCCAATTCGCGGACATTACCAGGGAAGTAGCATTGCGAGATAAACTCAAGCGCCGACGGCGCGAAGGCGAGTTCGAGATGGTTCTCCTTGTTGAATCGTTCGAGGAAGGCGTTCGCAAGGCGAGGAATATCCCCCGGTCGCTCTCGGAGCGGAGGCAGGATGATTGGCACCACATTGATGCGATAATAAAGGTCGGCCCTGAACTCGCCGCTTACGACAGCCGACTCGAGATCCCTGTTGGTGGCGCATATAAGTCGCACGTCGACCTGCAGCGTCTTGGTACCGCCAACACGCTCCAGTTCGCCTTCCTGCAAGACACGTAACAGCTTGGCTTGGAATGCAGGTGAAATCTCGCCGATTTCATCGAGTAGCAGCGTTCCCCCGTTTGCCAGTTCAAAACGGCCGGCGCGCTGGGAAATTGCCCCTGTGAAGGCGCCTTTCTCATGTCCGAACAGCTCCGACTCCAGAACGCTTTCCGACAGTGCGGCGCAGTTCAACTTGACGAAAGACTTCCTCCGCCGGCGCGAGAGCCTATGTATGGCTTGCGCGAAAAACTCCTTGCCGGTGCCGCTCTCGCCCCTCAGGAGCACGGTGGAATTCGTCCTTGCTACAATGGAGACGGTTTCGAGCACCTGCTTGAGTGCGGGGCTCTCCCCGATGATCCCATCCATCTTGACGGGCGCATGCGGGACGGGGTCGGTCCGGTCCTCATCGGACGAATTCTCCGCTGTCCAGCGCTCATCGACGCGCCGCTCACGATCCCAAGTCAAGCCGCGATGCAGGCGAATAGTGCGGCCGACGAGGTTGGCCACCATCGTCAGGAAGCAGATGTCCTCATCGTAGCGGGACCCGTTTGCGCTGTCTCTTACGATCGACAACGTCCCAAGAATCCTATCCTCAGCCTTAACCGGGATGCCGATAAAGGCCATCGGGAGGGAACTGACACCAGGACGTGTTTGAAGGTCGGCCTGAAACAACTCGGACGTGCTGAGGTCCGCGATGACGAGCCGCGTGCCCGTAGCGACGATTTGATTTATTGCGGCCTTTGGTATGATGGGGTGAGTGCCTGATGGGCCGCTGCCGGCACTCGCGGCGATCTCCGGCTCACCTTCAGAGTCCAGGACAAAGATTGCTCCATGACGCATTTGCACAAACGACGGGAGAGTGTTCGCGACATTGGCCAGCGTAACCTCTAGCCGGGAGTGAGCCGTCAGCGCCTTCGACACCTCGTAGATTCCCCTGAGCCAGTCATCTGCTTCGAACATCCCATCACTGGCGGGTTTGCGGAAGGTGTCTCGACGTCCTGCTTCGTTGACCCGATCCGAGGATATGTGAGCCATGGAAAGACCTCAGCGGTTGTGGTCAGGGTGCTCCTCCCAAGTGCCTTTTCATCAGTTCAGGAAGTTCACTCGCTCCGCAATTTGGCGAGATGGTGCCGGCAAGATTGCGCTTTGTCGCGAGTTCGGGAGTACACAGGTGCACACCCGCCGAAACGGTGCCAAAGCCGATCATCCGAACTTGAAGAGGACGCCGAAGCCACCACGCGGATAATTCCATTCGATCTCCCCGCTGGCCTCGCACAAAACGCGGCAGGTGCCGCACTCCATGCAGCCATCGGCGGTGATTTCAACTTGACCTTTGTCGTTCAACTCATAGCATTTCGCTGGACAGACGCGGGTCAGCGCGAGCAGATTCGCGCTTGGTTGCTTGTGCGGTCGCACCTTTATATGCGGACGGCCGGAGTCCACCAGATAGCGGTTCTGGTAAAGCTTGTCTTCGACACGTAATTCTGTCCCTGGGTTCGTCATGTCATCAGTGCCTCACCGCCACGCCAATGCCAGGCGGATCGCGTCGCTGACCAGCCCCAACCGCGAGCGCGCCTTGATGAAGGCTGCCGTGGTCGCCTTTTCCTTTTCGATCTTTGGCGTGCCGTCGACACGCATGAAGTTTTGCGCGGCTTGCGACATCAACCGCGGGTAGGTCGTGAAGAAATTGCAGGCGTTAGTGTGGAGTAAAGCTGGCATGTCTTTGTATTTCCGCAGGTCTTTGACTACGAAGGATTTATCCAGCATCGTCTGGTAAAGGGCGAGGTTCCGTTTGGTCATTGGATCGTTGCGTCTCTTCACCTGTATGATAGCCTCAGCCGCAATGCGACCGGAGGTCATGGCGAGGTTCGAACCCTCGCGGTGAACGGCGTTGTTTAATTGCGCGGCATCGCCGACAACGACCCAACCGTCGCCAAAGAGCTGCGGAATAGCCTTGTAGCCACCTTCGGGAATGAGATGCGCCGCGTATTCTTTCACCTCCGAACCGGCGATCAGCGGCCGGATCGAAGGATGGTTTTTCAGCGCATCGAGAAGGGCGTAAGGGCTCTCCATCTTCGCGGCGAAATCCGAGACGAGGCAGCCGATGCCCAGTGAGATCGATTCCTTGTTGGTGTAGAGGAATCCGAGCCCGGCCATGCCGTGGGATATCGTGCCGACTGCCTCGATCACGCAGCCTTCACTCCCTTTGACGCCGAACCGCTGCTCAATGACCTCTTCGGGCAGGAAATGCATCTCCTTTACTGCGAGCGCCACCGCTTCCGGTTTCAGCATCTTGCGAAGACCGCCCCGCGTGCCAAGCAGCCCGCAGACACCTTCTGCAAGAACAACTACGTCCGCGTAGATCGCTCCGCCGGCCCGGTCCGTGCGGACGCCGATCACCTTGCCCTTGGCGTCACGGACGAGTTCCGTCACCGTCGTCTCGCACAGAACCGTCGCGCCGGCCTCGCGCACCCTGCGCGAAAACCATTTATCGAACTGGGCACGAATGATCGTATAGCGGTTGGGCTTCACCTCGTTGAAGTCGTCCGACCGATAGTGAATCCCGGTGTGGGAGGTGTCGTCCATCACCCAGAGCCGCTGTTCAACCAGATGCCGCTCGAGCGGTGCATCATCCCGGAAATCCGGGACGATCTTCTCCAGCATGTTCGCGTACATGATGGCGCCCTGGACGTTCTTGGAGCCCGGATATTCACCTCGCTCCAACTGGAGTACCTTCAAGCCGTCGCTTGCCATAGTGTAAGCAGCTGCGTTCCCGGACATGCCGGCCCCGATGACAATGGCGTCGAACTCTTCGTTGATCATTTCCATCTCCCTTAGCTCGCAAGCTTGTCGCGACTGTGCGGTGACAGCCGCCGGGTGAAGGCCTCGGTCAGCGCGGGCAGGAAACGGACCGCATCGGTGACGATCCCGAGGTGAGCGAAATCGAAAATCGGCGCGTTCGGGTCGGTGTTGATGGCCACGATGAGATCGGCTCCCTCAACTCCAACGCGGTGCTGGATGGCGCCGGAAATACCGGCCGCTATGTAAAGCTTCGGCCGGATTGTCTTGCCTGTTTGGCCGATCTGCCGATCGGCCGACATCCAGCCCTTTTGGACCAGCGGCCGCGAACAGCCGAATTCGGCGCCTATCACTCGCGCGAGACTCTTCACAAGCTGCAGGTTCTCCGCTCCGCCGAGACCGAGCCCTCCCGCAACCACCACATCCGCATAGGCGAGATTGGCGATACCCGACTGGCCGTCCGGAAGGAATCCTAGCACCTTGGTGACAATTTCATCCTCGGCTAGCGACAGCTTGTGAGGGATGACACGCCCGATCGCTCTGTCGGCCCGCTGGGGCATCGGCATGACCCTCGGTCGCACCGTCGCCATCTGCGGCCTGTAATTGAGCGTGTAGATCGTGCATAGCAACGAACCGCCAAAAGTCGGGCGAGTCGCGGCGAGCGAGCCGTCAGCATCCACGTCAAGTTCGGTGCAGTCGGCCGTTAGCCCTGTCAGCAAGGTGGTTGCGACGGAACCGGCGAGATCCCTGCCGAGCGTGGTTGCACCGAGAAGCAGGATCTCGGGTTTGTAAGTAGCAACCAGATCTGTCATCGCCTTGGTGAAAGGCTCATTGCGATAGTCGGCGAGCACCGGCGCCTCAACGAAGTAGACGAGGTCGGCGCCATAGGCGAAGGCCTCGGCGACTGCGTTCTGGGTCGCTTCTCCCGGGGGTCCGAGCACAGCGCCCGCGAGCTGGACGCCAAGTTTGTCCGCCAGCTTGCGGCCCTCGCCAAGCAGTTCGAAAGATACCGGGTGGACCTGGCCACGTTCGAGCTCGATGAAAACCCAGACATGCCGATAGTCCCTGAAACGCTCAGGAAGCTCCTTCTTCATCCCGGCACGGCCGGGGGGCTGGCGAGGGGTGTCTGAGTTCGTGCTCGACATATGGTCTGCTCCTTGCCGTCACGCGCCCTCGAAGGCGAGTTCCGGTTCCAGCGCCGGCTGGCGGGTGAAGATTGCACCAATCAGTTCGTCTGCGGTATCGCGCAGCGTCTTTTCGGCGGTCTCAATTTGCTCCGCCTTTTCCGAACGGGCGCTAGGGGCGAAAACGCGTTTGACGACCGTCGGCGAGCCACGCAAGCCGCATTTGGTGAGGTCTTCAATGCCGGCCTCGGCCGCACTCCATTTCACAATCTGGCTGCGCGCGGCGCAAAGCGCGTCTTCGATCGAGCCCCGGCGCATCTCGTTTGTGCCTTCCAGCATGGTGATGAGGCAAGGCAGCCTGCTCTTCAGCTTCTGGGTGCCGCCCTCGCAACGGCGCTCGACCGTGATCTCGCCTGCAGCAAGATCAATGGAGGCGATTTTCGCGACATAGGTGAGTTGAAGGAGATCGAGACGCTTGGCGATGCCGGGCCCGACTTGGGCGGTGTCGCCGTCGATCGTCTGTTTGCCCGTGAAGACCACGTCCGGTGTGCCGAACGTCTCGCCGATCTTCGCGATTGCCTGGGAAAGAGCAAAGGAGGTGGCCAGCGTGTCAGAACCGGCAAAATAGCGGTCGGTCAAAAGCACCGCGCGATCGGCGCCGTAGCCGAGCGCCTTGCGCAGGCAGTCCTCTGCCATGGGTGGACCCATAGTGAGCACTGTGACCTCCCCACCATAAGCGTCGCGTAGCCTGAGTGCTTCTTCCAGGGCAAACAAGTCGTAAGGGTTGATGATGGTCGGCACACCCTGACGCATGATGGTGTTCGTCACCGGATGGACCCGTATCTGTGCCGAGTCCGGCACCTGCTTGATGCTGACGACAATGTGCATTGGCGTTCTCTATGCTGTTATCCCGAGGCGAGCTGGCGGTGCGAGTTCTTGTTTGCATCATTCGTGCCAAGTGTTTTGCGAGCGTCTTTCCTTTTAAATTCCATTGATCATTTCTGAGGCCCCCCGGTTTCGGTGCCCGAATTGTTGGCTTGTCGACATTGTCGCGTCGCAACTATGTAGCGTTTATTCGCCGAACCGCTTCAGGACGGAGTCGAACGGAACGAATGTGCGGCCTGGCGTGTGAGGTTTGTTCGGATTGTGATCTTTGAGCACCTTGAAAACCCGGTGCGTGAGCGGCGAGGAAAGCGCGAACTCCTCGTAGGCGCGTTCCAGCATGGCGCGCATGCGCGCGGCGATCACCTGGTCGGGCAGACCGGAGAAATCTTCCCCGGCAAGGTATTGGCCCACACGCTTGAGGATGTGGAGCCGTGAGACATTGAGCACCTTCGGATCATACGAGACGCCAAGGACAGCGAAGAACTCCTCCGCGGACGACAGGCCTTTCAGTCGCGTGAGGATGTTGGTGACGTCGATGGAACTGCTGTCAGCGGAACAACTCATTGCGTTCTCCCTTTGTCGGAAACGGTGGTTCTGGTGCGTTGGTCGCACATTCGACATGCAGCCCCGAAAGCCGCGGTTTGATGAACGAATGCGCTGAGCCAGCGCGGCAATCGCCTGGTCGACACAACTGCCTCCGGTGCCGAGGCCGGACGTGGCGCGCGGTACAACTGGTCGATCTCCATGGAGGCAGCCGGCCCCGCTTGGAAGCGAGCGAGGTGGGCTGACGCAAGGGCCCGCAGGGCCCGAGCGGGATGGGCTCGACTGTCTCCGGATTGGCCCTCGACCTGGCGCTCGGCCCCGCCCGAGGTCTCCTCGGCCGCCAAGGGGGGCAATGCGGTGAGGCCGACTTCGGTATCTGCATCCTGAAGGACAGCCATCGCGGCGGCCAACTCTTCGCGTGCGGCATTGCCCGCGCGCTCGCCGACTCCAAGGACGACCGAGGCATGGCGCGCGCCGGCGCGGATCGCGGCCACCGTGTTGGCGGTAGCGAGGCCGAGATCGTTATGCGCATGGAATTCGAGGTCGACGGGAGACTTCGCTGCGAGCGGGGTGACAAGCTCGAAGGTCGAAAAGGGATCGAGGGCGCTGACACTATCGGCCAGGCTGACGCGGCTTTCGCCGGCGCGCGCCGCCGTCTTAATAAGGCGGGCGAGATAGTCCTGGTTGGTATGCGAAGCATCCTCAGAGCCCAGGGCGAGGAAAAAGCCGCTGGCGGCCGCGCGCCCGACCATATGCTCGATGAGCTTTAGCGCTCCTTCCCGGACTAGCCCCAGCTTCGTGGCAAGCTGGAAATCCGATGCAGGCAACGACAGATTGAGGGCACGGACGCCGCTCTCGACTGATGCATGGAAATCCCGTGAGGTCATCCGGCGCCCTGCCGTGAACCGCACCGGAACACTCCGTGCGACCACGGCGCAAATTGCGTCGATCTCGATCGCAAGCTTTCCGCCACCGTCAAGGCAACGCCGGATGCCTGCTCGCCCTCGCGCAGGGTAGTATCCTTGAGAAAGACCCGACCGCTCATGAATGGACGCCGGTTCATCTGCCGCTGAGACCTGGTACGCATTGAAGGCCTTCGGCGCTCCGTATATTCGACCCGGAACTGTGGGCGTCGCGCAGCTTCTCCACAATTGAAGGCAAGACCTCTAGCACCCGGTCTACCTCTTCTTGTCCGTTGTCACGCGCGAAAGAGAAGCGGACCGCCCCATGTGGCATTTTCATCGCCCTCAGGACGTGACTTGGCTCCGCACAGCCCGATGTGCAGGCGGACCCGGAGGAACAGACGATACCCTCGCGGTTGAGGAGATGCAGGATTCCATGGCCTTCAAAACCTTCGAAGGCAATGTTTGCGGTGTTCGGCAAGCGCTCCAGGGGATCGCCGTTGATGAAGCTGTTTGGGACATGCTGGACAAGCCCGTTCTCCAGCCGGTCGCGGAGCCACTTTATCCGTGGGGTCTCCTCATCCATGAATTTCAAGGCGAGTTCGGCGGCCATGCCGAGCCCGACTATGCCGGGCGTGTTTTCGGTGCCCGCGCGCCGGTCGCTCTCTTGGTGACCCCCCTTGATCAGGGACTGGAACGGCACGCCGCGCTTGACGAAAAGTGCGCCGGCCCCTTTTGGTCCATGAAATTTATGACTGGAGAGCGACAGCATGTCGATGGCGGTTGATTTCAGGTCGATCGGGAACTTGCCGACTGCCTGCACGGCATCAGTGTGGAAAAGGGCGCCGACTTCCTTGGCCAATTCGGCGAGCTTGGCGACAGGGAAGATCGTACCAGTCTCGTTGTTGGCCCACATGATCGAGACGATTGCCACGTTTGGGCTGAGAGCAGCCCGGTAAGCGTCAACGTCGAGCCGGCCCTGGCAATCCACCGGGATCCTGTGCACCTTGACGCGGCGCGTCTCCTCGAGATGCGCGCAGAGCGTCAGAACGGCCGGATGTTCGACGGCGGAAGTCACAATCTCTGTTCGGTCAGGCATCACCTGGAGCGCCGAAAGAATGGCAGCATTGTCGCTTTCCGTTCCACCCGAGGTGAAGGTGATCTCGTCGTCGAACTCCGCGCCGATCAGCGCCTGCAGCTGGCGCCGCGCGTTTCTCAACGCGGCACCGGCAAGGGCGCCAAAACCGTGCGCCGACGAAGGGTTGCCGAATTGATCCGTAAGCAACGGCAACATCGCTTCAAAGACTTCAGGATCGACCCGTGTCGTTGCGTTGTTGTCGAGATAGACAACTTTCATGGGCTGTGGTCCTCAATGGAGTGGAAGGGAGGCGCAAACCCGGTCGCATCGAGCCTTGCGCATGCCGTTGCTGGCGGAGACGATCCAGAAGCGGTGCAGGTGCCCCACAAATTGGCGCAGATTGGGCCGCCATCGCACCGACAAGCTCACCTCAGGCGCACTCTCTCCTTCTTCGGCAATTAACTACAGGACTTGCCGCAGGAGCACTTCCCGCTCGCATTCGGATTGTCGAAGACAAAGCCGGAGGTTTCGAGACCCGTGACGAAGTCGACGGCCATGCCGGCTACATGCGGCTGGGTGCCGGCGTCTACGAACACCTTGATCCCATCTGTCTCGATGATCGCGTCGCCCTCGCGCGGGACGCTCTCCAGGCCCATCGAGTATTTGAAGCCGGAGCAGCCGCCGGCCTCGACCTTGATACGAAAGCCTTCTGCCGGCTCACTAGCGGCGGAAAGAGCGGTTTTAACGGCGGCAACGGCCTTGTCGGTGAGCGTAATCATTGCTCGTTTCTCCTCAGTGCGTGACGGTTTGGGCATCACCGTGCATGGACCGTGCCAATGGGAAAAACCGTTTCCGGACAGTGCGACATCGCCAACGCGGCCACGATTCTGGTTCGGCTGTTGCCGCGAAGGCGTTGGGCAACCGACAGCATTGTCGGATTTGTCGAGACCGCCACAGGGGGGTGGGCTCGAGTTCCCTCTGAACTGGCTCGTAAGCCGGGCTTCCGAGACGCTTCGAGAAATTGGCACGACTTTTGAGCTCTTTTTTGGCGAGGGCGAAGACGCCCTACCGACAGTATGCGCAAGCAGGGGTGAAGACATGCACCAGCACGAGAAACCGTCGCCGGAGAGAATCCGGCGGGCACGCGAAGACAGCCCCAAAATCCGCGACCACGATCTCGCCGCCCAATTGGGCATTTCGGAAGCGGAGCTTTCCGCGGCACATTGCGGTTTTGGCACGGTGCGCATCCAGCCACGCGTTAATGATATGCTGACCGGTCTCGAGGCGGTCGGCGAGGTGATGGCGCTGACCCGCAATGCCAGTGCCGTGCATGAGAAGATAGGCATCTACGATAAGGTGTTCACCGGAAAGCGTCACGCCATGGTGCTCGGCAAGGACATTGATTTGCGCATCTTCGCGAACGTGTGGGCGCACGGCTTTGCGGTCGAGGCACGCGATGGCGGGGAGATCCACCGCAGCCTGCAATTCTTCGACGCCGCAGGCGAGGCAGTGCACAAGGTGCATCTGAGGTCGTCCTCCAACCTCTATGCCTATCAAAAACTGACAGACGAGCTCCAATCCTCGAACCAGGAGCCGATCGTGTCGGTTGAGGGGAGGTCAGCCGAAAACCTCGCAAAGATTGCGGACCAAGCCGCTACAGTCGATGACCTGCGGGAGCACTGGAGTCGGCTGACCGACGTGCACCAGTTCTTCGGCATGCTGAAGGCCCTGAACCTCAGCCGCCGCCAGGCGGTGCGCATGGTCGGCCAGGATTACGCCTGGCTGCTCGACAATGCTGCCGTTGGCGCCATGTTCCATCGTGCGGCCGAGGACGAGATGCCGATCATGTGCTTCGTCGGCAATCGTGGCTGCATCCAGATTCATTCCGGCCCTATCAAGTCGGTCAAGCAGATCGGGCCTTGCATCAATGTGCTCGACGAGACTTTCCACCTGCATCTCAGGGCCCACCACATCCGTGAGGTTTGGGCCGTGCGCAAGCCGACCAGGGACGGTCACGTCACGTCACTCGAAGCCTATGGCGCCAATGGCAAGATGATCGTCCAGTTCTTCGGGACGCGCAAGGAAGGCGAACCCGAGCGCCACGACTGGCGGCTACTGGCCGAGAACCTGCCGCGCATTCCCCGTTCAACCGCCGCTTGAGGTGAGGCCGATGCATATCGATTCCCGTTTCGCTCGGCATGCGCCGCTACTCTGGATTTTGCTGACCACCGCTTTGCCTGCCGAGGCCAACGAGGGCACAGCTGCCTTTTGCGGCCCGCCGAGGATCACCTCGATCGACGGCGCCATTCCCGAGGGCCACCGCGCTTGGCGAGGATCGCCATCATTGCTCCCGTTGCGATGAGCCACAACCTGAACTCCGCGGTAAAGCTACTCAATGCAGGCAAATGCGTCAGCTGCCCGGACGGGTGTGTTGTCGGTCGATTGTCCAACATCCCAGATGTACGGCAGCGGGCGGGAGGAATTGCTCGAAGTGAAGTCGATTGGTCCCTCCGTCAAGATTCCAGAGGACGGCCTCCACAAAGGCATCTCGAATGATCCTTCGCCGGCAAGAGCCCTCGGCGTCTCATGCCAAGCTCGAAAAGGTAACGTCCGAGACGGATGCAAAGCTGAACACGCCCGAAAGCAGCCCGCATTATCAAGGAACGCTTAGCGCATCCTGTTCGCGCTCTCGGCTCAGCGCGGCTAGATTCTTGCCAAGAGCAGCAACACAGCAGTCAACGGCCAGGTTGCCGATGCGACCAGTGCGGTCGAGGATTTCTCCGGCTACCAGCAGATACCCCCACGAGGCGATCGCCTCGCCAGGCCGATGTGATCCTGACGCAGAAGAATTGGGGCTGCCGATCTCCGCAGTGAGCTATTTGCGGGCGCCCTGATGGCCTCGGCGCCGGCGGACGTGGGGCCCTCTTCTTGCCATAGGCGCGGCCGATCGCGGCCCCGTCTCCGACTCGCTCAGGCGCTCGACCGCATACAAATCACCTCGCGCAAGAGATCGGGATCCGGAGCCTTCTCCACGAGCGCGCAGGTTCACCATGCCGTCGGTCATCGATCGTCCTTCGAATTAGTTGGGTCAGCAACCCGACCTTACCGACGAAGTATCGATGACGACCGCAAAGCCGCTCGCTCGCATGTATGGGCTAATCTTTGTCAAGGTGATCTTTCAGTCGTTCCGTCTCCTTGTTCAGCTGTGGCGCCCCATTTGTTCCTGCTTTGGCTCCGGGGTTCATTGGGGGCGCCGCGCGCAGTGACGGTCAAGGGTGGGCCTTTGGCCATCGCGAAGCGACTTGCCCTTGATGGTCACGAGCACGGCGGCAGCGTTACATTGAGCCGGCAGGTGCCTGTTCGTAGAGGTCTATAACTTGCAAACCGAGGGGAGCTCGCCATCCGGCGCCGTAAACGCGCCGCAAGCTTGTATGCGGTTGATCCTCGCGGATCAAAAACCATGATGCAGCCATACGCATCGGCGGCGAAGCTCCGGGCGGTGGGCCCATTCTACAGCGCGGCGTCGTAAGCCATGTGAGCGGCCGGGATCACCACCACCTCGGATCGTTATCGGCAGACGCTATTGCAGCTGCCAAACTTCAATGCTCGTCCTGTCGAACCCTCCTCCATGCTTTATACCGGACGCAGGGCTACTCCCGTCGGGATCTCGCCGTCGGGATCTCGCCGGTCGTGACAAGTCGCCAGAAGGCAATCAGTAGCTTGCGCGCCAAAGCCACGATCATTGTCTTGCGCGTACCGCCACGGCCATCGGCCGTTCTCGCGCAAAACCAGTGCGCCAGCGCGCTGTCCTTTTGGAATTGGAGGAACCGCCAAGCCAGTAGGATCATGCCGTAGCGGACGCGAGCGTTGCCGGCCCGCGCAAGACCTTTCTCGCGCCTGCGTTGGCCGCTCTCATCCGGCGCCCCGGTAAGTCCGGCATAGCGGGCGACGGCTCTCCGATCACGCAGGCCGCGTGAGAGAATCTCATTCACCAGCATGTCCGCAGTCTCGATACCGACACCGATGATCCGCGCAAGAAGGCGAACCATCGCGAGCGGACCCTTCTCCGTGTCCGGAACCACCGAGAGCTGCCGCAACCGCTCCTGTTCGATCTCGTGGATTTGTTCACGCAACAGGTGAAGCCGTCCGAGATTACGGCGCAACTCGGCTCGGCTTCGTTCCGGTAGGGGCATACCTTCCGCCGTATGCAGAGCCTCCAGTTTCTCGGCAGCTTTGCGCAGATTGGGTTTGAAGGCGCGAATGCCGAAGCGAGCGAGGATTGCCTTGATGCGGTTGACGATCCGTGTACGTTCGCGGACGAGATTGTCTCGTTCACGGTTCGGACGGCGGGCCTCCTCCTCATTGATGGTTGGGATGGCTGCCATGCTGCAGTGGCGCTTCTCGCCCCGCAGCCAGCCAAGAAAGGCGCGCATCAGCAGTTCGGTATCGAGGCGATCGGTCTTGGCACGCCGATGTTCACGGGAAACCGCGACGCTCGATGGATGTATGACATAAGCTTCGACAGCGCGCGCCTGGAGCCAGCGCGCCAACCAAAAGCCGTCGCGTCCAGCCTCATAGGCGACAACGATGCGCCGGACTTCACGCCCGGCTTGGATGGCTTCGCTGCGCCAGCGGCGCAACAGCCTGAACACCGAATCCGGGTCGGCATCGAGCTTCTTGAGAGGGTTACGTTCAAAGCCAGGGACCGTCGCAGCTATGAGCCACTTTGTCTGGCTCATCTCAATCACTGCGACCAACGTGCTGTCCTGATCAAGGGCGGTAAGGGATTTGCTTGCATCAAAGGATGGTGACATGGGGCGCTCCTTAGGTAGCTGCTCAACAGCGTCGAGGGTGCCACACGCTCGCCGCCGCCCATAGCATCTACAGCGCTCGTGGAGGGCGCGCTCGCGAGCGGCTTCGCTACCGCCGAGCTACACCCTCTCTCGCAGGTGACCTCGTTCGATACTTAGCCTCTTCACTCGGCTCCTCGCTAGCATTCTTTTCTGCAAAACCTTGTCGTGTCTGGAACAGTCATGAATGTCGAAATTCGTACCAAGGTTAGCCTCAGAAGGGCAGCTACAACGGAGATATGAGCAGCGCCAATGGTGCGCTTATTCGGCACGCAATTTGCTCGACGTTGTCATCGGAGGCGATGTCGGCAGTGCGCGCGGAGCTCAGCGGTGACGAACAGCCTTGCGATCTCAACCGAGCGTAAACGCCTGAACGCAGGAGAACCAAATGGCGACCAACCCGGTTCCAGATCATGTCCCGCCGGAAATGGTGGGCGACTTCAGCCTTTTTTCCTCGCCAGGCATGTCTCCGGCGCCCAACGGCGACCCCCACGCAGCAATCGCTTGCGTGCATGCCGGACCGCGAATCTTTTATTCGCCCTGGAACACGCGTACCGGGCAGGGTGCTTGGGTCATCACTCGCGCCGCAGATCAGCGCCGGGTGCTGCAGGAGACCGAAAACTTTTCCAGTCATCGCAACGTCTTCGCATCTGCACTGGGCGAAGACTGGCCGACGATCCCGCTCGAACTCGATCCCCCTTCCCATGCAGTCTTTCGCTCATTGCTCAATCCGCTCTTTTCGCCGAAGCGTGTAACGGAACTGGAGCCCGCCATCCGCGAGCGAGCGATATCGCTTATCACGAGGATCGCCTCGTCGGGAACAAGCTGCGATGTCATGAAGGATTTCGCCTTTCCTTTCGCGGTCAGCATCTTCCTTCGCTTCATCGGACTGCCGGAGCACCGTCTTGAGACGTTTGTTGCCTGGGCGAAAGATCTGCTCCATGGCGATGATGTCAGACGGCCGGCGGCGGCTCGGACGATTGTAGCGTTCATAGACGAGCTGGCGGCGATGCGCCGCAACAAGCCCGTCGACGATTTCATGAGCTTCATTGTGCAGGCGCAGGTCGAGGGCCGCGGGCTGACAGACCAGGAGGTCCGTGGCATTGGCGTGCTCGTTTTGGTGGCGGGGCTCGACACGGTCGCTACAGCCATAGGCTTTGACTTGGCCTATCTCGCGCGAAAACTGGAAGATCAGGAATTGCTCCGAAAAGAACCGGACCGGATCGTGCGCGCAGCCGAAGAACTGCTGCGTGCCTTTCCGACCGTTCATTTGATCCGCGTCGCACGGAAAGATATCGACTTCGAAGGCGCGCCGATCCGCAAGGGGGACTTCGTTTCCTGCGCCACGATGATTGCAAATCGTGACCCGGCGGAATTCGAATCTCCCAACACGGTCGATCTGACCCGAGAAGGCATCCGCCACGCCGCCTTTGGCTATGGTCCCCACCGGTGCCTTGGTTCACATCTCGCGCGCCGGGAAATTGTCATTGGCCTGGAGGAGTGGCTGGCGCGCCTGCCGCCCTTTCGGATCAAGGAGGGAACAGCACCCATCACCCACGGCGGCCAACTGTTCGGGATTGAAAATCTGATCCTGGAGTGGGGCTAAACCTAGCCCGGCCTGAGCTGGGGCACAGACGTTGGAGGTCGCCTTGCGCATCATCGTTCACCAAGCCAGATGTCAGGGGCATGCGCAATGCGCGGCGCGAGCGCCGGCAGTCTTCAAGCTGGATGAGGCGGGTTACATCCTCCCCGGTGATATCGAGGTTGCGGACGCGGAGCAACTGCTTGCGTCGGATGGGGTGCGATCCTGCCCCGAACTTGCGCTGGAAATCGACGATCCACCCGCTGCGCGAATCGCTTCGGAGGCCACCCTCAAACCGAAGACAGAGGTCCCGGAACACGTCGGAACCACCGAATTTGCGGCAGACCCGACGGGCCAAGCGAAAATCGTCGAACTGCTCGACCGCGAGGCGATCCGCGACTGCCTCTATCGGTATTGCCGCGGGATAGACCGTGCCGATGAAGCGGCACTGCGCAGCGCCTACTGGCCAGATGCACATGACAATCACGGGGCCTATTGCGGCTCGGCAGAGGGCTTCATCCGGTTTGCGCTCGGCGTCTTCAAGACCGGACCGCGCAACATCCATCAGATCACGAACATCCTTGTCGAATTCATCAACCCGGCAGAGGCCGCAGTCGAGAGCTATTTCACCGCGCTGCAACGCGGACCGGACAAAGACGGAGAAGTGCGTCAGATGTTTCTATGCGGGCGCTACTGCGATCTGTTTCAAAAGCGGGAAGGGGAGTGGCGGATTGCCGAACGGACCGTTGTCTATGACTGGCTGGAGGAGCAGATCCCATCCTTGGTCCTGGAGGCAGAACGCTTCGGCACGCGACAGCCGATTGGAGCACCGTATCCGGACGATCCTGTCTATGCGCTCGGGGAGCGCCGCATTGCTTCTCATGACAGTGCCATCACAACCTTGGGACCGCATCAGTATGACTACGGACTGTGAAACTTCCAACGCCACCGCGCCACCTGCAAGGGAAAGATGGGCCGGCAGGAACCCCCGCGTGAGAGCGGCAACGCTCTGGTCTGAAACCGTGAGCGCACCGAGGACGCCGGTGGTATCGATTTGCTGGAGCTTGGCAGAGCCCCCTCATCGATCCTGAAACTGTCCAATCGCGTTACGGACCCAGTTGAGAGATTTCGACCAGGGACAATGCTGCCAGACCGAACTGGGGGAGACCGGATCATCCCCCCATCAACAACGCTATGGGTCATGGTTTAGCGCGGTGACTTCGAAGGCCAGCTTGGTCATGCGGTCGACCCGCGGCCCGCTGTATTGGGGTTGAGCCCGCGCCGGCGCGTGCCCGTAGTCGGACCCATGTGCTCTCGGCAGGGCCGCTGCATCGCGAAAACAAACCAGGAGAACGGGACCATGTCCGCACAGAAAGACGCATGTGTCGGCGCCGGCCAATGGCCCACCAGCATCGAGCCGGAGAGGGGGTTCGACGAGCATGTTCTTGCCTGCGTTCTCTCGTGTGCGCTCAAGGAAGTCGAGGCTGGCGAAGCGACAGCGACGGAGTCAACAGGGCTGTCCCTTGCCGAGCTGCGCGAGGTCCTGCCCCTGGGTTTGTCCGCAACCGCTATGGCGGCCTTAGCCTTGGAAGACGTCAGCGATCCTGAGCGGGGCATGGAGGAAGAACTTCTGCGCGGCCTTCTGCTGGCGCATGCCCGGCCGAGCGACCCGGCGAGCGCGCGCTTCGCTAAGATCGTCGCCCGGCGCGCCATGCGCGATGACCATCTGTGGCAGGATCTTGGTCTTCTCAATCGGGCCGAGCTCAACCGCCTGCTTGCCACCCATTTCCCGATGCTTGCAGCCGGCAATACCCAAAACATGAAATGGAAGAAGTACTTTTACCGCAAACTCTGTGAGGCCGAAGGGTTTTTGCTATGCACTGCGCCCAATTGCCGGGAATGTAGCGATTTCGACGGTTGCTTCGGCCCGGAGGAGGGCAAATGTGAAGAACGCGTCACATTTGATTTAGGGGCCGCTTTTGGTCACGAGGCCTTGAGGCCTTGATCGCCGTCCCGCCACAAGCGCTTTTCCCGGCGCCGCTGTATGGAGGAGGGGATGTTCATCGCCTCGCGATATTTGGTGACCGTGCGGCGAGCGAGATCTATGCCGCATTCCTTGAGCCGGTCAGCGATGTCATCGTCAGAAAGCATGTTATCAAGCGATTCTTCGGCGACCATCGCTTTGATCCGATGGCGGACAGCTTCGGCGGAGTGCGCGTCACCGCCTTCACAGGAGGCGATCGCGACAGTGAAGAAATACTTGAGTTCGAACACGCCGCGTGGGGTAACCATGTACTTGTTCGAGGTCACCCGGCTTACAGTCGACTCATGCATGTTGATCGCGTCGGCGACCGTCCTGAGATTGAGGGGCCGTAGGTGGGCGACGCCATATTCCAGAAAGGCATCCTGCTGGCGCACGATTTCGGTGGCAACCTTAAGGATCGTCTTGGCGCGCTGATCGAGGCTGCGGATCAACCAGTTCGCGTTTTGCAAGCATTCATTGAGAAATGTCATGTCTTTCGATTTTTTGGCGGCTCGGCAGGAAACCTCCGCGACATAGCTTTGGTTGATCAGCACCTTGGGCAGCGTGTTCGGATCAAGTTCGATCTGCCATCCACCTCCTGGCGAGCGCAGGACCCATACGTCCGGTATCACGCATTCCGGCGTTCCCGACTGGAATCTGTTTCCAGGCTTGGGGTCAAGCGCACGGATTTCCTGCAACATGTCGAGAAGATCTTCTTCATCGACGCCGCAACGCTGCTTCAATGTCTGAAAATCGCGTCGCGCAAGCATCTCAAGGTTGGCAACCAAAACCGCCATCGCCGGGTCGAACCGGTTTCGCTCGCGCAACTGTATCTCGAGACATTCGCTGAGCGATCGTGCGAAAATTCCCGGTGGATCGAGGTGCTGCAAGACGCCCAGCACCCGTTCCACATGGGCCAGCCCGACGTTTAGGGTGTCAGCCAAGTCCGAAGGACTTACCCGAAGATAGCCAGTGTCATCCAGATGCCCGGCAAGCTGATGAGCAATCAGCCGCTCGTGCGGTGTGAAGGCGGTGAGGGAGATCTGACGAGCGACATGGTCGTGCAACGTTTCCGCTAAGGCGACAAACTCCTCGTAGGCAGGACGCTCGCCCGGCGTGGTGTTCGTCGTGCTGAGCTGGGATTTCCCTTGCCTGGGCAGGTCCGGGGACCTTGCCCAGTTCGGTCCTTCAACCTCGCCAGACCACCCTTCGTCGTTTGGCGCATGCTCCAGAAGCGGATTTTTCTCGAGCTCCTGGTCCACGAACTGATGCAGTTCGGCATGCGTCAGCTGCAACAGGCGAATCGACTCGATGAGTTGAGGCGATGCCGCAAGAGACTGTTTCTGAAGTAGGCTGAAGGACGATTTCATGGTCGGTTCGGTATTCCTGTCAAAGAAGCTCTTGGCGGTGGCTAATTAGATCTCTCACAGGTCGACGCTTCTAAGCCGCGTCACGTTTGAACGACCTCACGGGCCGCGCGCCTCCAGAGCTTTGCGCTCTGCACACAGTGTCGTCCAAAACGCAGTTGCGCATGGTCGATGTGCACCAGGTCACGCAGCGTCCTTCAATGATTGAAGGACGTTCTGCGGGGATGAGACGCCATAGGGGTCGGTCTCGCAGTTGTCGGAGAAACCTTCCTCCTCAAACCACTGCTCCACCACGCCATTATTAAGCAGAGCCGCGTAGCGCCACGAGCGCATACCAAAGCCCAGATTGTCCTTGGCAACCAGCATGCCCATTTTGCGCGTGAACTCGCCAGACCCGTCCGGGATCAGCTCGACCTTCTGCAGCCCCAAGGACTTTCCCCATGCGTTCATGACAAAGGCATCGTTGACCGAGAGGCAGTAGATCGCGTCAACTCCTTCTTTCTTGAAATCCTCGTAGAGATCTTCGAAATTGGGCAGTTGGTAGGTCGAGCAGGTCGGGGTGAAAGCGCCAGGCAGGGAGAACAGGATGACGCGTTTGCCGGCAAAGTAGTCGTCGGATGTTTTTTCTTCCCAACGGTACGGATTTGGCCCCTGGATTGAATCATCGCGAACACGCGTCAGAAACGTGACGAATGGGACCTTCTTTTGACCGGTCATCAACTTGCTCCTTTTGAAGAAACTGGCGCACTGGATTTTACTGAGGCTATCGGATTGCCGCGCTGGGGTGCTGCCAGGCCAGGGCGCGAGACAATGCCCTACGCGGCTCCCGATTCTTTCCCCCTTCTGGTCTATGGGAACGGCCCGGCTCCAGATGTTCGGATCTCCAAACCGGGCGATGCGCAGTCTTCAGCGAGGACAACCACCGCCGCCTTCGCCGATCGTCTAGAGCTTCGCGTGCCAGCCATGGTTCGGTATCCGCTTTCATCGTGTTCAATGGGCTCTGAGCACGAGCAGCAAGAGACATGCCATTTGCAATGAAGCTGCTTCTGCACTCCCCTTTCGGACGACGTCTTTCGCCACGCGGGATGCGCGCCATAGCCGTCGGTGTGTAGCGCGGATATTTGCGCTTCCGCCGGCTGGCAAACACCACACAGCGCATGCCCATGCCCACGGCGCAGCCGCGGGCACCACCGCAGCGAGGGGCACAGTGCGCTCCTAGTAGCGGTGTTGGCAGAGGCATGACTGACGCGAACGCACGCCTGTGACAGCAATTCATGGCGGCCGCTCTTCGGCAATCGCCATGATCCCGAGTCGATGAGGATCGAATTTGGCTCGGCCACGATCATGACATGCTTGGCGTTCCAACTGGCTTCGCCGTGCGCGTCCATCGAAACCTCTGTGTCGGAAACGGAACTAGAATTGTCGCAAGGCCGACCGAAACGTCGCCAAGCCGCCGCTGGTTAGCGGGAAGGGGCGCAACGCAAACGGAGCGCCACCCGGGCACGCAAATTGCGGTCGATGATCTTGTCGGTGGGACGTCCGCAATTCGAGCGAGACCCTCGGCTGCGCCCTAACGTCGGCGTTGCAAGAGATGATTTGACGTCTCGCTAGCTCGCGGTTGCTGAACATACGATGCCTGACCTTCAAACGATGATTGAAGAGCAGATTACGCCCTATCTCCCAAGCTCGTCGGCTCCGCCAGTGGGAAGAGTCCATGCCATGAGGCTGTCGGACATAGTTATCCGCGACGGTGAAGCCCTAGCGCTGACACCTTGCAATCTCAGGACATCGACGAGGCTACGCCTCAAGAACGGCACCTGGTCATCCATCAGCTGCCTAGCGCGACCCGCGCTCGCCCGGGCTGCGTAACCTGACCAACTCCGCCCGGGCGAACGCTGATGCACTTCCTGTAGCCGCGAACGGTGAAACCGGCGAGGCGAGGCGCCCGGCACTGGTCCAGGCCCCATCGGGTGGTAGCCGCGACCCAGGTCATATCTAGGCGAGACGAAGGCCTGAACCGACAAAGTAGTCGTGGGCGGGATCGCGCCGCGCGGCTGGTGCGGCTGCATCGCGAGCGCTGAGCTGAAGGTCTTTCCCGTCAGAGGTTGGTTAGGTTGTGCGTTTCGGGCCGAATAGGAACACCGTGAGGGCTGCGAGGAAAGTGGCAACCGCGCTGTAGGCAAATACACTGGCGACGCCGACATTGTTCACAAGCAAACCGCCGAAGATCGCGCCGGCTGCGATGGCAATCTGGAACGTTGATGTCATCAGCACACCGGCGCTTTCGGCCTGCTCGGGAACGGCGCGCAGCACCATCCAAGTCTGTACCCCCACCGGCACCGCACCGAAGCCAAAGCTCCATACAGCAACCGCAATGGCCGAGGCGGAGGCCGATGCTCCAGGCATCAGCAATGAGACAGCGGCTATCGCCATGAGCAGGGGCGGCAGCGCCGCGACTGCCTTGAGGCTGTGTTTCGCCAGGAATGCGCCGGCTAAATTGCCGAAGAAGCCGCATACGCCGGAAACGAGCAACAGCAATGAGATCGTCTCGATTCGGAGGGCGGGAATCTCCTCGAGGTAGGCCCGGACATAGGTGAAGCTGGCGAAGTGCCCAGAAGCGACCAGCAGTACGACCAAAAGCGCGACCCTGATAGTTGGCTTCTTGATCACATTCAGCAGACCGCGGAGTCCAGCCATTTCAACCGGCGGCAACGTCGGAATGGTTACGAGTTGCACCAGCAATGTAACGCCATTGACGGCTGCGGCGATCATAAAGGTGGCTCGCCATCCCCAGATGTCGCCTACATAGGCGCCGACTGGAGGCGCGCAAACGATAGCGACCGAAACGCCGGTGAGGATGATTGATAGGGCGCGCGGCAGGAGATGATTTGGAACCAGCCGAATCGCCAGCGATGCCGAAATCGACCAGAAGCCTCCAAGCGCAATGCCGAGCACGACGCGTGCCGCTAGGAAAACCGGCAGCGACCACGCGACACCCGCCAGAACGTTGGACAGGATCTGAAGCAGCATCATCGCCCACAGGACGATCCTGCGGTCCAGGCGCTTTGTTATGAAGGCGATCGTCGGCGCAGAGATCGCCGCAGCAATCGCCGTCGCTGTCATCGTCTGTCCAGCCGCACCCTCTGTGACATGCAGATCATGCGCGAGCGGCGTCAGCACGCTGGCAGGCAAAAGCTCTGCCGCCACCAACCCGAAGGTGCCCAGGGCAAGCGATATGACCGCGCCCCATGCGGGACGAGATCGTTGATCCGGCTTTTCTGGGCCGTGCAGAAAAGTCTCCATGAAGCCTGTCGCGGATTCGGTCATGAATAAGCTCGCCAGCTTGGGTGCAACTGCAACATGGGTTCGCAGCAGCGACCCGCATTCATGCCAGGAGCACGCCGTTGCCGGCGGCGTCGCACGAAAGGAATGTTCATCGCTGCCCGACATGTTGTGACAGCGCCGCGTGCAATATCAGTGCCGGTTCTCCGAGCCGGACGAGGATGTGATCGTCGGCAGTCGTCGCATCAGGCATGTTCCATGCCGACTTCGCGGGGCCAGTCTCGAACCAGCCATGCGCAACCAGCTACCGAGCACGCACGTCTGATGTCCCGCGGCGGGAGGCGCGCAAGCCGGTCGCTTTGCCGCCGCCTGTATGCAGCCAAAGGTCGGCTCTAGCTCGAAGGCCCGAGTTCTTCCAGTGTCGGTCTCGAAGCTGACGCCTTGTGTCGGGCATTGTCGGGTCCGCTACAGGGCTTGTTCCGACAATTCGCTGGCAGCAAACACTTGTTGGAGCTCAAGCTAACTCGCGGGGCACAAACGAAAAAATACCTTTTTGGTTATCAGCAAGCTACTTGGCACGAGTCTTGAGACCCTTTCGGTGTGAGGCGGCAAGAGCTGCCCATCGGCATTCATATTGCGGCCAGCCGCGACGGATGGAACGAAGGAAGGAAATCTATAATGTCAGGTCTGCGTCAGATCGCCTTTTACGGAAAGGGCGGCATCGGCAAGTCCACCACCTCCCAAAACACGCTCGCCGCCCTTGTCGACCTTGGGCAGAGAATCCTCATCGTCGGCTGCGACCCCAAAGCCGACTCCACCCGCCTTATCCTGAACTCGAAGGCTCAGGATACTGTCCTGCATCTTGCGGCACAGGAAGGTTCGGTGGAAGATCTCGAGCTGCAGGACGTGCTCAAGATTGGCTACAGAGGCATCAAGTGCGTGGAGTCCGGCGGCCCGGAGCCGGGCGTTGGCTGCGCCGGCCGAGGCGTCATCACATCAATCAACTTCCTCGAAGAGAACGGCGCCTATGACGATGTGGACTATGTCTCCTACGACGTGCTCGGCGACGTGGTTTGCGGCGGTTTCGCGATGCCGATACGCGAGGGCAAGGCGCAGGAAATCTACATCGTTATGTCCGGGGAGATGATGGCGCTCTATGCGGCCAACAACATCGCCAAGGGCATCCTGAAATATGCCCATTCGGGGGGCGTGCGGCTCGGAGGCCTGATCTGCAACGAACGTCAAACCGACCGTGAGCTCGACCTCGCTGAAGCCCTGGCTTCCAGGCTCAACTCCAAGCTCATCCATTTCGTGCCGCGCGACAACATCGTCCAGCACGCCGAGCTCAGGAAGATGTCAGTTATCCAGTATGCGCCGGATTCCAAGCAGGCCGGAGAGTATCGCGCGCTGGCCGAGAAGATCCATGCCAATTCTGGCCAGGGCACCATCCCGACGCCGATAACCATGGAGGAGCTCGAGGACATGCTGCTCGACTTCGGCATCATGAAGACCGACGAGCAGATGCTTGCCGAGCTTCAGGCCAAGGAAGCGGCCAAGGCGGCCGCCCAGTAACGACCGATATTGGTCGCCTCTCGGGTTGGGGCGCCTTGCAAAGAACGGCGCTTCATCGGTGACGCGTCATCAGACACCTTGAAAGGGGTCCCATGAGCCTGGAATACGAGAATGATGGTGCTCTCCATGCGAAGCTTATCGAGGAGGTGCTATCGCAATATCCCGACAAGGCGGCGAAGCGCCGCAAAAAACACCTGAGCATCGCAAAGAGCGGGGATGAGGCTGGCGGGGAAAGTGAGATCCTTTCCGAATGCGACGTCAAATCGAACATCAAGTCCATCCCCGGGGTCATGACAATCCGCGGCTGCGCCTATGCCGGCTCAAAGGGCGTGGTCTGGGGCCCAGTCAAGGATATGGTCCATATCTCACATGGCCCCGTCGGTTGCGGCCAATATTCCTGGTCACAGCGACGCAATTACTATGTGGGCACAACGGGCATCGACACGTTCGGGACAATGCAGTTCACCTCCGATTTCCAGGAGAAAGACATTGTCTTCGGCGGTGACAAGAAACTGGAACAGATCATCGACGAGATCGAGATGCTGTTTCCGCTGAACAACGGCATCACCGTGCAATCCGAATGCCCGATCGGTCTCATTGGTGATGACACCGAGGCAGTTTCTCGCAAGAAAGCCAAGGAGTACGAAAAGACTATCGTGCCGGTGCGCTGCGAGGGCTTCCGCGGCGTCTCGCAATCACTCGGCCACCACATCGCCAATGACGCGATCCGCGACTGGGTCTTCGACAAGAAGGACGTCGAGTTCGAGGCCGGTGCTTACGACGTTAACGTGATCGGCGACTACAATATTGGCGGCGACGCCTGGGCCTCGCGCATCTTGCTTGAGGAGATAGGATTGCGCGTGGTCGGCAACTGGTCGGGCGACGCAACACTGGCCGAGATTGAGCGCGCGCCAAAGGCCAAGCTCAATCTCATCCACTGCTACCGCTCGATGAACTACATCTGCCGACATATGGAGGAAAAGTATGGCGTCGCCTGGATGGAGTACAATTTCTTCGGACCGTCCCAGATCGAGACCTCTCTGCGCAACATAGCCAAGCATTTCGGGCCGGAAATCGAGGAGAAAACCGAGAAGGTGATCGCCAAGTACAGACCGCTTGTTGACGCCGTCATCTCCAAGTACCGGCCGCGTCTCGAAGGCAATACCGTCATGCTATACGTCGGTGGCCTGCGCCCCCGCCACGTCATCACAGCTTACGAGGACCTCGGCATGGTGATCGTCGGCACTGGCTACGAGTTCGGCCACAACGATGACTATCAGCGCACCGGTCATTACGTAAAGAACGGCACGCTGATCTATGACGACGTTACCGGCTACGAGTTGGAGAAGTTCATCGAGGGAGTTCGACCCAACCTCGTGGGCTCTGGCATCAAGGAAAAATACCCGGTGCAGAAGATGGGTATTCCGTTCCGTCAGATGCACTCCTGGGACTATTCGGGACCTTATCACGGCTATGACGGCTTTGCCATTTTCGCGCGTGACGTGGATCTTGCCATCAACAATCCGGTCTGGGATCTCTACCAGGCCCCTTGGAAAGAACGCCCGCCCAGTGGGCGGGCGATAGCTGCCGAATAGACGCCCTGTCCTGGCCTAGTCTCCCCAGAGAGACCATGAACCCCGCGAGCTTGTGAGCCTCGGGATTACCGGAAACGTCTCGATCTATCTGAGCTGCCGAATGCGCGGCCAGATTAAAAAGAGGAATACCAATGCCGCAGTCGGCCGAAAAGATTCTCGACCACGCTCCCCTGTTCCGCGAGCCGGAATACAGGCAAATGCTCGCCGAGAAGAAGCTGAATTTCGAATGTCCGCACCCGGATCAGATCGTTACCGATCAAGGCGAATTTACCAAGACCTGGGAATACCGCGAAAAGAACCTCGCCCGGGAAGCGCTGGTAATAAATCCCGCCAAGGCCTGCCAGCCGCTCGGCGCGGTGTTCGCGGCCGCGGGCTTCGAGCGGACCATGTCCTTCGTCCACGGCAGCCAAGGCTGCGTGGCCTATTACCGCTCGCACCTGTCGCGCCATTTCAAGGAACCTGCTTCGGCGGTTTCCTCCTCGATGACCGAGGACGCGGCAGTGTTCGGCGGCCTGAAGAACCTGGTCGACGGGCTCGCCAACACCTACCAGCTTTACGATCCCAAGATGATCGCAGTGTCGACGACATGTATGGCGGAGGTCATAGGCGACGACCTGCACAGCTTCATCGAGAACGCCAAAGAGGAAAAGTCAGTCCCGCTCGACTTTGACGTGCCCTTTGCCCACACACCAGCCTTCGTTGGTAGCCATGTCGACGGCTATGACGGCATGCTCAAGGGTATTCTGGAGCACTTCTGGAAGGGCCAGCAGCGTACGGAAACCAAGGGAAGCATCAACGTCATTCCGGGCTTCGACGGTTTCTGCGTTGGCAACAACAGGGAACTCAAACGTCTGCTCGATGTGATGGGTGTTTCCTACACCTTCATCCAGGACGCGTCTGACCAGTTCGATACACCATCGGACGGGGAATACCGGATGTACGACGGCGGCACGAAGATTGATGAGGTGAGGGGGGCACTCGACGCTGAGGCAACGCTTTCGCTGCAGCACTACAACACCCGAAAAACGCTGGACTATTGCGGGCAAGTTGGGCAGGCCACGGCTTCCTTCCATTATCCGCTCGGCGTCCAGGCGACTGACGAATTGCTGATGAAGGTCTCGGCGCTTTCCGGGAAGGAAATCCCCGAGGCAATCCGGCTGGAGCGCGGCCGACTGATTGATGCCATGGCGGACAGCCAGTCCTGGCTGCACGGCAAGAAATACGCGATCTACGGCGACCCGGACTTCGTGTACGCCATGGCCCGCTTCGTCATGGAAACGGGCGGCGAGCCGACACATTGCCTCGCCACCAACGGCACCTCGGCGTGGGAAGCCGAGTTGAAGAAACTGCTTGCATCCTCGCCCTTCGGCAAGGACGCTCAGGTCTGGGCGGGCAAGGACCTTTGGGCTATGCGGTCTCTGCTCTTCACCGAGCCAGTGGACCTGCTGATCGGCAATTCCTATGGCAAGTATCTGGAGCGCGACACCGGCACGCCGCTGATCCGGCTGACATTTCCGATATTCGACCGGCACCACCACCATCGCTTTGCGCTCATGGGCTACCAGGGCGGATTACGCGTGCTGACCACGATCCTCGACAAGATCTTCGACAAGCTCGATCGCGAGACGAGCCAGACGGGCGTGACGGACTATTCCTATGACCTCACCCGCTAAAAGACGGCCGGCTTTTCGCCCAGGCGGTTCGTTGCCGAATTGGCTTTGGGGCTTAACGCGATGACCGCGCTCAGTGCCAAGATCCAGGACGTTTTCGACGAGCCTGCCTGCGACAAGAACCGTGGAAAGGACGCCAAGGCGCGCAAGGAGGGCTGCACAAGGCCGCTGACGCCAGGAGCGGCAGCGGGCGGTTGCGCGTTTGACGGGGCCAAGATCGTCCTGCAGCCGATCACTGACGTTGCGCACCTGGTCCATGCGCCGCTCGCCTGCGAGGGCAATTCCTGGGACAACCGAGGTGCTGCTTCGTCTGGGCCAACCTTGTGGCGCACAAGCTTCACGACCGACCTTACCGAACTCGATGTGGTGATGGGGCAGGGCGAGCGGAAGCTCTTCAAGGCGATCCGCGAAATCAAGGAAGCGTATGCGCCGCCGGCAGTCTTTGTCTATTCGACCTGCGTGACGGCGCTCATCGGCGATGATATCGAGGCAGTCTGTAAACGCGCCGCCGAAAAATTCGGCTTGGCCGTGGTTCCGATCAATGCGCCGGGATTGGCCGGCTCCAAGAACCTCGGCAACAAGCTCGCCGCCGAGGCGCTGCTCGACCATGTCATCGGCACGGTGGAACCCGACGACGCCGGGCCGTACGACATCAACATCCTTGGTGAATTCAACCTTTCCGGCGAATTCTGGCTGATAAAGCCGCTCTTTGATCGGCTCGGGATCCGGGTACGCGCCTGCATTCCGGGCGACGCGCGCTATCTCGACGTTGCTTCCGCGCACCGCGCCCGGGCGGCTATGGTGGTGTGCTCGACGGCTCTCATCAATCTAGCCCGCAAGATGGACGAGCGCTGGGACATCCCTTTCTTCGAGGGCTCCTTCTACGGCATCTCGGACACCTCGGAAGCCCTCCGCAAAATTGCTGAGCTGCTGGTGAGGAAGGGCGCCGATCGGGAGATCCTCGACCGCACAGAGACGCTGATCGCTGAGCAGGAGGCGATTGCATGGGAGAAGCTCAAGGCCTACCGGCGAGGGCTGCAAGGCAAGCGCGTGCTGCTCAACACGGGTGGCGTGAAGTCCTGGTCGGTCGTCCATGCGCTGATGGAGATCGGCATGGAGATCGTGGGCACCTCGGTCAAGAAATCCACGGTCGAAGACAAGGAGCGCATCAAACAGATCCTAAACGCCGACAACCACATGTTCGAGCAGATGGCGGCGCGCGACCTTTACGCCATGCTCTCAGAAGGCAAGGCCGATATCATGCTGTCGGGTGGGCGCACGCAATTCGTCGCGCTCAAGGCCAAGACGCCCTGGCTCGACATCAACCAGGAGCGCCAACACACATACGCCGGTTATGACGGCATGGTGGAACTCGTACGCCAGATCGACCTCGCCATTCACAACCCGATCTGGTCCCAGGTGCGCGAGCGGGCCCCGTGGGATTGCCAGCCTGGGGTGAAGGACGAACAGCCGAGCACGAAGAACGAGACCGCGACGGTGCACGCTGCCCAGGAATTCGCCGGCACGACGCGGACTATTTCGGCTGGTGGTGAGGAAATCCGATGACCCGCATCCTTTCCCAGACCAAATCAGCTTCGGTCAACCCACTGAAATCATCACAGCCGCTGGGTGCCGCCCTGGCCTTTCTCGGGGTCGAGGGCGCAATGCCGCTGTTCCACGGCAGCCAAGGCTGCACCAGCTTCGCGCTCGTGCTCTTAGTGCGGCATTTCAAGGAAACGATTCCCCTACAGACCACCGCAATGGATGAAGTGACAACCATCCTCGGCGGGTCAGACAATCTGGAAGAGGCGATCCTCAACCTCAAGACTCGCACGAAGCCAAAGCTGATCGGGGTCTGCACGACGGCGCTGGTGGAAACCCGTGGCGAAGATTCCGCAGGCGACGTCGCCGACATCAGGCTGAAACGGGCGGAAGAACTCGCGGGTACGGAGATCGTGCTGGTCAATACGCCGGATTTCAGCGGCGCCCTCGAAGAGGGCTGGGCAAAGGCTGTCACCGCGATGATTGAAGGCATTACGCGGCCTGGCGAGCGGGCGCGCCAGTCAAAGAAGATCGCAATCCTGCCCGGCTGGAACCTCACTGTGGCTGACATCGAGCATTTGCGCGAGATGGTTGAAAGCTTTGGGCTGCACCCGGTGATTTTGCCGGACCTCTCAGGCTCGCTTGACGGTACTGTACCAGACCACTGGGTCCCGACCACCTATGGCGGTACGAGCGTCGAGGACATCCGCGAGCTCGGCGCGGCCGAGCACTGCATTGCCGTCTGCGAGCATATGCGCCGGCCGGCCGAGGTGCTGCACAAGGTGACCGGTGTCCCTTACGTGCTGTTCGAGTCACTGACCGGATTGAAGGACGCCGATCAGTTTGTTTCCCTGCTGTCCACGATTTCTGGCGAGTCTGTGCCGGCCAGTGTGCGCCGCCGGCGGGCGCAATTGCAGGATGCGCTGCTCGACGGACATTTCCATTTCGGAGGCAAGAAAATTGCTATCGCTGCTGAACCAGACCAACTCTATCAATTCGCAACCTTCTTCACGGGCATGGGCTCCAAAATCGCGGCGGCGGTCACGACGACCGATATGTCGGAAATTCTGGAAAAGGTACCGGCGGAGTCGATTCAGATCGGCGATCTCGGCGATTTGGAAACGCTTGCCGGCGGCGCTGATCTTCTGGTCACCCATTCACATGGACGCCAGGCGTCGCAGCGCCTTGGCATTCCGCTCATGCGCGTCGGCTTCCCCGTGTTCGACCGGCTCGGCAGCCAGCACAAGCTCTCAATCCTCTATCAAGGGACCCGTGATCTGGTTTTCGAGGTTGCCAACATGTTCCAAGCCGACCGGCATGCGCCGACGCCTGAGGAACTTGATCCATTCCGCAAGCGGGAAACGCCAGGTGGGCCCCGTTCGTCGCCTCTCACTCGTCACTGACGAGGTTCAAGGTCCGATGCGTGAACGACAAGCAGGCGCTTTGCGCGTGGCAATCGCAACCCAGGACATGAAGGAGCTCAATGCACATTTCGGGTCCGCCAAGCGCTTTGTCATCTACGATGTGACGCGCGAGGAATGGAACCTCCTGGAAGCCCTTGCCTTCGACGACGTCTCCGACGAAAGGGGGAAACATCGGACCGAGGGGGATGACCGCATCGCACCGAAGGTGGAAGCGCTGAAGGGCTGCCACCTCCTGTTTTGTCTGGCGATCGGCGGACCTTCGGCAGCCAAGCTTGTCTCGGCAAAAATCCATCCAATCAAGGTGCCGCAGCCACAACCCATCCAAGAGGTGCTGTTGCGCACGCAGACGATGCTGAGGACATGTCCTCCGCCCTGGCTGCGCAAGGTGCTGGCCGAAGCTGGTGTCGCCGGAGAGAAACCGTCCTTCGAGGACGAGGACTGAAACGAGGAAGAGCGAAATGTTTGAAGTCGCGGTTAGCCCTGCTGTCAACGAGGACGAGGCGGCCCTTGCCAGCCCGTTCGTCAAATGCCTCGTGCGGCTGATCCGGGCTCAGGATTCCCACGGGTCATGGGACGGCAAAGCGGACGCTGAGTTGCTGGCCGACTTCATCGTCAGCAAGGAACAGCGCCGTACGATTCCAATCATCGGCGATCCCGATCCGGACGTGCTGTGGAGGCTCGACAAGTTCTACACTGCCGTCGCCCTTGCGATCGAGGAGCGCTCCGGCCTGATGGCATCGCCGATGATCGAAATGAGCCATGAGGGCTTCGGGCGCGTGCTTTTCACCGCCGGGCGTCTGGTCGTTCTGTCCAAGACCCTGCGCGACGTGCATCGGTTCGGCTTCGAGACCCTCCGCAAGCTCGCCGAGGCCGGCACGAAACTGGTCGGCGACGCAATCGCAGCCATCGAAACCTATCCCGAGGTAGCGCGCGCGTGATGAGAGCAGGTGTCGAGCGAAGGGGTCATGACAAGTCTTGAGCAGCCGCCATGGCCAGCCTACGCAGCCGACGCGGTCCGGGCCGATGGGGCTCTTGGGGTAGCGCCGATGAAGCCACTTGTCCTGATCTGTTCGCATGATACCGAGTTCTATCTGTTCCTGAGCCACATACTGGAGGTGGACGGCTTCGCCAGTGAGCCGGCAGGCGGCGCCAAGGAAGCGCTTGCATTGGCCGACGAACGGGAATTCAAGGCCGTGGTGCTGGACTGCGGGCCAGCGAGCATAACCGGGTCTGCAATCTGCGCCCGGCTCAAGCGCGAGCCCCGGACCGGCGGGCTGCCGATTATTGCCCTGATCGCGCCCGGCGCCGAGAACCAGCACCTCGATCTCCTGAAGGCTGGCATTGACGAGAGCTTTGTGCGGCCGATCGCCCCGGCCAAGCTGCTCGACTGTCTACGGGCGAGACTGGCGCTGACGAAGCGGGGCGCAAATGGCTTTGAAAACGGCGGGTGGCTCTCCTGTGGCGGCCTCGAGATGAAGCTCGACGCCCACCGGGTTCGCGGCAATGGCCACGACATCCACCTCGGACCCATCGAGTTCAACGTGCTGCGGCTTATGATTGAAGCTCCCGGAAAGGTCTTTAGCCGGGACGAACTTATCGGCGCGGCCTGGCCGTCCAACATCCATGTCGGTCCACGCACCGTCGATGTCCATATCAGCCGGATCAGAAAAGCCCTGAAAACGGCTTCGCCCGGCAGTGTCATTCGCACCGTAAGGTCGGCCGGCTACTCGCTCGAGAAGCCGGACGACTGATTCAAGTGCCGGGTGTGGTGCCACTCCCCTCCCTCGCGCGGTGAGCCGGTCTTGCGACCTGAAATGCCCCTAAACGAATACTCAGGAGAAGCAGGAAAATGGGTTTTAGAACCGTACTCTGTTTGACCGGCGCTGACCATTCCGATCAGGACGTCAGAACTGCCGCCGGCTTGTGTGCGGAAATCGGCGCGCACCTTTCCGTACTGATTATACCGCCTCCAATGCTCCTTATGTCGTATCCGTCGATCGGAGATGGTGCCCCCGAGTGGCCTGGAGGACGTGGACAGGCAATTGCCAGATTGAATGACCGGTTTCGACAAATCGACCGATTTACACAGGACGTGGCCAGACTGGAAAAACGCTCCAAAGACATCCAGAAACTGCTGAGAGCTATGTCGCTAGCCTATGACGTTGAGACCGACTATTGCGATCCGGCAAGCCTCGGCGAAGTGGCACGACAGCGCGCGCTCTGCGCCGACCTTACGGTCATCGGACCGGGGCTCCTCAACGACGAGAATCTCGGACCTCCTGTTGTCAACGGCTGCTTGTTCGATACGGGAAGGCCGGTGCTCGTTGTGCCGAATGGCAGTGAGGTGACCCTGTGGCCACGGCGCGTCCTGGTCGGCTGGGATTCGCGTGTCGAAGCGTCCCGTGCGGTTCGTGAAGCGCTGGGTCTCCTATGCGTTGCTGAGGAGGTTCGTGTCGCCCTGGTCGATCCGAAGACGAACTACAACGGGAACGGCGCGGAGCCTGGAGCCGACATCGCTGCCTATCTCACTCGGCACGGTGCTCGGGTGTCGGTTGACCTACTGCCAAGTGCTGGCAAACCGGCTGCTATGGTGCTTGCGCAGCATGCAATCGACATTTCTGCCGACATGATAGTCATGGGCGCCTATGGCAGCCGTCGGCTGCGTGAGCGGCTCTTCGGCGGTGTGACCAGATGGATTTTTGAAAAGCCGACATTGCCGCTGTTTTTGGCTCGATGACGGTTCCGGAGCCGCACCGATGCTGTTCGAAGCTCTACCGTGATGCCTGCATTCATACCTTAGAGGCGCTCCATCGAAACAATCATTGAACATGAAAAGCATTGCTCGGGAGACGACGCCCGCCGGAAATCTCTCCAGTCATGCGCAATGCGGAAAGTGGAACGGAGTCCTCCCAGTTCTGATGCCCAGGGTACACCACTCAATTTAACCGCTCGCTTTCCTGGCGCATCCTGCAGCACCACGAGCTGACGATTGTGCTCGCGACCGCGGGACGCATTCGGTCCGCAGCTTTGTCGAGGCTGACTTCAGGCGTGTTGGTAGGGGGATCGTCTGGAAGGGGAAGCGTTGACGAGGTAGGCCGCGAACGCCGGAGTAAACAGGCGCTGATCCGGATAGAAGCGGCTATTTCGGTCCAGGCCGAGGTGGACCTGCCGATTGGCGAGGGCTGCTAAGGCGGCCACCAAGCACGGTTGGAAGCCAAAGACGATTTTGATGAGCTCGTCTAGTGTCGAGACCGATTGTCACGCTTCGGAATCACGGTCGTTTAAAGGGAAAGATAATGATCTCGCCGGAGGGCAAACGCGTCTGGTCTCCGGACACGGCAGGGATGGTTGGGGTGCGCAGTGGTGCGCCGCTATCCGGCGCGCCCGAGGCAAAGGCCCTACGTGGCTTGCTGTTGTAAAACCAACTCGCCGGATAGCCGGGCACTACGCCGGCGTTGTCAACGGAGTTCGGGCCAAAACCGTCTCTGTAGAACCCCACCGTATGAAAGATGAAGGTATCTAGTTCGATATCGACGAGAACGATGATGTGCGCCTTCCACCCGAACCTCGGGTCGAAGCCGCTCATCCGGTCCTGGAGCCGTGTGTCAACGCGCGCGGTCAGATAATCCTTGCTGCTTCCAGCGTAGAGAACATCTGCGCCGGATCCGCAGAGCTTGTCATTGTCCCTGCCGAAAATGCGCGGTTCGTCGCGGCCATTGTCAGCGGAGAGTTCGTCCCATGCCTTCTCGCCGCAGGATCCGTGATAGCTTTCCCGGGTCAAAGACTGGTCGTCGCCTCCGCAGTCGGCGATCCGGTCGATGCCACTAGAACCCAAGCTAACATCGTGACGCTCGTTGCCGAAGGCTTCGGAAGCTGGTTGACCGCTAAGAAATCGTTTCAGCTGTAGGATGAGTTTTTTGATCTCAATTCTCACAGACTGCAGCCCACCACGCGACGAAGCGCCTCCATATATCGCTGGTCGAGTCATCGCTCTAATCGATTGCCATTATGCTCTCATTTGCACGATGAATGTTCCCACCTGTATTTCGCCTTCCCGCCGAGCAGTGCGCATGGCACTGCGGCGGCCCACGGGTGGCCAATCATCTGAACATTCAAGATGCCAAACCGCCAACCGTGTGGTGGTCACGTATCTCGGCCACATCGTCGAGCAGACATTGTCGCCGCCCTACCACCCCTATACCGATGCACTTTTGTCGGCGATCCCGATTGCCGACACCTGTGTGGTCAAGAAACACATTGTGCTCGAAAGCCACATTTCCTCGGCGATGGATCCGCCGAGCGGCTGCCCCTTCCAGACGCGCTGTCCGCGCAAGCATCTGGTTCCCAGAGAAATTTGTGAGCGCGAGGTTCCGCCCGTCCGAATGCTGCCGGTAGCCATAATATCAAGTGCCACCTACCGGACGACGCGGTCTTCGCAGTGATGGAGCCGGTCATCAAACTCAAGCCTTAGCCCGAAGAGGAGGCGGGTGAGAGAGGCGGGATCGGGATAGGATCAATTCGGTCGTGTGTGCGCCAGCTGCTGTGCGGCCGTGTCGACGTCTCTACAGCCTCCATCGCTGTTAGGTCGCCATCCGGGTCGACTTAGGCGCGGCGCGCCTGCCGGTGCCCCTCCTCACCCGACAGGGCCCCTACTTTCAACCAAACCAATGACCGAGACGAATTTCCCGAAGGCCCCCCACGGGATCTTCTTGGGTAGAGATCGCCGAAGACAACGGCGTCGGCAACGCACGCCGACGTTAGGAACAAAGGATCTGAGCGGGAACGGCAAAAAATTCAGACATCCGTTCGATCACTTTTCTCCAATGGTGCTGATCCGGGACATCCCGTCCGTTGCACATCATCGGCAATCCCTCCGAACATTAGGGACAGGCTAACCCTTGGCACAGGAAATGCTAATTTGCGCATTTGGGTCCATTCAGTAAATCGAGAATCAGACCGCCGCCGCATTCGCAGACACCTGGGCAGGAAGAAAAGGAACGATATGACTCTTGAAAAGTGGACACGCTTGTCGTCGGCGGCGGCCAAGCGGGAGTGGCTATGAGCGAGCACCTGAGCAAGTGCAGGGTGCCTCATCTAATTCTTGAACGCGGCCGCATTGCCGAACGCTGGCGCTCGCAGCGGTGGGACTCCCTCGTTGCCAATGGCCCGGCCTGGTATGACCGGTTCCCGGGCATGGAGTTTCCGGGGACCGGTCCCGATGACTTTGCCTCCAAAGGAGGAGGTCGCCGACTATTTTGTCGCTTATGCAAAGCAAATCAATGCGCGATCCGCTACGGCGTGGAGGTCAACTCGGGCAAAGAAATGTCGGGCGGCCCGGATTCCGCGTCGAGACGCCGGACGGCGTGATCGAAGCCAACAGCATCGTCGCCGCGACCGGACCTTTCCAGATCCCAGTCACGATCGCCCGCCGCGGGCCTATCGCGGGCGCGATTTCTAATGGTGGCTGGGCGTCCTCGGCAAGTGGGACGCCGAGACCCCGGGACCCGGCACCGAACACGTCACGGTCGCGGTGAGCGGCGCGCGCGGCGGCGAGACGATCGACTTCGGTCGTCTGGCCGCGCAGGGGCTTACGCTCCTCGGTATGACAAGCAAGTACCAGGACGGCGTGATGAGCTTCGCGCCCGATCTCGCGAAAAACATTGCCCTCGGCGACGTAAGCTTGATGTCGCTGCTGGATGAAGCCGACGCCTATGTTGCTCGCAACCGTCTCGACCTCTCGGAAGAGCCCGCGGCCCGTCGGGTCGACCAGGATCCGGAATGCGTGACCAATCCGGTCCGCGAGCTCGACCTGGCCGAGGCCGGGATAGCGGCGATCGTCTGGGCGACAGGCTTTGCTGTCGACTACAGCTGGCTGAAGGTCGACGCCTTCGACGAGAAGGGCCGGCCAAGGCACCACCGTGGCGTCTCGAGCCAGCCCGGCTCTATTGCCTGGGTTTACCTTGGCAGTCGCAAAGAGGGTCCAGCTTCTTCTGGGGCGCCTGGCATGATGCCAAACAGGTGGCCGACCGTATTTCGACGCAGTGAAAATATCTGGCCTACCATGCTGCCGCGAAGGGCCAGCCCGTGGATGCCTGACCTGACCCTGCCCGGCCTGCGGTGTGGAAGGATCACTGCCGCGAGCATCCATCTGCCCAGATCGTCGGTTATCCGACAATGTCGGGTTCCGGACGAGCTGGAATTCGAGAACTCATTGCTTGGGCAGACTTCTTTTCCGGCACGCCTCATGCATGGGAAGTTTTCGAACGCATTTGTGAGATGTCATCCCATGTTAGCCCCTCGAAGAACGAGCCGCGCCCGTTTGAAAAAGCCAAATCCTGTGGTGGAGGTAGCCGCTAGAAGCCGCCGTAACATCCGGAAAAGCTGCGCGACAGCATCACACGCGTCCTTCTCGCCCTTGGCGTGGGTTTGGCGTCCGCTGTCGATGTTGCCGACCTTGAGCCCAACGAGGACAGGCTTTTGCCCTCCTCATCTCGCCGAGCAACCGGGCACGCATCTTTGAGCCATTCTTCACCACGCGCCGCGATTGCGGCGGCACCGGCATGGGCCTCGGCATCGTGCTGGCCCTCCTGATAGCGCATGATGGCACGATCCGCCTGGTTGACTCCGAGCGCGGCACGCGCTTCGAGATCTTCCTGCCGGCTGCATGAATTGGAGCCTGATCCGAAAACCGTCTTTCGGGATCATGCTCTGGAACTGGAGAAGCGAAAAGTGCGCTACGACGTCGTCATCATCGGCGGAGCCATCGTCGGCTCCTCGATCGCCTATTATCTGCGCGCGGAAGGATTTTCGGGCTCGATCGCGCTGGTCGAGCGCGACCCGCAGTTCGCCCATGCGGCGACGACGCTGTCCTGCGCTTCGATCCGCCAGCAGTTTTCGATTCCGGAAAACATCCGGCTGTCGCAGTTCACGCTGAAACTGTTCCGGCGGCTGACGGCAGAGTTCGGGGCCGACGCCGATATCGGCTTTCGCGAAGGCGGCTACCTCATCCTTGCCGGCGAGAACGGGTTGCCGATTCTTGAGGGCAACCACCAGACGCAGTTGGCCGAGGGCGCCGACATCGTGCTTGAGGATGCGGAGGCGCTCGTCCGCCGGTTTGCATGGCTGTCGGCCGAGGGCATCACCGCCGGCGCCTATGGCCGCAGCGGCGAGGGCTGGTTCGACGCGCATGCCATGCTGATGCTGTTCCGCAAGGCGTTGCGCGACAAAAAGATCGATTTCATCACCGCCGACGTGACCGGCATCGAACGGCAGGGCGACCGTGTCACCGGCGTCAGCCTCGACAATGGCGAAAGGCTCGACGCCGGCATCGTCGTCAACGCCGCCGGGCCGAATGCCGGAAAAGTCTCGGCAATGGCCGGACTGGTGCTGCCGGTGGAACCGCGCAAGCGCAATGTCTTCATCTTCGAGGCGCGCGAGAAATATGACGACATGCCGCTGCTGGTCGATCCCTCAGGCATCTATGTCCGGCCGGAAGGCTCGGTCTACATCACCGGCGGGGCCGAGCCGGGAGACGGCGACGGCCCCGCCGATCCCAGCGATTTCGAACCCGACTGGCCGCTGTTCGAAGAGGTAATCTGGCCGGTGCTGGCGACCCGCATTCCGGCCTTCGAGGCGATCAAGCCGACGCGCGCCTGGGCCGGTCATTACGACTACAACACGCTCGACCAGAACGCGGTGATCGGCCCGCATCCGCAGGTCGGGAATTTCCTGTTCGCCAACGGTTTTTCCGGCCACGGCCTGCAGCAGGCGCCGGCGGTCGGCAAGGCGCTGACCGAGCTGATCGTGCATGGCGGCTACCGCACGGTGGACTGCTCGGCGTTTGGGTACAGCCGAGTCGCTGAAGGGCGGGCATTCAGGGAATTGAACGTGATCTAACGCTGGCGTGACAGCGCCCCCCTCTGGCATGCCGGCCATCTCCCCGCAAGGGGAGATCGGCAGCTTCACTGGCGGCTCCAAACTTCAGCCTTGGAGATTGGCGAAAGCAGCGATGACGGCCAATCTCCCCCCACACGGGGCAGGGCTATCGCATTTGAGTCATGAGTTGGAAGAGATAAGCATCGTTCCAGCCTGCACGCATCATTTTGCCACGCATGGTGTCCTTTTTGCTGTCCGTTCGAAAGGTATTAAGGCAGAAGCGCCAAGCGAGGTTTTCGGGGCCGTGATCCTTTCTGGTCCGGCAGTCGTCCTCGCAGAAGACCTCGTCGAGCTGCCAGTGCAGGCCATTCTCGACATCCCAGTGACGGCGCACGACGGCGAGCAGGAATCGCGTCCGCCAACTTACACCAGCTCCCTGCCCTTCGCGTCGATCGCGTTGGCAACCACCTCGTTCGTGGCCTCGTCGGGCAGCAGCATCTCGTTATGCGCCTTGCCGGACGGGATCATCGGGAAGCAGTTTGCCAGCGCGGCGACGCGGCAGTCGAAGATCACCGGCTTCTTGACCGAGATCATCTCCCTGATCGCGTCGTCGAGATCGCCGGGCTTTTCGCAGCCAATGCCGTGGCCGCCATAGGCCTCCGCCAGCTTGACGAAGTCCGGCATCGCCTCGGTGTAGGAGTGCGACAGCCGGTTGCCGTGCAGCAGCTGCTGCCACTGCCGCACCATGCCCATATACTGATTGTTCAGGATGAAGATTTTTATCGGCGCTTCGAACTGAACCGCGCAACTCATCTCCTGGATCGTCATCTGCACCGAGGCGTCGCCGGCAATGTCGATGACCAGCGAGTCCGGATGCGCGATCTGCACGCCCAAAGCCGCCGGAAGGCCGTAACCCATCGTACCCAGCCCACCTGAAGTCATCCAGCGGTTCGGCTTCTCGAAATGGAAATACTGCGCAGCCCACATCTGGTGCTGGCCGACCTCGGTGGTGATGTAGGTGTCGAGATGTTTGGTCAGCTCGGAGAGCCGCTGCACCGCATATTGTGGCATGATCACCTCGTCGTTGGGCGTGTAGGCCAATGAATCGCGGGCGCGCCAGCGGGCGATCTGCTCCCACCACGGATGGAGCGGCTTCTTGTCGGCCCTTGCCGTCGCGCGCCACAGCCGCACCATGTCTTCCAGCACGCGGCCGACATCGCCGATGATCGGCACGTCGGCGCGGACGTTCTTGTTGATCGACGACGGATCGATGTCGATGTGGATCTTTTTCGAGTTTGGCGAGAACGCGTTCAGCCGCCCGGTAATGCGGTCGTCGAAGCGCGCGCCGATGCAGATCATCACGTCGCAATCGTGCATCGCCATATTGGCTTCGTAGGTGCCGTGCATGCCGAGCATGCCAAGCCAGTTCTTGCCGCTGGCCGGATAAGCGCCGAGACCCATCAGGGTCGAGGTGATGGGAAAGCCGGTCAGGTCGACCAGTTCGCGCAGCAGGGGGCTCGCTTCCGCGCCCGAATTGATGACGCCGCCGCCGGAATAGATGACCGGGCTCTTGGCCTCCATCATCAGCGCCACCGCGGCCTTGATCTTGTCGAGGTCGCCCTGGACCTTGGGCTGGTAGCTGGTGCGCGGCGCCGTCTGCGGCGGCGTGTACATGCCCCTGGCGAACTGAACGTCTTTCGGCACGTCGACGACCACCGGCCCGGGCCGGCCGGTCGTGGCGACATGAAACGCCTCGTGCAGGATGCCCGCCAGTTCGTTGACGTCCTTCACCAGCCAGTTGTGCTTGGTGCAGGGCCGCGTGATGCCGATCGTGTCACATTCCTGGAACGCGTCCGAGCCGATCAGCGAGGTCGGAACCTGACCGGTGATGCAGACCAGCGGGATCGAATCCATCAGCGCGTCCTGCAGCGGCGTCACCGCATTGGTCGCCCCGGGCCCAGACGTCACCAGCATCACGCCGGCCTTGCCGGTCGAGCGTGCATAGCCCTCGGCGGCATGGCCGGCGCCCTGCTCGTGGCGCACCAGAATGTGTTGGACGTCGTCTTGCTGAAAGAGCTCGTCATAAATCGGGAGAACCGCGCCGCCGGGATAGCCGAAGAGATGCTTGACGCCATTGTCCTTCAGCGCCTGCACGACCATTTCGGCGCCGGTCATTTCACGCCGTCCGGTTTCGTCCTGTCGGTTGCTCATCGGTCTGTCCCGTTCTTGTCGCCTGCGGCGATTGCTGGTCGTTTAGTCTTGTTTCAGGCAATAAAAAGGCCCCCGAGGGAGCCTGTGTGTAGCGCATGGGAGGTTTTCGCCCGGCGGTTACACCGCCTTGCCCACGCGCTTTCCTACTACGAGAATGAGTGTCATCTTCATGGGCGCGGAGACTAATTGCGGGAAAGGCATGGTGTCAATGAGCAAATTCGACACCTCTGCCTATCGGCTTTAATTGCTAAAGAAGCGGCCGAGAGCGTCGGCCGTCTGTTCGGGAATCCCTTCCGGGAAAAAGTGGCCGCCTTCAAGCTTCTTGCCTTGAACGTCATCCGCCCAGGCCCGCCAGAGCGCGATCGGTCCGCCTTCTGCGGCATACCAGGTATCGATTGGTCCGTTGGCGCTCCAAACGGCGAGCAGGGGAATCCGGCGGCCGCCGGCCCAATCCGCCCTGTCGTGCTCGCGGTCGATTGTCGCTGCCGCTCGATGTTTCTCGCAGATTGCATGGACGTGGTAGGGATCGCGAAGGCGTCGACATAGGCTGCTTGGACTTCAGCGGAAAATGCGTCGGGCGACGAGCCCCATTCTCCGAGCGCATTATCAATGATGGCATCGGCGGCTGCGGACACGATGCGCTCGGGCAACGGCTCGGGCTGCGCCAGCAGCGACCATGGCCAGAATGCCAATACGAGCCTCGCGTCGGCCTCTCCCACGTTGTCTCCGTCGGCAGGACGTCGAGCACGGCGAGCCGGTTGATACGGTCAGGATGGTCAAGCGCCATGCGATAGGCGACGCGTCCCCCGAAACGAAGAGGGCGGACGGCGGAGGAAGAGTTGTTCGATCGCGAGCTGGAACACTTGCCGGCAGAGGCGCGCTGGCGCGAATGGATGCACCGGGTGGAAGCGATGATTTTTGCTGCGAGCGAGCCGGTCGGCCGCGAGACGCTCGCCCGCATCGTCGGCAAGAATTGGGGCATCGAGCTGCTCATTGACGACATTCGCGAGGAGCTGCGCGGCCTGCCCTACGATCTGGTCGCGATCGCCGGCGGCTGGCAGCACCGTAGCCGGCCTACGCCGATGCCATTCATGTCGCGTCAGGCGAGAGCGAACAGAGCAGCGATCTGTCGCAATCGGAGGCGCTGGTGCTGATGACGATCGCCTATTTCCAGCCGATCACCCGCAGTGAGCTGTCGAGCTTCTTTTGGCCGTGAGATCAGCCGCGATCTGATCGCCAACCTGTTGGAGAACGATGCGGGACGCTTGAGACAGATTAGAGGCAGTTGGGTAGACGGACATGCGCTCGACATCCACACGACGGGAAGTGTCTATCTCGGCGTGAACGAGACGGGCACGACGTCTATGACACTACGCGCTTCGAAGTCGGCGAGTTGCTCTACCGCTTGAAAATATCGCGCTGATCTTAAGGCTGCAGAGGAACTGGTCGCGATGGCCGCAGCCTACATCGCACCAAACGCGGCGAATTTCGATGTGCCATCCCGGTTGCGAACTGCATCGTGACCACGCGCCCGCCGACACAATTGAAGGGCGTAGTTGATCCACAGCGCCGCCGCGAACTGCAGTTGTGTGCGTCAAGTTCTTGTGTGGATGCCAGCCATTTTGCAAGGAGGAACCTGAAGCATTGGACATGTGATCGAGTGCGGTCATGTGTCAGGCCTTGATTTGCGGCCGTTCCATGTGCCGCGGGCCGGTATGGTGATGCGCGGATCAGGTCCAAATCAGCAAAGCGAGCTTGCGTGGGCTCTCAACTTGACTCTGGTTTTCCTGACCCCGATCTGATCGATCATTTGCCCATGCAGTTCATGCCTTCATTGTATTAAATATTCGTAGAAACGAGCCGGTGACGATGTCGAGATTTGGCGCGTGCTCGCGCAGCAGGGGTAGGAGAGGCGGCAGCAAGATCAGGGCTTGATGGTCGGGTATCGGCATTATTGTCTTTAATCGCCATCCCCCCTGGCGGTTCAACATCCCGCGGAGCGCATCCAACACCGGCGGCAGCATTCGGGCCAACCGTTCGGCCTGCGGCGTCGGGACCAAGCCGCTCGAGCCGCGAACCAAAAGATCGTCATTGAAAATGCCACGCAGCCTTGTCAACGCTCGGCTCATCGACGGTTGGCTCAAGCGCACGTGCCGAGCCGCATGCGTGACGTTGCGGTGCTCCAGCAGCGCCTCAAGAGACAACAGTAAATTCAGGTCAATGGATGCCAGCATTTGATGTTGCCGTGCGGCGTGAGCGCCCTCGACAATCAGTCGTGGCCGCTCGTTTGAAGGAACCTGCCGACTGCAAGAGAGCTCACCCATGTCTTTTTCCTCTTGTTTTAATATGGAATGTGCTCAAGCTAACGTCTTGAGATCTGGCGTGCGGTGTAGGTCGATGCTGCTTAGCACATCAGCGATGTCGCCAACCGGGTGGGTCGACATATTCAATACACGGGGTCTCGATCAGCGAAGCGATGACAGTCGAATGCTCGACACCGACGGACCCGGCGACGAGAGCCCTTATTGCGGATCGGCTCAACTAGTTTGACGAGGGGCCGCAGCCGCAAGTTCGTCGCTCCCGTGCCAGCACAATCGGCTACAACCGACCTGGGTAGTTGGTCTGCGGTCTTCGCCATCGGGGTTACCACAGCACATTAACCACGCCTCGGCGAGGCCGGAATGCTGCCCTGATTCACTTGGTCGCGATCAGCCTCATGCTGGCAAGTCCGCCGCCTAGAGCTTTGCGAGAAGCCGTGGCACCATCGATAGGATATCGTGGCCGTGGAGACTGTTCTTCATTGCGCTCCAACGGTCTTTCCGTTCCTCTGGCGACATGCGAAATGCCTTTTCCGTGGAGGCCGCCACAGCCTCTGGGTCATAGGGATGGATAAGCTCATAATGTTCTTGATGGTCACTCCTGTTGACTGCTAGCTCTTGGCTTTGATCACAACCACGTTAGGAGCGGTCAGCAGGTGGGACAATCTCATTAGGCGCATGGCAGAATAGCACACACAAATAGGAACTAAGCGGGGCAGGAACTGAATTCCCAAAGCTTCGGTTTTGGATCATGGAGCGCGGCCGCCGCAACTATCCTGCGCAGCCAGCCAGGCCAAAGTTTCATCGACGGTGGCGGTGGTGGCAGAACGGGAGGAAAGGTTCGCGGCAAAGTGATTGTTCCTCACTTTGAAGGCGCTGCGTCTCAGTCTACCCCATGGTGGGAGAAGGTGGATGGGCGGGCGGCGCCGAGCCGGATGAGCAACCGTTTTCATGTTGCCGGGCCTCAGTTGAGCGTCATCGTTGGCTGGATCCGGGAGACCCGCGGCGGCAGCTTTCGGCGAGGTGATCATGGAACGATTTCTCCTTGGTCCGCGACGTGTCTGCGAATCACGGCGCATGTACCGTGCCAAGTGTGAAAACCGTTCAAACGCAAGGTGATGAATTCGCCTCAGCTACGTTGCGTATCCGATATTGTCGGACATTGGACAGGACCGAACGCAAAGCCCTCGCGGTGAGACGATATGTTGCTCGTGCGGAAGAGGATTGAGCGCTACTGCCGCGCAAATGGGATAGGATGTGCCTCGAACTGGCCGCGAGCACCTGAGAGCGTTGGAATTTGAGTGCGAGCTGGTGAAGGCCTGGAGACGATGGTGATCGGCGAGGTGGGCTTCCTCGATCGGCAGGCCAGGATCGCTACGAGCAGAGGAGTCAGGAGCGGTTCGGTTGGCCGGGAAGGGAGATGGCCGCCAGGCGACTCGCAGTGGAACGGTGCTGCATCGAGCATTCCCGCTCGAACAGATGCATGACCGCCCACCCCGTATTCGGCAATTGGCCGGAGCCGCTTGAGCTGAACGAAGAGCCGCCGTGCAGTGCCGTTCAGAAAGCTCGAATTTAGCGTAGGGGTCTTCTCCACGAGGAGCGTTGGTCCATCATGTGGTCTCATCGGTGGCTCCTTCGACTCAGGTTGAAGATCAGCAACCCGACCCTGCCGGGGAGCATCGATGACCACCGACACGCTGCTCGCTCGCTTCAGCGCTGTTGAGGCGCGCTCGCGAGCGGCTTCGTCACCGCCGACTTACGCCACTCAGCAAGGCACGCCCCCGCATTCCGCTTTTTCTGCAGTCTAACAATGTCGGGTATGGCCACGGCGGTTTGCAGCTATCCTATTGAAACCGAATAATTTCAGATTTGGCACGGAACATGCGCAAATAGCTGCAGACGCATGAGTAGAGGAGAGACAGCATGGTGCCGAGACATCCTGATACGCGGGAGTACGTGCGATTCCGGGGCGCGATACCACCGGCCGCGGACTCGAGGTAGGTCGTCGGCATGCGATGTGCCGGTAAGATGCGGCGACTGTTTTTGACATAGGTGGCGCTTTTTGGCCTGACGGCGGGCGCCACCGCTGCCGAGGTGCCGGTGATCGCCGAGTCTGCGTCGGTAGCCGGGGCGGCCTGAGTCTTTTCGTTCGAGGGTGGACTCACGCTACTGGTACAGTACCGGCGAAGCATCGAAGAACCTTTACGATTCCAGCGGCATGTCGCTGCTCTCGTGACTCACCTATGACCATCTCGATGCGCACTCGGAGGAAGTATTTTTCAATGCCATCCACAATCCGACTGGCATTTTCCTCAAGGGCCTCCTCGGTGCGGGCGGGATTACGGAGGGGTCTTTCGTCGACGAGGATTGGCTGGCTGGGGGCTCCCATTCGAGCACGTTAGCGATCAGGACTTCTCCGCGAGAAGGGCTCCGGTTATGAAGGAGCCCCTTAGGGCAGTACTCCCTAGAGCACGCATGTTGCCCGTCAGAAGTCTAGCCACACAGTCGAGGAAGAGGGGCAATTTGACGCCCCGCGACATGTCGGGTGGCATTGTCCGACGCCCGACGAATGTCGGACATGCGACATAGCCGGTTCGATCGGTTGCCTTGTATCTAAACGGGTTTTTCCTTTGGCGCGCATATTGCTTCGTGTCATCCGACCGACTTCATGCGGAGAGCGTCGACATGTGCACAATGATTTCTGCCGCCGCGACATCCGGCGTCCTACAGCATGACTTTCCAGATGCAGAAGAAGAAAGAGGCCGTGATCGTCACGTGTGATCGGGCGTTGAGAATTCCCTGATTGTAGGCATCGAAGATCCCTTATTGGCGCGGACGCCGACTCTGGAATCGGTCACCCGACCAGTTCCTGGATGTTCTCAAGGAACTCTCTGTGATGATGACTGCGGCCCTGCTGCACCCGCCTGGAGGCTCTCCTCCAAGGCGACTCTCGGCGGTGCTGCGGACCGGCGTGAGAAGCCAAATCCAAAATGCGTATTCCGAAAACCGAAAGAAGTAAGAGACATGGACGAGATTGGCGCTTTGACCCTCGGGCTACTGGTTCAGCGGGCATCGGGATCGGCAACCACTCAGACGCTGCCCAACGGTTCGAACGGTGCACATTCCCCGCCAGCGCCGGCCGATTTTGAGCGGGCACTTAATATAAACGACCGCTATAGCGGACTCACTGTCAATCTCCCCGAAATGCCTTTTTGGCTGACTGGGGGTGAAGCCTTCGTCTACCGCCGGACTAGCCACGGCAAGCGCCAGTTCATGCTGGTCGATGTCGCCACGGGCGTGAAGCGGCCGCCCTTCGATCAGGCCCGTCTGGCGGCGGCGCTAAACGGGGCGAGCCATAAGCGGTATCAGGCCGACGATCTTCCCTTCGAGCGTTTCGACCTGACCGAGGATGGTCGCAGGCTCGACTTCCAGATTGAAGACACCTGGTGGAGCTGCGACCTTGTAAGCTATGACTGTACCAGCACCACATTGGATTCGGACGACCCGGAACTTTGGCCGCTCGGCCACCTATACACGCCGCCGGCGCAGAACGACCCCGACAACTGCAGCGCGTCGCCCGACGGCAAATGGATCGCCTATATCAAGAACCACAATGTTTTCCTGCGCAGCAAGGACGGATTGCAGAATGTTGCGCTGAGCCGGGATGGATCAGAGGGCAATTACTACGACTTTTCGACACTGAGCTGGTCGCCGGACTCGCGCCACCTCGCGGCCTACCGTGTTCGTCCCGGCTTCAAGCGGGAGCTCCACTACCTCGATTCGTCGACGGACCAGTTGCAGCGCGAACATTCAACACTGGTCTATCCCAAGCCGGGCGATGTCCTTCCGCTGCCCCAGCCGGTCCTGTTCGAGATTGCCGGCCAGCGCCAGGTCGCGATTGACGACGCCCTGTTCTCGAACCCCTTCGAACTTTCCCCTCCCCGGTGGTGGGCGGACGGTCGCGGCTTTACTTTCGAATATAACCAGCGCGGGCATCAGCTCTATCGGCTGGTCGAGGTAGACGCCGCCACGGCCCGTGCGCGCTCGATCATCGACGAGACCAGCAAGACATTTGTTGATTACCAGCCTCTGGTGATGGATCAGGAGGATGCCGGGAAAATCTTTCGTTACGATGTCGACGACGGGAAGGAGATCATCTGGGCATCCGAGCGCGACGGGCATGAGCACCTGTATCTGTTCGACGGCCGGACGGGCGCGCTGAAGAACCAGATCACCTGCGGTGAGTGGGTGGTCCGGGCGGTCAACCATGTCGATCCGGTCAAGCGCCAGATCTGGTTCGAGGCGAGCGGGATGCACCCGGGGGAGGATCCCTACTTCGTCCATGGCTACCGCATCGGCTTCGACGGGAAGGGGCTGACTGAGCTCACGCCCGAGCCGGCCAATCACCATATCGAGTTCTCTCCTGACGGCCGCTATTACGTCGATCTCTGGTCACGCATCGATCTACCGCCCCGCATGACGCTCTACCGCGCCATCGATAATGCCAAGCTCATGCAGGTGGAGACCGCCGACATGTCCGAGCTCGTCGCCGCCGGCTGGCAGCCTCCACTCAGCTTCCACGCCAAGGGGCGCGACGGCAAGGCTGACATCTGGGGCGTGATTCACCTGCCCGCCAATTTCGATCCGAAGAAGAAGTACCCGGTGGTGGAGAATATCTATGCCGGGCCCCAGGGCTCCTTCGTCCCGAAATCCTTCTCAAGGCGGACAGAGCCGCTCACGCAGCTGGGCTTCGTCGTTGTGCAGATCGATGGCATGGGTACCAACAACCGCTCGCGCGCCTTTCATGACGTCGCGTGGAAAAATCTGAAGGACGCAGGCTTTCCCGATCGCATTCTATGGCACAAGGCGGCCGCCGCGAGGTATCCGTGGTACGATATCTCCAATGTCGGCATTTTCGGCGGGTCCGCAGGCGGCCAGAACGCGGTGGGCGCGCTGCTCTTCCATCCCGAATTCTATAAGGTCGCGGTCGCCAACAGCGGCTGCTACGACAACCGGATAGACAAGATATGGTGGAACGAACAGTGGATGGGGTGGCCAGTCGGCATTGAATATTCCCAATCCTCCGCCATCGACAATGCTTACAGGCTGCAGGGTAGGCTGATGCTCGTCGTCGGCGAAATGGACCACAATGTCGACCCGTCCTCCACGTTCCAGCTTGCCGACCGGCTCATCAAGGCGGGCAAAGATTTCGACATGGTCTATGTGCCTGGTGCCGATCACGGCGCGCCAGGCATCTATACTAAGCGCAAACTCCTGGACTTCTTCGTTCGCAACATTCTCAGGCAGACCCCACCCGACTGGAACGCCACACCAGTCGAGCTCGAATAAGACAAATCGTTACGATCGATGGCGCCGGTAGCTTGTGCCTCTTGCAATTGTTCGCTCGCCTTGATGGCTGTAATCAGGGGGACGCGCGAGCAGATCGTCCCCGCTCGACGAGCGTGTGCGTCTAACACTTGCGCTGCGTAGCGAGGATAGGCTCGCCGCGAGAATATCGACGCGTTGGGTCGGCAGCACAATCTATCTGGGCAATACAGCACGTGGTTTGCCGAAGCATTCACAGCACTACACGCGACTTTGCCAGGCTCTCGTCCCGGCGACGCGGACCCTCAGGAGAGCCGTTCGGCTCGCACAAATCCTCATCTCCTATGCCATCACTGGCAGCCTTGCTGAACGGAATTCGGTAGCTTCCACCGACATGCGATGGAGCACGATGCCCAACTAGCGGGCAAGGGCCACCTTGGCGCGCTCCATGCGCCCGACGTTTCGCCACGGAGAGCGCCCAGTCTTTCAGGCTCGAGAAGCGGGTTGCCCGCTTTGAGCATGATGTGCGCCGCTTCAAAGCGCCCGGTTCGCACCATGGTATCGCCGACCTTGCTACACCACCGTCTCGATCGGTTTCACCGGATTGATATTTTGGGCGTAAGCCCGAAGTAGGCTCCGACCGTATTGGATTTTCCAAAGCGCATCCGGTCGTCCACCGCCGCGCGATAGGTCAGTGCGACCAAGGCGCCGACGCGCCAGGTGTGCGCTATCAGCGCGCAATCTTCAGCGGTCGGAGAGGTCAGTCGTGGAAAGTTTGAGGCGCGCATCCTGGAACCAACGGCAGGGCATGTCCAAAAGCTGACAGCGACAAAAAAACATGTCTGGTCCAAAAAAACCGGCCGCCTTGGGCGAGAGGTTTCTCGAAGCCTACTCATGCAGTTGCTGCGGCTAACCGCGCTGGCACGGCCTTTGCTGGAGATGCGGCACCATTGAGTGGGGGCTGACCGCATGAGAACGCGCGAGACGATTGATTGTCCAGTTGATAGATGGGTAACACTTTGAACCGGATACATGGGTTACAGTTTTCCCCCTGTCGTGTCCGCCGCAGCGCCATGCGGTTTGATTGGCGCGGCGCTGCGGCGGACAAGCTTCATGCGCCCGGTGTCGAGGATGCCGAGCGGGTGGGCATGGAAGCTGAGCGCCCATTGACCATCCTCGGTTTCGATGGCGGCGACCGCTTCGCCGGCCAGCGCCTTGGAAACGTAGACGAAACCACCGTTCCACCTGATCTCGCCATTGTGGCGCACGCTGCGCACCGCCGCCTCGGCCGGATAGTCGGGCTCGGGCGGTGTCGCAGGCATGGCGCGCGACGAGGAGCGGTAATGCTGCGCCGGGGTGTCCATGGCCAGCGCCTCATGCGGACGCTCCTCATTGTAGCTGCGCCGGAAGGCTTCGAAAGCCTGGCCCTGGGCGGTTCTGTCGGCCTCCGGCGCCTTGGCCAGCGGCAGCATGGTCAGGTGGAAGCGCTCGTGGCATCCGTTCTGCTGCGGCTTGCCGGGTGCGATCCGCTCCAGCGTGATGCCGAGCTTGATAAAGCGCACCGACAGCGGCGTCAGCCCGGTGACGCCGGCCGACGCGAAAGGCGAGCCATTGTCGCTTCTGAACCGATCCGGCAAGCCATGTTCCTCAAACAGCCGCTCGAACACCGGCCAGGCCTCGTCGTCCGCCGTCGAGCCCGTCGCTTCGAGCGCCAAAAGGAAGCGGCACGACGCATCCATCACCGTCAACGGTTCGCAGCGCCACCCGTCACGGGTGCGGAACCAGCCCTTGTGGTCGCCCGTCCACACCGCGTTCGGCTCCTCGGCTGGCGGCCATGGTCCGTTGCCCGCCGCCTTCCAGCGGGCGCGCCGCCGACCGACAAGCCCATGCCGCTCAAGGATCGCGCCAGCCGTCGAGGCCGACGGCCAGGCCAACTCGGGAGCGGTGCGCTTGAGCCGCGCCATGATCTTCTTCGGCCCCCACAGTGGATGTGCCTCCTTCGAAGCAACGATCCGCTCCACCAGATCCACCGCCGTCGCCCGGCCATGATTGAGCGGCGCCCGCGGCCGGTCGTGCAGACCTTCCGGGCCGAACTCCCGGTACCGTCCCAGCCATTTGTAGCCGATCTTGCGCGATATGCCGAAGTCAGCACAAAGCTGCGTCATCGTCTCATCACCCGCCAGGCACTCCACAACAAACCGAAGCCGCTCATCCATGATGCCAGTCTCTCGCCAAACCATCGCCGGTCCTCCCGGCGAAGGAGAAAACTGTCACCCATGCAATCAGTCCATTCTGTTACCTATCTATCCGGTTCGGACATGATGGTCTGCTACGCCATCTCGGCGGCGCGCCCGCTCAACGGTCACTGCTACACCTTTGGCAATGGCTGACGCGCGACATTGCGGTTGCGCCGCGCTGCCGCGCCGATGTGCCCAAAGTTCGTTGATAGTTCGCTCGGCAGATTGAGGAAGCCGGCCGTTGACTGCTGCCCAGTCGGAGATGGCTGGGTTCATTCGGAACGTATTGACCGTCGGTGTCATGAAGCCAAAGACACCATGCTGGACGTTATGCATGACCAGACGAGTGGGAGTCAGTAGCAAATGATTTTACCGGAACTGCGCTCTGCTATCCCAGCCGGCAGAGTTTTGGAGATAACGACGACCACAGGATGCATCGTGGGATGTTCATATTGTCCGCAGGACAAGTTCGCTGACCGGCAAAGAAAAGTATCTGATACGAAGTATCTTAGTCTTGGAGATTTCAAGCGCTGTCTGGCGCGCGTACCAACCTCCGTCGACATTAGTTTTGCCGGGTATTCTGAGCCATGGCTCAATCCGGATTGCACCGAAATGGTCGAGCACGCTTCCGCTAAAGGCCATGGCATCAGGATTTTCACGACACTTGTGGGAATGAAGGGGCGGGATCTACAACGCTTGCAGGCGCTGCGGTTGGGGGTATTCGTGGTTCATGTTTTTGATGATGGCGCCCACATGAATAGCCGCCTTGTTGGAGACAGGTATCGCGATTTTGTTGGGCAACTCGTCGACGCCGACATCCCATCAATTCGATTCGTGGTTTTGGGCGAGGCCCATCCCGATATCGCCGACATTATCCCTGCCGAAGCCCTAGTTCGCGCGCGACCGGTGAGCAGCAGGGGTGGAAGCGTAGATCCTAAGATTGTAGAACCACGGCAGCCAGTCGTCGGAGGGCTGATATGCGTGGACGAACGACAGTATCGGAATGTTCTCCTTCCAAACGGCGAGGTTACTCTCTGCTCCATGGATTTCGAGCGGCGTCACGTACTGGGCAACCTTCTATGCGACGAATACGGCGATCTCTTTAAAAGCGCAGTCTTTTGCGAAATCGTCGATCGCATGAACGGAGCGGATGGTTTTCTGCTCTGTAGGATGTGTGAATTTGCCGATCCAAACGACCGGGTGCTGACTGGGTGCCGGCCGACCGCCTGAGAGAGGCGGGCCGGCGAATGCTGCTTTGGACTGCAAATGCCCGGCGAAATCACTGCGTTTTTCGAGTCACGCGAGCGTGATCCCGTACGCGCGGGAGTCGGCCTCGATCATTTACGAGGCGAGCTCATCGAAAGTAGTCGTCGGCTTCCAATCGAGCTTGATGGCCGCCTTGAAGGCATCACCGATCAGCAGGTCAACCTCGAATGGCCCGAAACAACGTTTGTCTATTTGGATCAGCGCCTGGTTATTCCGGCGTTCGCGGCCCAACTCGTCAACACCTGCGCGCCTTCCCAGAATATCTCCTTCCCGACCCGCCTGGAGGCAGCCTCGACAAGGCTGCGGACCGAATGCGTCTCACTGGTCGCGAGCACCGTCAGGCTCGTGGTGCTGCAGGATGGGGCACGGCCTCGACATAGCTGTGTGACCGTCTTTAGCTGGATTCTGCGTCTCAAAATCCGGATCTCGCCTCCATCTTCCGCAAGACGGGAGAGACCTCATGCGGCCCCCGGCTTCCGAAGGCGTCTTTTCAGATTTCCGCCGCGAGGAGTGGCAAGAGCCTTTTTCCGCGCCACAGTCCATGAACCTGGGTTGCTGGCCGTCCTAAGAGAAAATTCCGATGCGGAGCTGCCCTATTAGCTACCGGCTCCTGGCGAGAGGACGGCGACGCGGCAAATCGACCACCGGCGCAAGGTTTCCCCCTCATTGTCGGATACCCGACAGGATCACAAACCCGCTAACCGTTGTTTCATGAAAGTTTCCTTCTGGCACGTTTGATGCAGAGGATCTTCCGAACACATCAGCGGATGCCCTCCTATGAGCAGGCTCAGGGAAAAATGCTGTCGCCGCATTCGAGACCGCGCCCTCGCTGATAGCCAAGTCGGTCAAAGGTCGGCGCATCATGGTGGAGGCGGGCGACTTCGCCCGATTAAAACACGGAATAACGTCGGAAAGCATCTCGCTGACTGAGACGCGATCATCCAAGGCGGGCGGAGATACGTCGATCCCGTCCACGCTCACAAGTCGTGGACATGAGTGTCGATCTCATCACTTGGCCGGGATCCATGGTGCTTCATACCCGACAATACGAAAGCGCGATCAAACTCTAGCAAATCCAGCAGCACCGAGGTCGAGAATGCCCGCATGGACAGTAAGCCCAATGGCCATGGCCGATATTCGCCGTGAACATCGCCTAATTGGGAAACACCTATAGGAGCAAGGCAAGTGGAACTCTCTTGCGTTGGAGTGGGGGCTGGGCCGTCTAATTTGAGCCTTGCGTGCCAGATGCACGAGCAAATTGGGCAAGGGGCACTGTTCTTGGATCGGCAAGTCGACTTCCGCTGGCACCCAGGCAGCGCATTCGATTTCTCGGAGCTCCAGGTCAGCCACTTCAAGGATTTGGTCACGCTGGTAAACCCGCGATCAGCCTACACTTTCGTGAACTACCTGCATGAGAACGGGCGTCTGTACCGTATGCGCCGCCTACATCCCATTGATTTCGCGTGTTTCTGAACATTGAGGTTTCTGCCAGAAGATTTTCGGCAAGAG
>NZ_JBVVPV010000028.1:0-82127 GCF_055811735.1 Mesorhizobium sp. WSM4850 | reverse complement strand
CCTGTCCCTGGTGATCGAACCGCTTGAGGTAAATGCCGTCTCGCCGACATCCAACAAAGATGAACCTCGACGTCGCGGTTGATCTGACCAGGAGAGCGACATGGCCGACGGCAAGAGCAAGCGAGACTTGCGCGATCGCAATCGCGTGTCCGCCGACGACGATTACGACGTGGAATATTTCGCTCGCGAGAATGGGTGTGACAATCGAGCAGGTCCGCGAGCTCATCAAGGCCAAGGGCAACGATCGGGTCAGCCCTCATAGAGCCGCGAGGGCATTGCGGGAGCGGAATGAGGTACCGGACCAGCAACGAAGGCACGGGATTTTCGAGGCAAGGACCACGATCAGCCGATCAAGCCTGCGGCGGAGCATTACGAGCATTGCCCCATATGCGGACAGGATTTCGATATGCGCGATCTCGGCCAGGTGCTTCATCATGCGAAGCCCGAGCATCAACCGCTGCAGCCTGTGAATTGAAAGTGTGCGACATATCCGGTGTTTCAACAGCGCGCACGCGAGTGAGCCCGAGTTGGAGGAACCCCTCCTCCTCGGCAGCAGCCTCGAAGGCCTTCCTTACGTCGTCGGGCGTGAGCGCACATAGGCGCGGCCCTACTGATGCCGCGCAAGCCGGTCCATGGGTGTGTTTGCTTCGGCCAGACTAGCCAGCGCTTGCTCGACTTTTTGAGCCGAGGCGTCAGTGCGCTTGATGTGCCGAATCATTTGTTGCCTCAGCCGCACAAGCCTTGCGGCGCGATATATGTCGCCGTATCTCGCAGTTTCAAGGTGGAGAGTCGCGAGCCTCATGGGCGACGATTCCGATTATCTAGCAGTAGAATTCGCGAATCCGCCTTTCGTTCCGATGTCCGACCTTGGCTCGCAAAGGGCTAGCCGGACGGCCACGACGATCGAGCCGCATCCCTGCCAAAAGGAGATCGTCCGCTGATGCTGCTCAGTCGACCGCCGGTCCAACCAGACGGCAGCGGAAGTGATTGCGGATGTGCTCGTTGAAGTAGCGGCCCTTGGCAAAGGCGGCCTTGAACGCGGCAAAGGTCTCCGGCGGCAATTGCTCGGCGCGCGGCTCCTTGGACGCAGTGTGCTTGGCTAAGAGCCTGTTTGTAAATTCTGCTCCGACGACCAACTGATGGCGTTTTCTGCGCTTCCGGTGCTAACGGACCCAAATGTCCGCTGCGCTCCGGCTCTCGAAACCACTACCACATGACTCGCCGGAGCGACTTTTGAAACAGCTCTTAACAGCCAATTCGCTCGCCGGAAGAAATTGACACCGACAATTCGAGCTGACTGTTCCAACACAACGAGCGCAGGTCCATCTACAAATTGTTATGAACTTGTCGGGATTTTTCGAAACGATATTTCGGAATGCTTCAATGATGACTTCCACCTTCATGACGACATGTTTCGATGGAGATCTTGAAATGAGTGCCTTATTATTTTCTGACTTCAATTCGACAGTTACCGAACCATTGGCCCGCCGATCTCTAATGCGAAACGCAATGCTTGCCTCAGGCCAAACGCCGGGGTCGAATGCTCTGTCGCAGCATGCTTATGACGAGCATTGGCTGCAAGACTTGCTGTTTCGGTATCCCGCCTTGATCGTGGCCAATCGCCTTGATGGCGGTGGGGGCGATGTCGTCCCCGTGTGCCGGGAACTCGCCATTCCTCGTGCAGCCGGGACAGTGTTCGCGGATATTCTGGGCGTGGTAAGGACCGGCCGACTGGTCATTATTGAATGCAAGCTTTGGCGCAATCCGCAGGCACGCCGCGAGGTATGGCACAAATCGTCGAATATGCCGCCCTACTGCGCCGCTGGAGCTTTGGCGATCTGACCGCGAGGCTGAAACGCAAGTTGGCCGTTGCAGAACAAAATCCGATCTTCGACCTGGCGAAGGCAAAGTGGCCTGAGCTTGAAGAGGCCGCTTTCGTCGATGCCGTAACGAGGTCACTGAAGCTCGGTGACTTTCAGCTCATTATCGCCGGAGATGGCATCCGCTCGGATACGCACGCGATTGCCGAGCATTTAAATTCGCAAGGCGCCGGCCTGGCGCAGCTGACATTGCTTGAGATCCAGCTTTGGCAGGCGGCCTCCGGAAACCTGGTTGTACTGCCTTCCGTGCCAGCTACGCACCGAAGTTCTCCAGCAGAGGGTTTTCGTCGACGGCGGTGGCATGCCACTCCAACTGGCAGCTCCAGAAGGTGCCAACCCCCTCCTCGACGAAGCTATGGAAAGCGTTGTCGATCCGGAACGCGGCAGTCGGCGTAGCGTCAATCGTGTGTTCAACATGCCGACCAGTTGCCTGCGCGCCACGGCGGCGACAATTGGGTCAGGATTCCGCTACCCAAGCCGCTCGGGTGGATAACTGGCTTTCGCTCCACCGGCATCAAGGCTGAGGTCGGGCTGTTCCTGGCGTTCAAAGATGAGGACGGGCAAATCCTTTTTGACGAGTTCAACAGCGACATTGCAGGCATGCGTGCCGAAAGCGGGCTTGACCTGACTGTCAGGTTTAAATCCATCGCACCATTTTATGCCGAGCTTGGACTGTTCAGGTCACGATCGGAATTTGCGGGCGACGAACAGCAACTCGACTGGCTCTGCGACAGGGCAAATCGATTTGTCTCCTTGGTCCGGCCGCGGCTCAGTGTGCTGAAGGAGGCCGCCGAATGAAAAGGCTTCTCAAATGGGAACGGCAGGCCCTGAAGGGCGACTTCTCGGCGATGCCCACGCCATTCGACTGGGATCAGTCGGGCCGCTTTGCCCATTTTCTGAACGGGTATGAGGCCACCGGAGGAATGAACCCCCTTGCCGACCTTGCCCTCACCATGTCGGCGCAGGCCCGCAAGACTGGCAAATGGGAAGGCAGTGCGCTGGATCTTTGGCTCTGCCTTTTCTTCCAGCATCGAGCACACCGCCACACAGGCTCCGAAGGCGGCGATCCGAATCTGGACGCGCTCTGTGAATCGCTACGTCTGGCACTTAGCCGGCTGACGCCGCATGAAGCCAGATCGTTGGCTTCGCGCCTCACCCAGAACGCGATCTAGGCAATGCGCTTTTGCCCTTGGGGGGCTCGATTTCCGACTTTTCTTGATCGATGAACTCTTTGAGCTTCCTGCTGTGCTAGCAGTGGAAACCGCCCGGAAGATAATTCCGATTGGTCAGAACAAAAAGAACCGCCGTATTTTCTAACTGCCTCAAAGACACCGACAAATTTTTTTGCCGCCCCATACTTGCACAAAATCGGTGATTTGTGAATCCCACCTCCAACCTCACTGATTCACCACCCTGTGAATTTCGGGTATAGCCGTTTTCGGTGGTTTTTTCGAATCGCTGATCCTGCGAGTTCTCTTGGACAAGCGCGTTGCCAGCTGCAAGGCGCATGGACATTCAGAGGATCTCATGGCCGGCAAAATCAACACCGTTTCGATCGACGCACTCATCTCCTACGCCAACAACGCAAGGACCCACTCAAAAAAGCAGATCAACCAGATAGCCAATAGCATCAAGAAATTCGGCTTCACCAACCCCGTTCTGGTCGATGAAAACAACAACGTCCTAGCGGGTCATGGCCGTCTTGCCGCAGCTCGTCTGATAGGATGGAAGGAGGTGCCGACCCTTTCCATCACCCATCTCAGCGCTGCCGAAAAACGCGCCTATATCGTTGCCGACAACCGCCTCGCCGAGAAAGCCGGTTGGGACAAGCAGATCCTTGCCATTGAACTGCAGGCGCTGGTTGACCTCGATTTCGACGTGGCGCTCACTGGCTTCGACATCCCTGAGGTCGATGTGATCATCGGCGAGTTCTCGCCGGACAATCGGGACGATGAGGTGGATGACGAGCCCGCTCTTCCAGAGAAATCGTCGGGACCAGCTGTAGCGCGGCCTGGCGACATGTTTCTCCTTGGCGATCATCGATTGCTTTGCGGCAACGCGCTTTCGGCAGAGGATTTCGAGACGTTGATGCAGGGCGAGAAAGCGTCCGTCTGTTTTACCGACCCACCCTACAATGTTCCGATCGGCGGACACGTCAGTGGTCTTGGCAAGACGAACCACCGGGAATTTACCATGGCATCCGGCGAAATGTCTGACGACGAGTTCGCAAAATTCCTGGAGCAGTCGTTCTCACTGATTGCGGGTTCGTGCAAGCCGGGCGCGATCGCCTTCGTATGCATGGACTGGCGTGATATTGCGGAGACCACATTGGCAGGCAAACAAATATTCGGCGATCTGCTCAATCTGTGCGTCTGGAACCGTCACGAGTCCGCTCGACAAGCTCGGGCTGTTCAAGGAGGCAGAGATCTCGCCCGACGGCTGAGCAGTGCGCGCCTCGGTCGAGGTCGCCGACATCTTCCGCGCTGTCGGCCCCGCTTACCGGGCCGTACATGCAAGGCACCTCAGCCTCGGCCAGCTCAAAGTCATGTCGGCGATCGAGCATTGCCGCACCGCAGCGCTCGGCGGTCACGTCGAGGCCTGCGAGGACTGCGGCCAATGGCGGATCGCCTATAACTCCTGCCGCAACCGGCACTGCCCGAAGTGCCACGGCGCGGCGGCGCGGACATGGCTGGCTGAGCGCGAGGCCGACCTGCTGCCGGTCGGCTACTTCCATGTCGTGTTCACGCTGCCGGCCGAGATCGCCGACACCGCCTTCCACAACGAGGCGCTGGTCTATGACCTGCTGTTCAAGGCGGCATCGGAGACGATGGTGACCATCGCCGCCGATCCGAAGCATCTCGGCGCGCGCATCGGCATCACCGCCGTGCTCCACACATGGGGCTCGGCAATGACCCACCATCCGCATGTCCACATGATCGTGCCGGGCGGCGGCATGGCGCTCGACGGGAAGCGCTGGGTTTCGTCGCGGCCGGCCTTCCTGCTCCCGGTACGCGTACTCGGCAAGCTGTTCCGTCGCCTGTTCCTCACCCGGCTGATCGCGCTGCACGAGGCGGGCCGGCTCAGCTTCTTCGGGTCGATGGCGCTCCTGACCGAGCGGCGGGCATTCCTGCGGCACCTTGCTGCCGTCCGGAAGAAGCGCTGGGTTGGTTTATGCGAAGGCGCCCTTCGCCGGACCGGAAGCGGTGCTCGCCTATCTGTCGCGCTACACCCACCGGGTCGCAATCTCGAACAGCCGCCTGATCGCCTTCGACGAGAGCCGCGTCACCTTCCGCTACAAGGACTACCGGCTCAACGGCGCCGATCGCCAGCAGGTCACGACGCTCGCAACCGACGAGTTCATCCGTCGCTTCCTGCTCCATGTCCTGCCGCGTGGCTTCCATCGCATCCGGCATTACGGCCTGCTCGCCGGCTCCGCCCGCAAGGCTAGCCTCGCGCTCGCCCGCGAACTGCTGGCCGTCGCCGCGCCCCAATGACGAGACACCAGGCGAACCGGAGGACTTCCGGCCGCCATGCCCCTGCTGTGGCGGACGCATGATCGTCATCGAGGTGTTCCAACGCTGGAGGCAGCCCCGCGGACCGCCGAACCAGACCACGACTAACCCGGAGAACTGTTCATGACCCGGCACGGAAAGGTCAAGAGTTCAACCGCAGGCCCTCAACCCCCGGCAACGGATCCACATGTGCCCATCGTGTTCATCGAGGCCGACAGAGCCGCGCCCAGCCGCGCGCCGGGCCGACAACACCGCACGGAGGCGCAACGAAGCGGCCTGTCCACATCTATCCCCCCGCTTCCCGGCGGCGGTCGCACCATCGCCGACATCAGTCGCAAATCGAAATCCCCATAGCCCACCGCCCGTGGCCCGCGGGTTCCTTCCTCGGGGACTTTCGTACGCCTGCCGGCGCCCGAAACTCTTCACGGAAGCGGACTTGCGGCTTCGAGGCCTGGAATGTGAGAAGCGGACATTCAGGCCCCCCATGCATCGACGTGAACTGACCCTTTCGAGACCTTCCGGGATCGATCTGGCGGCGCGGAAGCGGACGTTCCCCTGAACCAGCTGTTCTGACCCTAGTGGGATATTCCCGGCTCAAATTTGCTCCCGGAAAGCGGACCTTCACCGGAACCAGCGGACTGGATCCAATACGGTAATTCCTGAGGCTATCAGGCGACCTGATAGCCGACATTCGCGCCAACCGCCGCCCATAACGCGATCAAGCCGATGCGGTGCTGGACGATTGGTCCGTGCTTTTTCTGGCTCGCATCTCTATCACCCGAGCCGCAGGCATATGCCGTCCGCTCTACGTGCGCTCATCGATGCGTTGCGGTGGCGTAGCTGATTGATCGAGCCGCCCGCCGTACTGTGTCGGCTTTGTCGGCAACATCGACCTACAGATTTGTCTTCGGTGATGTAAGCTTTCGGGCGGTAGCAAGGCATCCTCTGTGGCCGACAGCCATACGGGCGAGGTCGCAGTAGCGGATGGTCGTGCATGAGGCAGCGATCATCCGAACCGAGACATCGATCCGGTTGATTGACCAATTGCACAGCGGGGGATGCGGAGGGAGTATGGGACGGGTTTGACGTTCGTCTAATCAGGGCAATGTCGAGAGCGGTGTCGACACCAGCTATGTCCGTTATCGCACGTCGCTCAGCCTTTACCCTTACATTCACCCATGACTGATCCTCCGTCCAGGCGTGACTTGAACGGAAGTGCCCGCAATCCGGTGGGCAGTTCAGGTGGGCACTGAGGGGCGGTGATGGGCACTGATGGGCACTGATGGGCACTGATCGGCAGCGATAGCGAGCCTGGTGGATGTTTTCAAGCAGATCTGCGCCGGCGCCTCGGAGGACCAGTCGCCTTCGATTTGGACGAGGTCGACCTCGAGCGTCCCGACCAAGGGCGGTCGCGTACGGTGCGGGCAATCTCGATGATCCGATCCGCGCCTGCCATCATCTCTGGCCGGTGTGCCACGCTGATCCTCGTGATCGCGAGGTCCGTCAAGCTCGCGTTAATGCGTCGTTCATTTTCGACATCGAGATGCGCGGTGCCCTCGTCTAGTACCAGCATTTTCGGTCGCTTGTACAAAGCGCGTGCCAGTAGGACACGTTGCTTCTGGCCGCCGGATAGAGAACTCCCCATATCGCCGATTAGCGTATTGTATGCCATAGGCATGGCCGAGATCTCATCGTGGATCCGGGCCATCCTGGCGCATTCCACCATATGATCGTGGTCGAAAGCGGGATCGAAGAAGCAGATATTGTCGGCGATCGATCCGGACAGGAGCTGGTCGTCCTGCATGACCGCACCAACCTGCTCTCGATAGGTACGAACGCCAATCACATGCAGGGAGATCCCGTCAGCCAGCACCTCGCCAGTGGTGGGCTCCAGAAGGCCCAGGATGACTTTCACCAAGGTAGTCTTGCCACCTCCCGATGGCCCCATGATGGTGACGAAGGCTCCTGGTTCGATGGTTAGACTGACATTCTCCAGGACCAGTGGCTCGGTCTCAGCATAGCGGAAGCAGACGTCACGGAGCTCTATACTGCCCTTGATAAGTCTATCCTGAACGAGGGGGATTTCTTGGCCTCGTTCCGGAGGCGTCAGCGCAATATCTGCAAGGCGCTCAAGGTGCAGGTTCAGAAGTCGGAACTCGATAGCCTTCTCGACAAGGAGGATCATTTTCTCGCTGAAGTGTCGCTTATACGCCATGAAGGCGAAGAGCATGCCCACCGTTAGACTGCCCCCCAACACCAACTTGGCCCCGAGAAATACGATAAGAACGTTCTCCAGTCCAAAGATCGTGTCGTTCAGGGTTTTGAAGGTGATCCGCGCCTTTCCAAGGCGCACGTTTGCATTGACGACATCCGCGAAACGATTGAGCCATTGACCCTCACGCTCTTCCTCGCGATTGAAAAGTTTGAGGCTCTGGACCGAGCGCGCCGTCTCGATGAACGTCGAGTTCTCCTGCGCTCTCGTCTGGATCGCAGTCTCGCTGCGGCTGCGCAGAACGGGGTAGAGCGCCAAACGAACTGCCGCATAGAGCACCACCGCACCCACCACAACAAAGGCGAGTAGCGGGCTGTAGACGAAAATCATGACGAGAGTAGCGACTGCCATCAGGCCGTCCACGAAGCCAATGATCAAGCCTTCTGCCATGATGTTGCGGATCGGCTCTAATGAACCGAACCGCGACAGCACGTCACCTATGTGACGCTTCTCAAAGAACGACAGCGGCAGGCGCACGAGATGGCCGAAGAGTCGGGCACCCATCTGGAAATGCAAAGTGTTCTGCAAAAGCAGCACGATGTGCGAACGAAGGGCTGTAGACAGCACTGATATTGCGGCCAGAAGGCCAAAGCCCAAGGCGAGAACCACGAGAAGGTCTACATCACCACGGGCGATGACTTCGTCTATGGTAAGCTGCATGTAGAACGGAGCAGCGATCACCAGCAGTTCCAACACCACCGAGAGCGCGAGAATTTGCGCGACCGCATGCGGCGCGCCCTGAATGTGGCCCCAGAAGGCCCTGAACGGCAGACGGGTGCGCTCGTCGGCACGCGCGAATTCTTCCGCGGGGGTAATCTCGACGGCAACGCCGCTGAGGTGCGCGGATGCCTCCTCAAACGAGTAGCTTTGGACTCCCGAGGCCGGATCGTGCACGACGAGGCCGCGCCGGGAGACGGACTTTAGAACGACGAAGTGATTAAGGTCCCAGTGCAGGACAGCTGGAAACCGGAGTTGGTTTAGTTGCCCAAGTTCAAGCCGCACTGCCCGGCATGACAGATGCAAATTGGCTGCGAGTTGGATCAGCCCGCGCAGAGTGACGCCTTTCAGGGACACTGGAAACCGTCGCCTGAGCGCGTTCAGGTCCGTCTGGTGCCCATGGTAACAGGCGATCATGGCTAGGCAGGCCAGGCCGCATTCGGCGGCTTCGGCCTGAACTATGACCGGCAGGCGGGACCGGCCACGTAGCGGAATTGCTACCGCACTCATCGACGGGCACTGAGCAAGGGGTCGATGAGCCACGTCATCAGTGACCGCTCCTCGAGAATTATATCGGCCTTCAACACCATGCCTGGCTGAAGTGGCACCTTCTGGCCATAGGCGTCGATGTCAGGACGATCGAGTGCTGCCGTGACCCGGTAGACAGGTTCCTCGATAGGAAGCGGTACTGCCACGTCCGCCTTTGTCAGTACCGTGTGGGCGACCCGAACCGTGCGCGCCTTGTAGGTGCCGAAACTTTGGTACGGGAAGGCCTCGTAGAGAATTCGTACGGGTTGGCCGATACGCACGAAACCGATCGCTCGGGTTGGGACGAACAACTCTGCCTCGAGCACGGCGGTCGGAGGGGCAATCACCATCTGCAGCAGACGCGGATCTGCTACCTGGCCTTCAGTGGCATACAGGGCGGAAACGCGGCCGGATCGCGGTGCGCGAACGACATAGGAGCGTCGTCCTTCGACCTCGGCGATCTGCTGTTCGAGCGCTTCGAGATTACGCCGAAGCTCCTGGGTGCGCTCAGTGGCACTTATCGGCACCTGATCAAGCGTGTAACGGGTCTCAGTGATCTGGCTCTGGCGCACGGAAATCTGCTGGCGGAGAGCGTTCAGGCTTTGACGTTGCTCGAGCAACGCCTCCTGCCTTCGAACATGCTCGTCCCGGGGCATTAAGCCTTTGGCGCTAAGGTCTGCGGCAGGTTGGATCATCGTCTCGGCAAGCCGGATGCGTTGCTCGTGAATGTCGACCTGGTCTTTCAGGAAGGAAATCTCCGCCTCCTGTCCGCGGATGACCGCTCTCAAGCGATCCGATTCGGTGCGTGTGCGACGCTCCTCGCCGCTGATTTGATCCTGTATAAGACCGCGCTGGCTCCGCATCGCCCTTAGGACGGCTGCATTCACGTCCTCGCCGCTCCCTGAGATCTGGCCCGTATCGATAGTAAGGAGCGGCTTTCCCTGCTCGACGACGTCACCCTCGCTCACATGGACGGCCCGAATCACACCCGGCTGCGCCGCGAACACCCGCGCCATTCCCTCGGTCGGGGTGAGATAGCCAATGACGGTTTCTTTGCGGGCATATGGTGCGAGGATAAGGAATATAAAAAACGCGCCGACAATTGCCACCCCGCCCCAGGCCATGATCTTGATCGACGGCGGCTGAAGTGGGGCCACGTGGCCCCACTGGCGCTGCGATCTCTGATGTTCGACCGCCTCGGGTCGGAACAGGGCCCGCTCGGGTTTCAACGGCGTCAGCACCTCTTCGGAAAGACTTGTAGGAGGCCCCTCCCGTCAACGACGGGAAGGGCAACGTGCTTGGTCCATCTGTGGGAATGCCACGCCGTTGCTCAGCGTTGGACAACCACGCCGCTACTTAGCGCGTTCGCTGAAACGTTAATGTCGTGCACTTCGATGTCCCTGACGACGACGGTAGCATCGATAAACGACCCGTGACCAAGCCTATGAATCCCAGCGGAAACCAGGTCCAGTTCGTCGTCGCGAAGTTCGCGTAGCTCGAGTTCGTTATCCATGGTTTTTCTCCTTTGGGGTATGAGCCGCGGGGGAACACTGAGATTTCCCCGCTACGGACTCGCAAAACCGGTCCAGAGCAAGGAGGTTCCTTCTAGCTTACGAATTATTTTTACTGCGGGGGTTTGACAAAGAACCCCTAAGTACTTATAGTTGCCGAAGGAAGAACTTAAATCCACGCGTGTAGTAACTTAAACCAGCGCGTGTAAATTTGAACCCACGCGTGTAATAACTTAAACTCACGCGCGTGAGGGAATGTCGAGCAAATGTGCCGTGAAGCTCTTGTGAGCAACCGCTTCTGCTCTGTTGTGTAAGAAGGCAGTCGGTTGGTGGCGCTTCCCGCTCGGTGAGGACTTCAACATTCACGTGCTTGGAAGGCGGATTCCTGAAGCCACCATCCGCGAGTCTCTCGGCTGGGCTACTCGATTTCGGAAGAGGCGTGCCAATCTTCGACCGCTCCGGGTCTATTCGAGTCGTTGCGCGAAGGGCAGCTTTTGAGAATTGTCCGAATGTCGCGAAATCGCGCTACGATGTCCAGGGTGGTCGCCGGCAACGTCTGCTTCCGGGCAACGTCAATGATCGACTTCTACGGCCGACATCGGGCGCAGAACTGCCATTCCATTCGGAAAATTTTCGACTGGACTTCATCTCACAACGAAGCATTGGTTGGTGACAGCAGCGCATGCAAAAACCCTGCGACTTCTCCAGCCCCCCGGGAGCGGGCTTCAGTCAGTACAAGCGCCGGAATAGTCTGGGCTTTGAACCTGACGGAGATTTGAGATGGCAACCCTCAATGACATCACGGCCATTGCTGACGAGGCCCAGGCCGACGGGACAGCAACCAAACTCAAGCAGAGCACCTCGGCCACCCGAAAGTCGCGCCAGAAGATTAGTACTGCGGCCTTGGTGACGGACAAAAAAGCCAAGGACGAAGCGACCGCAGCGCCCACCAAAACCGAAATCGTCCTCAAGAAGCTGACGTCGGCAAAAGGCGTTACAATCCAAACCCTGATCGATGCGACGGGATGGCAAGCGCATTCGGTGCGGGGCTTCCTCTCCGGCACCGTCAAGAAGAAGCTCGGCCACGAAGTCCTCAGCGAAACGGGCAAGGACGGACAGCGGCGATATCGCCTTGCCAAAGACGGAGGGTGCAGGTTGACCTCGATGCGCAAGCGACTTGATTTGGATGGTGAGATCGCCGGGGTCGGCGATCTCACGCGCGACGAACTGTCAGCAGCTTGGGCGAGGGCTTATGGCTGCCCGCCACCCAAAGGGGTCAAACGTGGGTTGCTTGAACGGTCAGCTACCTGGCATCTCCAGGCCAAGCGACTGGGTGGTTTGCCTTCGACCCTCAAGAAAACACTCGGGACAGGCACCACGCGTGGGACCAACGCGAATGCTATCCGCCCGAGCAATAGTAGGCCGGATCGCCAGGACGGAGTTCCATTAGCCCGGCCAGCGTTATCGGGTAGGGCATTGAAGTCGTCGCTACGATCTCTTCCGCCAAAAGTCGGCTCCCGCCTGATGCGGGAGTGGAATGGGCGAATGCACATCGTCGAAGTTGTCGACGACGGCTTCGTGCTTGACGGCAAGACGTACGGATCGCTGTCAGCTGTCGCCCGCCGCATTACCGGCGCCCGTTGGTCTGGCCCGAGGTTCTTTGGGCTATGACAATGACGCCTCGCCTCAACTGCGCCATCTACACACGAAAATCGACCGAAGAGGGATTGGATCAGGAGTTCAACTCACTCGATGCCAGCGCGAAGATTGTGCGGCCTTCATCGCTTCGCAAGTAGGTCTTGGCTGGAAGCTGGTGCCAGACCACTATGACGACGGCGGCATATCGGGCGCACGATGGAGCGCCCTGCCCTGCAGCGTCTCCTCCAGGACATCCGGGACAAAAAAGTCGATGTGGTGGTGGTCTACAAGATCGATCGCCTTACCCGGTCGCTGATGGATTTCTCCAAGATCGTCGAGATCTTCGATGCCAGCTCCGTTTCTTTCGTGTCGGTGACGCAGCAGTTCAACACCACCACCTCAATGGGCAGGCTTACGCTCAACGTGCTTTTGTCCTTCGCTCAGTTCGAGCGAGAGGTCACAGCAGAGCGTATCCGCGACAAGATCGCCGCATCGAAGAAGAAAGGCATGTGGATGGGCGGCGTGGTGCCCCTGGGCTATCGCGTCGAGTACCGTAAGCATTGACGAAACCGAAGCGCAAACAGTTAGACACCTATTCGATCGCTATCTCGCCCTGAAGTCGGTCCGGGATCTTGTCGATGAGGTTGCGAGTGACGGGCTCTCGGCAAGGACACGACAATGCAAAGACGGATCAGTTGGCGTCACCATGCCGTTTGGTCGCGGCAACCTCTACCACCTTCTTTCGAATCCGGTCTACATCGGCAAGATCAGGCACAAGGATCAGGTCTACGATGGAGAGCATGAGCCGATCGTCACGTCGGCCACGTTCGAGGAGGCTCAGGCACTTCTCGCCGCGCAGGCGCCGCGGCGGCGAAGCGATTCCAATGTCACGCAACCTCATTTGCTCTTCGATGAAGCGGGTGAGAAATTGCGGTCGGTTCACGCGAAAAAAGAAGGTGTTCGCTACCGCTACTATGTCTCAAAACAGTTCATCGATGAACGCCGGAAAGGGTCATCGGGTTGGCGTCTTCCAGCGCCCGCACTTGAATCAGTTGTTGAGCATCGCCTGAATCGAATTCTCAGTGATCAGGCCCAACTCTCTGGTTGGATTCAGCAATGGGCCGACGCTGGCGAAACTCAGTCGGCGATGCGGCGGGCAGAAGTGATGCGGTCGTGCTGGGCATCAGACACTGCGGAAGCGAAGCGATTTATGCTTCAAAAGATCGTTCGGAGGATCACCCTCAAGCCCGGATCGTTGACGATCGAACTCAATCGCCGCTCGCTATCGGAATTGCTTCTCGACCGTACTCTGCCTCCCAACGATAGCGCCCAGGTAACTTCGATCGAATGTCCAATCGGTATGAAGCGACGCGGTGTCGAGACGCGGATCGTGCTTACAGACGGGTCCAACATCAGCCAAGAACCCGATGGCGCCTTGATCGACCTTGTGCGTCGAGCCCGCCTGTACCTAGAGCAGCTTACGGACGGAGCCAACCGCAGCCTCACCGACGTTGCCATGCTCAACGGCACCCATACATCCGAGGTAAGCCGCCTTCTATCCCTCGCTTTCCTCGCCCCGAAAATTGCTGCCAGTATTGTTGCTGGTGATCAACCTGTCGAACTGACGGCCCACAGGCTCTCACGGGTCTCGGACCTGCCGCACGCCTGGACCAGCCAGGCTGCACTCCTCGGCTTCTGACACAATCCGGCGTGCATCTGGCTGATCAGCCAACCATCGCTTTGCCAAACACTTGGCTACGGAATTCGTCCGACAGAGACCGACAGCCAAAAAATCAGGTGTTTTGGACGCTCACTGCGGAGTCTCAGCCAAGTGTTGCCCACTACTCGGTGCTAACCTACGGAAATGTACGCTATTCTGAGACGGGTGAAAAAAAACCCGGAAATCGAGCAGACTGAATGGTGGGCCCGGAGGGCAACCTCAAAGCATTGATTTCATTATGTTTTTCGTGGGCACATATCGACGAACCTTCCCGTATCGTTCCGTATGGTTCCGCCGCGGGCAAGCGCCAATGTTGCCCGGTTAGCCGCCATGCTAGTGCAAATTCCACGTCGCCATTGCCAGCTCTTCCCGAGGTCGCCTGGCCAGTGAAGGCCCTCGCAGACCTGGTAGGAGCGGTCGAAACCGTGGACGTAATGCTCGATGAAATGGCGCCAGGTTCACCCCTCTTGGCCGAACTTGGGCAGAGCGGCGATCCTAAGGTCCCTTACGTCCTGTTGGTGGGAGACACTTCCCTCATTCCGGCAGCCGCTGAAGGTGGCAGACTTGAGAGGCTGCTTTCCAAGATATCTCCTCAGAAGATGCTGCATGCCGCGACTTCACTGGCATTTCTGAGAGCGCCTAACGACATCGCGGTTAGCGTTACCAGCGCCAAGCCGGTGCCGAGCGCCCGCGTCCCGGATCCGCAGGTTACTGAAGTGGCCTGCGATCACGTTTCATTCTTTAGCTCCGACGTTGGGCGGAACGCGCTTCTAGCTGCGCTAGACTGAGTCATCCTCCCACGCGCATCAGGAAGGGGACGATGCCCTGCGCGCGCAGTTTCGGAATCACCGCAGAAAAAGTAGTTTGTCCCGCGCCCTGGTCTCCGGTACTTCAATAGAAGTTAGACGCTGGGGAGGTAGAGCCGGCATTGAACTTAAGCTTTAGGGGAGACTTGGCGTAGCCTTGCCAGAACATCATGAGTGCCCCTTCCGGTTTCCGTAGCAGTTTGGCGATTGTGATTGGCGTTGAGAGCTACGGGAATGGCGTTCCCAAGCTTCAAACCCCAGTAGCAGACGCCGAGAAGCTGGCGGAGCTTTTGAGCGAGCGCCATGGCTTCGTAGTCGAGGTGTTGACCGACACGGACGCCACGCTTGCAGGGCTACGCGACCTTCTCAAGAAGTTGCCGGCGCGTATCGAGGCCGAGGATCGGCTTCTGTTCTATTTCGCTGGCCATGGAATAGCAGTTGAAGGCGAGGATGGACCCCGTGGGTATCTTTTGCCCCACGATGCAGATCGAGGCTCGACCGAGCACTACCTCCCAATGGTCGAACTGGACGAGGCGCTTTCCAACTTGCCGTGCCGTCACGTGCTCGTCATTCTGGACTGCTGCTTCGCCGGATCATTTCGCTGGTCCAGCACGCGCGACCTAGCGCTTACTCCTGTGAACCTGCATCAAGAGCGTTACTCGTGGCTGATCCAAGACCATGCTTGGCAGGCGATCGCTTCAGCGGCCCATGACCAGAAGGCTATCGACGTAGTCGCCGGTGAACCGCTGGGTAAGAGGGGCGATGGACGCGAGCACTCACCATTTGCACGCGCACTCCTACGCGGGCTGGATGGACCGGCCGATCGACCGAACTCTTCGGGCGCCAAGGACGGCGTGATTACCGCCACCGAGCTCTTTCTCTACCTGCAGGATGAACTACTGCCTCCGCCGCTTAGGCAGGCGCCCGTAATCTGGCCCATGAGGAAGCATCGCCGAGGCGAGTTCCTGTTCCTGGTTCCTGGGGAAGACCTGGACCTTCCTTCCGCACCGACGTTGAACCCTGAAGCAAACCCGTGGCGGGGACTCAAGCCCTACGAAGTCGCGCAAGCCGACTTGTTCTTCGGCAGGGGCCGCGTGGTTGACAAACTCGTTGATCGGGTGATGGGGGTCGCCGCATCCGAGGGACGACCGCAATCTCCCCCCAAGAGGTTGGTCGTGGTGTCAGGGCCATCCGGCATCGGCAAATCGAGCCTCATCCGCGCTGGGTTGTTGCCCAGACTTCCTCCCACTATCGAGCCCATCGTGTTCAGACCGGGGCCTGCACCATTCACCAGCTTAGTCTCGGCCCTCCAGATCAAAAGCGGCAAGCGCGCCCACATCAAAGAAGCGGACTTTCAAACGAACCAGCACGCGCTGGCTGAGTGGGTGAATGCGCAAGACGATGGGCGGGATATCCTACTCGTCATCGATCAGGCCGAGGAACTCCTGACCCAGAATCGGGATAGGGAGACGAGCGTTCGCTTCCTGGAGTCGATAGCTGTCGCGCTCGCCGAGGCACCCGAGATGCTGAGCGTGATATTTACCGTCCGCTCGGAATTTGAACCGCTGTTCGCTCAGTCGGCGCTAGGTCCGCGATGGACCGACGCACGGTTCGTTGTTCCCCCCATGACTCACGAAGAGCTTCGCCAAGTCATCCAGATGCCTGCAGCCGTCAAGGTGCTGCGATTTGAGTCTGATCAGCTGGTGAATCAGCTTGCCGATGAGGTCGTCAACGCGCCTGGAGCTCTCCCGCTACTCTCCTTCGCATTGAGCGAGATGTATAGCCACTACCTCACGCGGGGAAGCGGTGACAGGACCATCTCTCGAGAGGACTACGACGCGCTCGAAGGCGGCGTTCCTGGGGCACTTCGTATTCGCGCCAACCACCTGATCGAGAGCGATGGCGGCATCCTGGTTCCAGTTGCGCGTCGGCTGCTGCAGCGCCTCGTTTCGGTGGAGTCCGGAGAGTTTGCAAGGCGGCGTGTGCCTCGCTGGGAATTCGACGTGAATGATCCGCGCGAGGCTTCCAGGATCGATCGTCTCCTCGAGAGCCTGGTTGAACAGCGACTCCTAGTTTCCGAGGCGCAGGAGCACGATCTTCAACCCGACTCGACAGTTCCGCACGACCGACCACAGGGTCGGTTAGAACTGGCTCATGACGCCCTGATTTTTGGCTGGGATCGTCTTCTTGACTGGGTGCGGACCGATGCTCGGCTCATCGTTGATCTGCGCCAGCTGACGCAAGCCGCGGACGAGTGGAGACGGGCAAAGAACCCTAGTACCTTATGGCTCGATCGCATCCGGCGCGACCGAGCGCGGCGCGTGCAAGCTGCCTTTGGCGAAAGCCTGGCTCGCACCGAGATTACCTTTATCGAGGCCAGCCGCACCCGCCTGAGACTCGTTCTTGCTCTTCGTGCAGTGCTGGTCGCCGCCGCTTGTGTTGCGATCGCGTTCGGACTTCAGTTGTTCTTGCAGGCTGCGGAGAGAACGCAAACGATCGCGCTACTCGCCGCCGGCCAGAACGTAGAGGCGACGATCGATACCCCCAGACAGTACGAGGCGCTCCTATCGGCAGTGGAGGCGGCCCACCTCAGCCAAACGCATTTCGGCCGCATCCTCCCCGAGGTTCGCTCCCCCCTTCTGAAGTCGCTCGGTGCAGCGCGCGAAGTCTGGCGGCTGACCGAGCCCGGACCTCAAATCACGTCGATGCGCATGGAAAAAGGTTCCTCCAATGTCCTCCTGGTGTATCGCCGGGATGAAGACGACGTAGGAGTCGAGCCTCGCCTGGCCGCAACCATCAACCTTGACAGCGGCAAGAGAACGGAGATCACGGGGGACCAGAATGCGAGTGAGAATGTCTCGGTTTGCTCGAGCGGCGCGTGTATCGGCTACAGCGTGGGTGCAGAGCACATCGTACTAGACACATCCGGCACCCCTATCTGGCGCGGTGTAGTCTCGGAGGTTCCCCTTGGTTGGGTCGACTTTGATCCCGCAATGAAGATTCTCTACTACGCAACGCGAAGCGCGACACTCGTGCAACTCAGCGTGGAGACGGGGCGTGTTGTACGACAGCAGCCCCTACCGATACCATCGGACGTTTGGGGAATGGCCTTCGACATTGGCAATGGTGCCATTGCCTTCTTGGCTGAGGATTCGGCGACGCTGTTCAGCCTCGCCAAGGGCACTAGCGCGACCATTCCGCTGACCTTGGGAGCGGGAATGGCGTTCAACGTCAACTTCGCCGCCAACTACATAATATTCGGCACTCGGGAGCAAACAATAGAGGCCGCTTGGTTCGAGTCGGGCGAACGGCGAGTTCTTGGTCGCCTAACAGCGTCGACCGTTGACGCCATCGCAACCACGTCCGATGGAAAGACATACGCTTACACCGAGAATGGCTCGACCAAGATCCACTTGGCAAACATCGACATGGGGCCCGGCTTCTCGGGTGTCATGAACGGCGGTTACGGATCGAGGCTACTGTTCACCCCTGACAACAGGTACCTCCTCGAGGCCGGATGGCTCGACAACCAGATCAAGAAATTCGACCTGACCGAGAACCCGTTCGGTGCACAGTTCCTTGATTTCGACTTCGATGTTTCAAGAATCTCCCTCTGTCCGGATACCCTGAGCATCGCCGTCGGCGGTTTCGACGGCAGCATCGTCGTCGTTGACCAAAACCAGCGAACCATTGTCTTAAGTGACGGTAGCGGCGAAGCAATCGACGGCCTCGCTTGTAGGTCCGATCTGTCAGTCGTTTCTCTGAGTGCGGGCGCCGTCAGACAGTGGGGTTCGAGCGGCGCGCCAAGAGAGATCGGTGCGGCCGGGAGCATCTACGGGGCGTTCGTTTTGCTCCCTGACGACACTGGCGTGTTAGCCGCCTCGGGTAAGACGCTGTGGAAGCTTCCATGGACGGGCACTCCCCAGAGGCTTTGCGAGGTCGGTGACGTCCCTATTCGGATATCAATAGATCCGAGTACTCATGAGATGCTCCTGGGATCCATGGGGGCTGGCCACGTCGAGCTGCGCGGCGGCAACTGCGAGCCTATCTTGCCGGCGTTTCGAGCCCATGAGGGCGCAGTGTTCTCGGTGACCTTCACTGGGTGGAACGACTGGGTTGCTTCAGCTGGCACGATTGGGACGCGAAACCTGCAGACCGTGTCACTGTGGAATAGAGTAGGCGAACAGATGGCATCGAGGGACGCACACTCGACCATCGCCATGTCGCTAAACTTCGACCGTTTCAGTTCCACACTGCTGAGCGCGGGATCGGATGGTGCGATCCGGATCTGGAACAGCGATCTTGTGCAGATCGGACCGGACTTGCTTCATTTCGAAGGGATGGCCGCGGCGGTAACGACGCGTCCAGACGGTACGATCATTGCCGCCGGAGGAAAGCGGCTTGCATTCTTAGACATATCCGACACGGCACTAATAAGGACGGCATGCGCCCGACTTGTGACTCGCCAGGCGTGGAACTCCTCGGAAGCCGTCGCGATACATGGCCGCGTGGAGAGGGCCTGCGTGGCGAGGTAAGGCCATTCCGATGAACAGACTCCGTCATCTTAGCAGCACCCTTTTGAGAGATCGTCACGGATAATCATATCGGTTATCCACTCGAAGCAGTGCTGTTGCAGGGACCGTTCTGGCCCACTCAAGCGGAGCCGGCATGGCGTCCGGCACGCAGACCGGCTCGGAAACCGTGACGCCATACTTGTCCAGGTAGTTGCCCGCTTCTACCCACTGCGCCTGTGCGCAGGCCATTTTCAGCAAGTCACCCGCACCAAAGTCGATGTCCCACCATCGGAGGAATTCATCACCCCTGCCGAGCAGTCGCATCCCATCGCTAGTAAGAACGAATCCGACTTCCTCGGATATTCTCGCGCGTGGCAACGGTGGCGCTATCTGCTGACCGCTCTGGAGGTCCCAGAAATGAATCGCGTCGTCCAACGTCCAAGCCACTATTTTTGATTGATCGTGCGAAAGAGAAATTCCACCGACGAGCTCTTCATGAGTCATCTTGGAGCCGATCCGCTTGCCGGACTCGGTTTCCCACACGATGATGTGCGTGCTTGACCAAGAGATCGTGTACCTCCCGTCGCTGGTCAGAATGACACCGTCGACCACGTCCTCGTGGTTCATGCTACCAGCCAGAGGCTTGAGGTTCGGAAGGCTCCAGACTCGGACCGACCCATCCAAGGCCCATGACACCAATCTCGATCCGCTCGGCGATACGGTCGCGCCGAGCACTTCCGACCCATGGACAATCGGGTGCATCAGATCCGCCCCGGTCTCGGAGTCGAAAATGCGCAGCTCTCCGGTCTTTCCCCAGACCAGCAGCCGTCCGTCCGGCAGGAACAAGGCGCCGCGGTGCAAGCGGGGCCCTTCGCCCGCTGGCACCCGACCTTGCTCGATGTCGTCGCCAATTTGCCTCCCGGGCGCAGTGCCGTCCCAAAGCTTGATCACGCCATCTCTAGACCAGGAAGCGAAACGCTTGCTGTCCGATCGCTGAACGACACCTTCAATCGTCTCCGCCAAGTCTGCATACTCCATCGAGTCACCAATCTGCAGTCCAGTCTCCGCGTTCGTGACTTTGATTATGGCGTTCGACCAAGAGAGTATCGCCCGCTGGTTGCGCGTAAATTCGGCGTTGGTCCAGGATGTCAGATGATGGATTTCGGGGATCAACAATCGACCATCGGTCATCGAATGTAACTTTACCGTGCCGTGGGTGCCGGACCACGAGAGCACCTTCGTCGCATCGCTGTTCAGGCTGGCACCGCGAATCCCCGAATGCTGGATCGGTGGGAGAATCGCCGACCCGGAATCGGCGTTGACCATCACTAGACGATCGCCGGACCAATAGACGATCGCCTTGTCGTTCCGAGTCAGCAGCGCTCCACCGATACCGCCCTCCCCGGTTCGAATCGCGCTCCCAAGTTGCTGGCCCGTCCGCAGGTCCCAGACGCGGACGGTACGGTCTCCTGCCCATGACACGGCCCGGCGATCTCCATCGAACAAGGTAACTCCGCCAACGACACCGGAGTGCCTCCTCACCGGATCAATGCTTTGCCCGGTCGCCGTATCCCAAGCTCGCAAAGTGCCGTCGTCAGACCAGGAAAGGATGCGATGATCGTCGCGCGAAAACGTGGCCCCATTTACCGGCACGATCCCATTGGAGGGCAGCGACAGTTTGGGCTTCTCCCAGCTCGCGGATTGGTAGGCATAGGTCATAGGTCCGTGGGCCATCTCTGGGATGGCCTCCTTGCATGCCTTGATGTCCCACAACCGGAGCTTGCCTTTTTCGGTCCACGCCAGGATTTTATCCTGGGCGTTGGAAAATGCGGCGCCGCGCACGCCTCCGTCGTTCTTCATTGGCGGACAGCGGGCAGCAGCGGACTGCAGATCCCAGACATACAAATATTCCCCAGACCAGGAATAGGCGATCTTCTGATCGGCGCTGACGGTAACGCCATAGACCGAATACTCATGCTTCATGACATTGCCGATCTGCTGATGGGTCTGCACATCCCATAGCCTGAGATCGCTGAAAGATGACCAGGTCAGAAGGTTCTTGTTGCCATCGAGCAGGATCGCGCCGTCCGCCGGGCCGTCGTGCATCAGGCCTTCGCCGAGACGACTACCGGACTCGATATCCCAAACCTCGATGTCCTTATCTATGGACCATGACAACATCCGCCGGTCGTCATCAAACGTCAGCACGCCTCGAGCGAGCGATCCACTTTCCAACGGACCTTTGACCAATGATGCGGTTGCCGAGTCCCAGAGGTAAAGTGACGTGTTTGACCAGGTAACAACATAGCGCCCAGCGGCGCTGAAAAACGCCGCTTCGACCGCCTCGGGGTGTCGCATCGGCTCGCCGATCGGTGCGCCGTCCTGCGCATCCCACAAACGTGCGGTTCCATCCTTCGACCAGGATACGATCCGGGCCCCCGATGGCGAGAACATCGCATTTGACACTCGATCTCCATGCTTCATCGTCGACCCGAGTTGTTTCAACTCTTGATCGAACAGTCGAATGGAGCCGTCTTTCGCCTGTGCAAGCACGCGACTGCGATCGCTGGATACTTCGAGGCTCCACAGTTTTTCCGGAATGCTGAACTTCCTGATTGGAGTTCCGCCGGGACGCAAATCCCAAACCGCGATCGTATCCTCGCCGATCTGACCGATGGCGGTCATGCGTGTTCCGTCGAACCATACGTTGTGTATACGGCCTGGAGCCTCCAGCCGACTGATCTCTCCTTGTGACGAGCCCAGTGCGAGCGAGATCGCCTGCAGTGTCGTCTCCAGGCGAGGCCTCACATCGTTCAACGTCGAGCGGGGCCATGCCGCGAGCGCCAACGTCAACGCGTCGCCGTGGTTGCCCCGCTCCGACGCGACGATCGAGAGCGCCGTCAGCGACCTAGTCTCGTTCGCTACAGCATTCTCTGTTTGCCGGCGCGCAACGATAGTTTGCGTCCAGGAGTAATATGCGCCTATCCCGGCCCCGATAGTGAGCAGGACAAGCGTCGCACCCACAGCTGTTCGCAATGTTTGGTTTCGCTTGGCGCGCGCAATGCTGGCTTGGGCAAAACTGGCTTCAACCCGATTGAGGCCCGGAGACGCGACCATTCCCAACTCTTTGATCGTCGCAAGTCGAGCCGCATCGGACCACAGTAAGCTGGATTTTTTTTGCGGCGAGGACGCCCACTCTGTGGCATCCGGGGTGAGGCGTCGCAGCGCGATGATGCGCTCCAAGTCCTCGCGGACCCAGGCGAGAAGTCGATCCCAGCCGAGAATCAGCGCGTCGTGCGCCAGCTCGAGGTAGGGCTCGTTCTCGACCTCGTCGGTCACGATAAGCCGTGCGTCATCGAGGCGTTTGAGGATTTGCTCGACTCGCCCGTTCTCCGCCGTGTCTGAGCCCTCGAGCTCGCGACGCGGCAGGCGGCGCCGTGCGAGCTCGCCGCTCTCGACCGAGACAAACCGCTCGAGCACTCGACGGGCCGTCAGCTTGTGGGCCGCGTCAAGATCGTCGATGAGGCGATTGGCGCGGGCACGGAGCGAGCCTGTCACGCCGCCCGCCAGCGCTTCGTAGTGGCGGTGCGTGAGCGTACGGTCGTCTGCCGGTCGGATCAGATAATTCGCGTACATCTCGCTCAGCGCGAATGACAGGAGCGGCAGCGCACCCGGCATCTGGACCACCTCGTTGACGAGAGTGTCGATGAGGTCGGTCGACTCGAACCGCATCACCTTTACGGCCGCAGGTCTCTCGATGACGCGGCGCAGTTCGTCCTGCGTCATCTGTGGGACCAAGAAACGCGAGGAGAGCCAGCGCTCCTTGAGCGGAGATTGAGCGAACTGCGGTTCGAACTCAGACCGGATCGTAACAACAATCCGTAACCCCTCATCTGCGTCCAGAGCGCGCTCAAGGAGCGCGAGATACTGCGCGGCAACCGCCTCATCGCGGTTCATGGTGATCAATTCTTCAGCTTGGTCAATAACGATCAAGATCTCGCGCCCGGTCGGGTGCTGATCCTTTATCCATGCAGCGAGCGCATCTTCGTCGGTTCCCAGCTTGTCCGCATCCGGTACGCTGGGCGAAATGGCTTGCAACGCGGCCGCAAGACTTGCGAAGGGTACCGGGCCAGGCCGTGCGACAACTGGATGAATGGAAGCAGGTAGCCCAGGCAGCAGCCCGGCCCGGACAAGACTCGACTTGCCAACGCCGGACGGTCCAGTGACCACGACGAGCCGGCGCCGGAGCACTTGTTCCAACAGCCGTTCGCTCGCTCTGCGCCTGCCGAAGAACAGATCGGCATGGGAGCTCTCGTAGGGCTTCAGGCCACGCCAGGGATTCGCCTCCGGATCCAGTGGCGGGGCCGGCGGGAGGTCCAGCTGCTTGCCGGGGACGAGGAACACGAACTGCCCCTTGTCGTGCTTCGGCAACGGCCACAGGATCGGGGTCTGCAGCGGCCGGCCACTGCCAGGCGGCGGCATCAGCTGCTGCTCCAGGAACAAGAACAGCTCTGTCGCTGTGATCACACCATCTCCGCTGCCGTCCGCGCGCGGAAGATCGGCCGCGCCCTGCAGCCCCTCTATCAATGCCTTGGCGAAGGGGGAGTGCCCTGCCGTCCGGCCACGATCGCCCAGAGTCTCGCCTGCCGCGACATCCAACGCCCTCTGGTCATGCGCAGCCGATGCGATTGCCTGCCATGCGTCATCCTGGACGTACCAGGCATACCGCTCGCGATGCAGGTTTTCCGCCGCGAGAGCGAGATCGCGTGAGCTCGACCAACGGAAGGCCCCCGCAAAGCAGCAATCCAGGATGACAAGTACATGCCGGCATGGCAGGGCCGAGAGAGCTTCGTTGAGCTCGACCATCGGCAGATAGCGATCGGTCGAGTCCCGTGCTGCATCCTGTGGGAGCAGAAAGCCCCTCGGGCCAGCGTCGCTCTCCAGCGCGATCCCGTGCCCGGCGAAGTAGAACAAGACCCGATCGCCCTTGCCGACCCGGTTTACGAACTCGCCTAGCTTGGCTCTCAGCTGGTCGAGCGTTGCATTCTCGTCGGAGATCACCTCGGAGCTGAAGCCGTGGTGTTGCCCCAGAATCCCGGCCAGCTTCGTCGCATCCGCAACCGGCGTGCGGAGCTCGGGTACGCCGTTGCGATACCGATCGATCGCAACCAGGAATGCCAGGCTGTTGTCGAAACCTTCGACCACTCTGGGCAAGTTCATAGCGCTTTCAACGCGTCGAGGAGCGCCTGCTGGCCGGCATCGGTGCTGAAGAAGGTAATGTGATCACAGGCAACCTCGATGATCCTGGGCGCCGGCACGCGCGCCGCCGGCACTGCAGTGGCGCTGGTGACTGCAACCGCGATGTCGTTGGGCTTGTTGAAGAACGCAAGTGCGGTCGTGGCATGCAGCACGCGCTGCGGCGCGAGCCGCGCTAGCAGCGCCTGCACGGCGCCGTCGCCGGAAGCCTGCGGGATGATCGACGTGTTGCCCACCAGCAGCGTATAGGGAACCTTAGGATCGGCGCTTTCGCCAAGCGTGGTGAGAAACGGCGAGTTGGGTGCCATCTGGTCGAGCGTCACGTCGACGGTCTCGATCGCGCCGACGAGATTGCCGAGCAGCTTGACTGGCCAAGCTACCGCGCTGAGGCCGTTGAGCCCGAGCGCCAGGGCAGTAGTCGCAAGGCCCTCGATGGTTGGCCAAGGCGATCCGGCATGCGGGGTGCCGAGCGTTACCAGATGCTGCACCACGCGGTCCCCCTGCTCGCGCTCGATGAACCAGCGCGACACCAGTCCGCCCATCGAATGCGCCGCCACGTCCAGCGTCTTGCCATGATGTGGCCCAAGTCCGACGTCGGCGAGCTTGTCCTTCAGCGCGCGCGCCGTCGTTTCGATGCCGGTGTGAATGTTCTCATAGTCGAACGCGAGCACGACATCATAGCGGTCGCCGATGCGCTGGGGCGCGGCATTGAGCAGCGCGACCGACGCACGCGCCGACGCCGTCATGCCGAGCGTGTCGCCGAGGATGCCGTGCACGTAGAGCAGGATGCGCTGCGCCGCCGCGACCGTCTGGCGAACCGTTTCGGTCGCGTGGTCGTAGGCGGGCTCATCGGCACTGTCGAAGTTCACCGTCGCAAGGCGCGGATAGGCGAAATCCGTCCCAAGATAGGGGCTGGTGAGTTTCTGGAACAGGATACGGATCGAGCTGCCGATGCCGCGTTGCAGATCCTCGGAGAGCGCGAGCGGCGCGGGAAGCTGGCGCAGCTCGATCTCAGTGATGCCGTCCGCGTGGCGCCCGGCGCCGACCGGGAGGAAGAACGCGCCGTCCCACGCATAGGCTAGGACGTGCTCGTTCGCGCCGAGCGGCACCGCGGTGCGGATGCGCAGCGGCGCATCCTTGGTGACCGCCTCTGGGTTCTCGACGTCGGTCAGTTGCAGCGTGCTGAGCCCCGAATCCGTGCCGCGCGCCCGCTCGAACAGAAACGGCTGGGACACGGCCGGATCGTCGCGCAGGATCGCAGGCACGGCGAGCGGCCCAAGCGCGCGTCCGGCATCGGCCGGCGAACCAAGGCTCGCCATGGCCTTGAGGCTCGCATGACCCATTAGGGTGACGTTGGAGCCGATCTGGCGCTGCTCGTTGGGCGGCGGCACCGTGACCGCATCGAGGGGCCGGACCACTTCCAGGCTCACCTCGCCGGTGGTCCATTCCGGAACGATGTCGTCGTCCGGCGTGAGCGAGAGGTCGCGCAAATGGACGCGGCGGGCGAGCCGCTCGAGCGCGTTGCGTGGTATCGTGCGCCGCAGCTCGCCTCGCGTCACATACGCATCGAGCGCCTGTTGGTCAAACAGACTCGGATCGAACTGCTCGGTGCTGACCACGAGCTTGATCAGGTCGTGTACCTCGGTCTGGCCGCGCTTCCACTTGTCGTTAGGAACGCTGGCATGGATATCCTTTCCGTTGTTAAGCGCAAAGGATCTGCCAGCCGGAATGCGTTCGGCGCCGCCAGGCATCAGGCCCGAGCTGACGGAGAAGTTCTCACCCAGCCACAGCAGTGCGCAATAAAGATCTTCCTGCCCGGAATTGGTTAGCTTGATACGCAGGCGGGGGTTGCTCCACTTGTCATCTGCGTAGGTGTAGGAGAGTCGCAGCCCGCTGCGGGCCTTCGCCTCATTCCAGGCTTCGCCATTTTGCGTCGGCTCCGGCCGCAGAATCGCAATTTTGACCGTGCCGGCGGGCAGCCTGCTGCCGCTGTTGCTCAGCGCCGCGATGGCCTCCCAGCGCGCGATGTGTTCGAGCCGCTCGACCACGCGGCGCGCTCCGGCTACGTCCAGGCCGGGGACGTCGGCGACCAGTGGGCGCGCCGCGCCGACCCGCCCGATGCGATAGCTTTCGTCAACCACCTCGACCTGCAGCCGCGCGGCGCCGCCGGCCGCGGCCTCGCGCACCAACAGCGACGCCACGCCCCCGGCCGGTGCGAGCGCGGCGCGCACGAGGGCGAGCGCTGCGGTCGGTCCGGACAACCGCACCGCGATCGGCGGCAGGGGCGTTGCGACCGTGATCACCCGGTAAGTGAGTTGCCGATCGAGCGCCGCGCCGCCGTGTTTGAGCTCCACCTGACTGAGGTTCGCCTGCACCTTGGTCACCGATCCGGTGGACAGCGCCCTGTCGATCTGGCGAAGATCCGCCGTGCTCGCATCGAGCGGGTGGATCGCGAGCAGCGTCGTCTCGGTGCCCACCGGGGCGGCGACGCCATGGATCGCGCCGCCATCGATCACCCAGCCCTGATCGCGATCATAGCGCAGGGTGAAATGCGCAAGTTGCGTGCCCGCTGGCCGCCCCAAGAACAGGCTCTGCAAATCGTCCGGATTGCTCGCCTCGAGTTGCGGGACCTGTTGCGAAACTCGCAGCCGGACTTGCGCTTCCACCCGCTTTGCCAGGTCGCGATACGAGATTGCGCCGCGGGTCTGTCGCAGCGTGGCAAGCAGCGAGGCCGAGAAGGCGCCGTGCGAGCGGCCTTCGTCAATCACCTCCTTGGCGGTTTCGCTCGCGCGGCAGGCCGCGAGCAGAACATGCCGTCCAGCCGGCATCACGGCCCAGCCGCCGGCGGCCGCGTCGGCTGCTCTGGCGCCGGCCTGCGCGCCGGGAAGAAAGCTCTCGATCGGGCGCGCACGCCAGTCGGTCGGTGCACGCCGCACCGCGATGCCTTCGTCGTCAGCGGCGCGCGTTCCGCTGCCCGAATGGCAGCAGTCGAGCACGCACAGCATATGCGTGCCGCTGCGCGCCACGTCGTCAATCAGGGCGGCGAGCTCTTTGTCGGCGAGGTCCCAGTTACCGGGGTCACGGCTGTCATGGCAGACCAGCGTTTCGTCGAGATGGTCCGGCTCGATATGCCAGAATTCGGGCGGCGCTGTTTCCTGCGAGCCGTGACCGGCGTAATAGAACAGCGCGACGTCGTTCGGGCCGGCTCGTTTCAGGTGCACTTGAAAGCCGTGGATGATTGCGGCGCGCGTAGCGTCCGCATCCTTCAGCACGCGCAACTCGGGCGTCAAGGCGCTGTCGCGGCCGAGTCCCTTCAGCAGGGCCGCAGCCGCGTCGATATCGTTGACGCAGCCGCGTAGCGGCGGGATCGGGGAGCGATAGGCGTCGATCCCGACGAGCAACGCATACAACGATCCCGCCATCAGCGCTCCCTCGCCTGAGCGGCCGCTCCCCGGCCGATTGCCATCTGCGCAACCATAACTAGACTGACCCAACTAGACTATGGACGGGCGAACTGGTCAACCTGGCGGCGTGGCGAAATCCGGGCAGAGGGTGTAGAAGTGTCGTTCGCCGTCGTACCGCGCCGGCGCGAGCGCCGGGCGACGGTGCGACGCGCGGAAATCGGCGCCCGATGCGCGCGGCGGGTGAAGCTGGCAGGGAAAAGGACGTTGCATGTTGTCGTTGCTTGCCGAGAGGGACTCCGAGTCGCGCAGGCACGTGAACCTGAATATCCGGCTGGACGTTTCGTCATCGTCTCCACTCGACTTGAAGGCTGTCGCGACCTGTCAATCGGACGTCGTTCCGGACCGGACCGCCTTCGAGACGGTCTATTTCAGAATCATGCCCCAGGAGTTGCGCGAGGCCTACGACACGATTCGCTCCTCCTCGCAACAAGGCGCGTCGCGCCGCGGTGCGACCCAATTGCTCGATCCCGTCAAGGACCTCGGCGCCAGGCTTTTCAATGCCCTGTTCCAGGCCGAGCTCGGACCGCTCTATCGCGAAAGCGTGTCGCGCGGGGACGAGCAGGATGCGCGGCTGCGCATCTGCATCTCTGCCACGCCCGGCACCCTGATTGAGGAGCTGCCGTGGGAATTCCTCTACGATCCGCTACGCAATGACTTCCTGGCGCTCTCGTCGCGCCGTCCGATCGTTCGTCAGGTCGTGCCAGACACGCCTTTCGAGGGCGCGCCGGTGGCCGACACCCTTCGCATCGCCTTCATCACGACGCCCGATCCCGAAGGCTATCTCAACACTGAGGGCGACTGGGAGGTGCTGCGGCAGATCGCCGAGAGTGAGCCTGCTCGCCTCCGTGTTGAACGAATTCCTTCTGCGTCGCCGAGCGACTTTCTCGAACTCGTGACCTCGGCCAGCTTCGACGTCGTGCATTTTTCCGGGCACGCCACCGAGCAGATGCCGGGCACGCCACTCTCGCCGCAGGCGCTCCAGCTGACGGGTTTCGGCCCGGGCAGCACGGACGTTTTTCCCGCCGAGATGCTGATGCGGATACCGCAGCGGTCACGCGGGCCGCAGCTGCTTTGCCTGAACGCGTGCAACACTCACCGTCTGGCGCAGCAACTCGCGACGCGCATCCCGAACGTGATCGGGATGCGCGAGCTGGTATCGACCGATTTCTGCGTGACCTTCGCGAACGGACTCTACCGCAGTTTGGTGCAAGGATTTTCGATCGAGGAGGCGATCACCGCTGCGCGCGCGCTGAGCGACACCGTCAACCCAGGCGGCCGCGAATGGGGCATGGCCATCTTCTGCACCAACGCTCCCGTGCCGGTCCAGCTTGCCAACTCGGCGCAGCGCTCCGGGCGGCCGACAGGAACCGAGGACGCCGTTTCGTTTGCCCCGCCCGATCCCGAGGACGCGCGCGAATGGCGCAAGCTGAAGCGGCAGCTCGAGCTCAATCAGCGCAATCAGGCAGCGCTGTCGGATCTGTTGGAAGGACTGACCAGGACCGAGACGCTCGGCGAGGCCGTACGCACCATCAGCCAGGGCTCGGTGAAGGACCTGTGGGCGCAGATTTCGCGGCTGAACGCCACGATCGCCGATATCCAGCATCGAATGCGTATTCTGGGCGGGGGTTAGCGCACGCCAATGGCGCGAGACGTTACCACGCTGAGCAGGCTCGTGCTAGACCTCGACCACAAGTCGAAAACGCTCGCGATTGCGAGGCGCCTGATCGAGCAGCTCGACAAGGGCAAGCTCGAAGCGATTGAGGGCGAGCGTTGGCTGCTGCAGCAGCTCGAGCCGCGACGCGACCGTGGCTGGGATCTGCTCGCGCGCATCCGTGACAGCACCGCGCGCGCCGATTTCCTACCGCTCGTAAAGGAGCTCGGCGAGCTGCTCGACGAGGTTGATTGGGACGTGCTCGACGAGTTGGTTCCCGCGCTGGAGCATAAGGTTGCGGCGCAGGACGCGCGCATTCGAGGCTACGGCGACGCGCTCGCCAAGGCGCGCGTCTACCTCAACACGCTGCGCCGCGATCTGACGCTCGCCCGTAATGACGGCGTTCCCCTGATCGAGGACGAGCGATTCCTGCTCATTCTCGACGGTTTGGTCATCAGCCTCGATCGCGCCATCCAGGAGCAGAATTTCCTCGCCGTCCCCGGCCTGGTCGAGGAGATCGAGAAGAAGGGACGGCCGTCCCATCTGGAGACGGACAAGATCGAAGAGCGCGTGAAGGGCAAGAAGCACTTTGCGCGCCAAGCCGACCTGCTGCTGCTGCGCCCGCCCCTGAACGACAGGCGGGGGGTCGAGGAGTATGAGTACACGGTTCTGTTGCGCACACCGAGCCGCCCCGGCAGCCACGGCGTCAACATCCAGGGCACCAGCACGGTCGTCAAAGCCGATCGCGATCGGGTGATCGAGGGCTTCCGCAAGGTGACAGTGGCGCTCAACTACGCCACGCAGCGCAAGGCCGACCTCGGCGCCGTCGGCGCCGATGCTGCGGAGCCGGTTGCGGCCGGGGTAACACGCGACCTCCATCTGGGCGACCCGAGCAGCCAGCGTGAGGTCCCGGTCGTCAACCCGAACCTGCAGCTGCGCGAGGTCGGCGACTTCATGTTCCGCATCTTCATCCCGGAGCAGATCGCGCAGTTTCTGCGCGCGCAGCCATGCTCGCTGACGCTGACGACCAATGATCTCGAGGTTCCCTGGGAGCTGATGCTGACCGACAGCGGCCTGACGGAAGGCAGGTTCGTCTGCACCGAGCGTCCGGTGGCTCGGCTGCCGATGGGCTACGTCATCCCGCGGATGGACATTTTCGATGCGCCGCCGCGGGCGAAGAAGCGCTTTCTGTTCATCTACTCGGATCCGGACGAAAATCTCGTCGGCGCGCGCCGCGAGGTCAGGGCGATCGAGACCGCTTTGAAGGACCGCTGGAAGAACGACGTCGAGGTCGAGGTGATCGAGCGCACCGAGGCGACCGGCGAGCGGATGAACGAGGTACTGCGCGGCAACCGGTTCGACGTCATCCACTATGCGGGGCACGCCGCCTTCAACGTCGAGAAGCCGGAGCTGAGCGCGTTGCTCCTGTCCGGGCACGAGCCGCTGTATGCGCAGAAAGTCCGCCGCCTGCTCAAAGGGCGTCCGCTCGTCGTGCTGAATGCCTGCCAGTCGGCCGCGGCCGCGAGCCGGCATCAGGCGCCAGAAACCCGGTACGAGCTGCAGCAGGCGGAAGGGCTCGCCGCCGCGTTCATCTATGGCGGAGCGCTCGGCTGCCTTGGCGCGATCTGGCCGGTATTCGACGGACCGGCGGCCGAGTTCGCCGTCGCCTTCTACAACAAGGTGATCGAGGGCGAGATGATCGGCGAGGCAGTGCGCCATGCCAGACTCGAGGCGCAGAAGGCGCATCCCGAAGGGATCACCTGGGCGTCGTTCACGCTTTACGGCGACCCCACGTTCCGCGTGTTCAGCTAGGTGGCGTTATGCAAGCATCGGCCGTACTGCATGGCCAATTGAAATCCCCTTAGGCTTTGATTTTTATTAGCTTTTCCGGCTCAGTATGTACAATCCATCATTGGCAGGACGGCCACTGTCGCGCGCTGTTTTGAGGGGGTTCGAGTCCAATGCGCGGGGCCGAAATGGAAAATGCAATAAAATCAAATACTTAAATGATGGATTTGGTGGGCCTGGAGGGCGTCCCTAGAAACGTTGATTTCATTGACTTTTTCGTGGGCCGAAAATCAGAAGTCTTCCCGCATCGTTCCGTATGGTCCCTCACGCCGGCCATGACCTCGAATTCGTGCCCCTGCCGACGCGATTATGTGTCGGGCCGCTAGTTCCCGTAGCCCAACGGGATAGAGTAGCAGATTTCTAATCTGTAGGTGCAGGTTCGATTCCTGTCGGGATCATCAATAAAATCAACGGCTTAAATGCCACCGCTGCTCTTTTCATGTCGCATCATGTTGCAATTGGCTACCGTTTATTTTCAATGACTTACAGAAGCTGTCGGCAGGTCCATGCGACATGGGCGCGACATGAAACACTTGCAAAGTGAGACTGCCCTTTCACGGCGGTAACAGGGGTTCGATTCCCCTTGGACGAACCAATGAAATCAGATACTTAGCGTTCAATGCCAGACTTCGGGTCCGATAAGAGACCCGAAAAGCAGCCGTCGCCGTAGCCGAATCAACTGCCGGGCGAGAGCCAAGCCTGACAACAGCGTTCGCCAGCGAACCCGCAAAATCGGCTGATCTAAACTACAGTGCGCGACAGGCGTATGGATGGCTCACCTCGTTGACCTTCTTCCCCCAAGCCGCCATCGCGCCCGTGAACGGAAAGATCAGCCAAGCGGAGGATCCAGATGCCGCGCAAGAGGAAGCGCTAGAAAGGGCCTGAAGACAAACACACAAATCTCGCCATCAGAGTGCAGCGCTGCGAGACGAGCGTCGAAGCTCGCATCAATTCCCATGTTTACGCACCGCAATATGCTTGGGATTTGGATGATGATGACCCGCTGTATCAATTCACAACGCAACTGACTTGCGATCGAAATGAGAACGAAGATGAGATCCGCTTACGCCGCCGCAATCGCAATCACCATGCAAGCAACTGTCATCAATGCCGGGCCGGAATACGCGGTCATCGGTGTGGGTGCTACCTCATGCGGATCATGGATCAGCAATCTTCCGCTTCGTCGCCATTCTATGAGTTGGGTATTAGGGTTTCTGACCGCAATGAATATGCACGAAGCGTCGCTAGGCCGGCCCGGCGAGTTGTCCAAGGGGACCGACGCGGATGGCCTTGAGCTGTGGATCACAAATTACTGTTCAGCCAACCCATTGGCAGATGTGTCGGAAGCAGCGTTCCGACTTTACGTGACTCTGAAGAACAGATGACCGCCAACACTCCCCGCGCCCGCGCGCCCTCGCCCTGCTTGGTCGCGACGTGAATACGAACTGCAGCCCGGCTCATTTCAAGTGCGCCGAGGTCAAGAACCCATACCCAGGACTTGCCGAGGATCAGGAAGGCCAAGCGCGCCAGCAGGCCCGGCACGAAGGCACAAAAAAGCCGGCACGGCGTTTCGGGCACCGGCCGGCTGGGTTTAGCGCTTCTTCTTGGGGGTGATTTCTTCAATCGGGGCGCCCTCGCCGATTTCTTCCACCATCACTTCAGCCTTGGCCATGCCGGCACGATGCCGGGGACCGCCGCGAAATATAAGCCGCTTGAAGTTCAGACAAGCGAAAGCCCCATGGCTGGACCCACGGGGCCTTAAGAGGCCTTAATCGACAGTCAAAATGGCGATGTTAAAATTGTTCGCAGGGAAGAGACGGTCGCCCGTGTCCAATGCTTTGTTCTTCAGCGCTACCCACTCGTGTTCCCAGTCAACAGCAATAGTCGTTTGCGTGCTGTAGGTGTTCCTGGTCACATCGGTCAGGATCGCTACGAATCTATGACGATCCCTGTTTGGAAAACTAATCTTGCTTGATGCATTGTCGAACGTCACGCCTGGGCTAGCCATCGTCAGCGCGCGATCCATGACCTGCGCTGTAGCAAGGACTTGTCCCGGTCCAACAGGCTTAGGTTCTGGCATTTTGTGTTCCCTCCCTTTTAGGTGCATTTTCTGTATGCTTTTTAGCACATACCTTAGACCTGCCCTAGTAAGGCTTATTTGGTAGGGAGGGGAGTTGAAGTCCTATTCTTCCGCCGCCGGCTTGTTGCAATCGGTGAAGGACGTTACCGGAAAGACCACTCCTTGGGGGCAGTGGGGCACTACAGGCCCAATCCGCCCGGCCGGCGCCCTACAGGCAATCTACCCCAACGCCCCCCAAGCGGCGCTGGCCACTTTCAGCCCCTTCGTTCGAAAGTTGGCTTCCAGTCGCGATTGCGCGCCCGCTGCTGGCCTTCGTAGTCAGGAATGCAAGTGAAGAACACCTGCCGGCGGTCACGGCCGGCAGCCTTGCAATTTGAGCAGACAAAGAGCCCGACCAAGTCGTCATGCATCGAGCCGTGGTCACGGCCGAGCCTGTCAATCAGCGCCTGGATGTCGAGTTTCGTCGATTTGCAGCACATCGGGTGCGCACAATTGACATAGATGGCTTCGCGGGCGGCCAGAGTGTGGCGAGGGTCTTTCGGGGCATGGCGATTTTCCGTTGAGGGGCTCGCCGCAACGGGATGATTATATTCCTGAATGCTGATCCCTTGCCACTGGTCGCTAACTCTCATCCCAAAAATCCTGCTGCGAAGCGTGCCGAAGGTCTTCCTCGCCCCGGAGGTGCTTCACGCGGGCTTTGATCCCCGGCTTGACCCACTGCGTTGCCGGCCGCTTCCTCATGTCCTTTGGCGCCTCTCCGGCATGCTCCTGGACGCGCTTCCACAGCCGTTCCCGCATCTCGCGATTGACGCTGACGAAAGCGCCGCGCACATATTTCCGTGTGCCGGGTACCGCCATAAGGGCGAAAGCGGGCTTGCCTTGCTCGCGTTCGACACCGAGCAATTCGAACTCGCTTTCGGTGAAGGACTTTGTCTTCAGCCAATTGGTAGTCGGGCCGCTGCGGTATTTAGAGTCCGCGCGCTTTAATACCACCCCCTCCAGGCCGGCTTTGTCGACGAGGTGATAAATCGCGTTCGCCTCGCCTGGTAGCGCCTCGCTGAATTGGATACGGCTATCAGTATCTCCCGCCGGTCCCGTAGTGCCATGTCGCGAAGATCATGGCCGTTGAGGTGCAGAAGATCGAAGGCGACGAAGTAGAGATCGTGCTGGCGCCGCGTGATCGCCTTGCGCAGCGCGGCAAAGTCCGAAAGGCCAGCCTCATTCAAGACGACGACTTCGCCGTCGATGATGGCGTTCTGTACGTTGAGACCTTTGGCTGCCTCGGCCAGATCGCGGTATTTGGAGGTCCAGTCGAGTCCGCGGCGGGTGAAAATCCGAGCGGCGCCGGCGTCGATGATGATCTGGGAGCGGTAGCCGTCGAATTTGGCTTCATGCATCCAGTCATCGCCTTGGGGCGGCTTGGCGACCAAGGTAGGCATCATCGGAGGAATGAACTCATGCCGGCCGGGTCCGGCACGCACTGGTTTCCGCACGGAATCGAGTCTAGGCCCGTCCCATCTGGTGGTCAGGGGAACGGATAATGATCATTTACTAAATTAGAAATTCTGCATGAAACGGCTTATTATTCGTCCCAGCCGGCGGACACGCCCACACCCGGCCTTAGGCCCAGCGGCCACTATCTAAACCCCAAACTGCCTGCTGGGCCGCCCCATCTCAGCGAGAAAGCATGGACGGCCAAGATAACATCTGCAACGCAAGGGCCGCCCTCAAGCTAGTGCGCATGGCTATTGAACAGACTTGCCCTGCCGGCGTGTTACCTAGCGAGGAAGCCGTTTTGTTACTCTACGGCCCAGAGCCCGTACACGAGGGCGAAGCCCTTGCCAAAGCCATCGTTGAAACGGTCAACCGGTTAACCCGATGAACGCCAACGGCGCGCCTAGAGCCGAAGCCACTGATATTAGGTTTTTGGCGCGCCGCATCGCCCTTTGAGAATTGCGATCTCGGTTTCGTGGTCGCCGCCCGACATCGAGGAAACCGGCACGCCTATGAGAAAAACGCCCAATGCGTCCCCGGTCACAGCCTTGTTTTGCTGATTTGATACGATGGCCAAACGCTCTCTGTCCGCCTGCGTGCAGGGGCCGGCGTTCGGAACGCCCGCGATCTTGTCGGGCGGCGTGGCGCACGCCACCAGTCCCGCTAGCATTGAAATCGTCAAAGCAAATCGGTTCACAGTCCCCACCCCTTTTACAGCCGGCGGCAACATCGCGTAGTGGAAGACTGCGTGCAAGCCCGTTCGTCGGCAGATTCGACAACAAAGTGCAAAAGGCGCATGATCCCATCTGGTGTCGGGGGATACCTTCATGCATTGGCGTTTGTATTTCGCCGCCCTATCAGCGGTTCTTATTTCGGCGACGCTGCGTTCGGCCGAAAGCCGCTCAGGCGGCGCGATGTGATGATGGGCTTGGACAGGTCTCGTTGCGATAATCGGTCCGACCAGTGGCGGAAGCGCAGCGGGCCAAAGCGGCATCGTCGGCGCTGGTTGTCGGGCGTGCCTATGCGGCTGGTTTTCGTGACCGTGGCCGCGGCTTCGGCTTTGGCAACGCAATTCGTCATGCAACACACAGGCTCGCTGCCTGAGATCAATCTACAGAATTTGACCAAGCCGGCTCCGGCCCCGATCTCTGGGGTGGCTTCGGTCATCGACGGCGACACAATTGAAATCCATGGGCAGCGCATCCGCTTCAATGGTATCGACGCGCCCGAGAGCCACCAATACTGCAACGACGCCAAGGGTTTCGAATATCCGTGCGGGCGCCGCTCTGCCGAAGCACTGGATGGCTTCCTGTCGGCGTCAAAGCCGGTCCAATGCACTTTCGTCACGTGGGATCGCTATGACCGCTATGTCGGCGACTGCGGACGCGCGGACGGCTCCAGTGTCGCCGCCTGGATGGTCGAGCATGGCCAAGCGCTCGATTGGCCGACATACAGCAATGGTGCGTATGCAGGGCAGCAAGCTAAGGCGAAGGCGTCGAAGGCCGGTCTTTGGGTAGGGACGTTTCAATTTCCGTGGGACTGGCGAGCACAGCATAGCGACGACCCGCAAGCGGCGCCGGTACCGCTTTTTGCGATCGGCAACGGCAACTCAGGCTGCAACATCAAAGGCAACATTTCAGCGGACGGCGAACACATCTATCACGTGCCTGGCCAGAAATTCTACGACGTCACCCGAATTTCTGAATCGAAAGGTGAGAGGTGGTTTTGCTCGGAAGCAGATGCTCGGTCTGCTGGTTGGAGGCGATCGAAGCGATAATGAGATTTGAGGGTTGGGGCTGCGGTCAATGCGGCAGTCCGCGAAGGGGAAAATATGAAGCAATCAGCAATTGGGTTTATCGCGGCTCTATCCTTTTTGTCCGGCAGCAGCCCATCCCTGGTTTGGGAGAGCGTTCATTTGCTGGGAGCGACTTCAAGCAAAGGAAGTTCGTTCTCACGAATTGCGCAAAGCTGGTCCTGCCAGCCGCGATTGACGTGTTCGCAAATCAGCTCATGTGAGGAGGCAAATTGGTATCTGAGCAGTTGTCCCTGGGGCGGGAAACTCGACCGGGACAGCGACGGCATTCCGTGTGAAAGCCTATGCTGAGCATCTTGTCGCGCCGGTTGGCCTTGCCATAACGCTCTGCACACTTCCCGCCCATGCGCCCGCTGGCCGAGCCCATGATCTCGTATCGCGGCTATCGGTGGCGATCGCCTTACCGCACTTCAATCCATTATTGTGAACGCCGATCCATGCACGGGCGCTAGCAAGATGGTCTACATGGGGGATTCCGTCGATTATGATGCTGGCATCTGGACGGTCCGTTGCAACGAGGGAGACTATCTGCTGGAGATCAAAAACTCTGGTCTCGAGACGAAGGTTGCTCAAATGCTCGGTCGCTGAAGCGCTGGGCGTCCGTTGCTGGGAACCGTCTGGCTCGCGTGGTTGCTATGCCGCAGAAATGGACAGTGGCTCTACTTCTATGCGGCGGAAGTTGCGCCGTGGCTCCCGCCAGTATGGCCAGCGACCCCACAGTGATCTCATGCAAATTTGAGCATTGCCGCCGATGCTAATGATAATCCGCGGCGGCATGGGTGCGAAGACAACTCCTTGCAAGTCGGCCAGACGTCCCCCGGTGGTTCCACTGAGTGTCGGATTGAGCTTGATGCTCGCCGAAGTCGGGATTCAGGTGTTCACATTTTCGCTACGATTGCCCGCTTCGGTGTCAATATCAGCGCCCGGGAACGACACACTAACGTACTACGGCGAGTGCATTAGTTCGCTTCAGCCTTGACTCCGCCTGGCATCGCGCATGGGTCAAAAAGTCCGCGTCCCCGATAGTCCGCCTTGCGCCAGAGTCTGTACACCGGAATGACTGGATTGGGCCGTGAGCCGTCCGTTCGCTTCCAAACTCATCAGAAAGCGGCCGAATAAAATGCTCGCGAGAATTTTCTGGGTACGCAGAAGAAGCCACTCGCATTGCTCCGTTCCAATAAAACTGCGTCACCAAGACCTGAATCAATTCCTGCTCGTTCTTGTAATGCGGCCTTTTTATCTTTTAGTAACTACGCAATGCCAATTTGATGCATGCGGCATGGGCAGGACATTAATAAAGAATTACTGATCGCTGAGTTCATCAGGCGATGGTCCAATCTTGATGGCGGTCAAGAGCGGGCCAACTATTCTCTTTTCTTGACAGAGCTTTGCGATGTGATTGGGGTCAAGCGGCCCGATCCAGCATTGGCTGCCCATGACTTCAATGACTACGTGTTCGAACGGCGCGTCGAAAGAAAGCGTCCTGACGGGACAGCCGAGGCTGGGCGCATCGATCTCTACAGGCGCGGGTGCTTCATCCTCGAGGCAAAGCAGAGCCGCCTCCGTGGCGGTAAGAAGATGGTGCCAGAAGGTCAGACGGACCTATTCGCCACCGCGGAGAGAGGGCCCACCGACACCGCGGTGTCCGGCCTCGATCACGTCATGGTCCAGGCGCGCCGGCAGGCGGAGCGATATGCAGCTTCGTTGCCCTCCGATCATCCATATCCACCGTTCATCATTGCGTGCGATGTTGGGCGAGCTATCGAGCTCTACGCTGATTTTTCCGGTCACGGACGTCACTACGCCCAGTTTCCCGATGCTCGGCAATTCTGCATCGAACTCAGCCATCTAGCGAGCCAGGATACCCGAGAGCTACTGCGCGCTGTATGGGAACAGCCTCAATCCTTGGATCCGGCACAGAAGACGGCCAAGGTCACGAGAGAAATTGCGGGGCAGCTGGCGGAAATCTCTAAGGCGCTCGAAGGGCGAGGTTTCGAGGCCCGCAGCGTGGCCGTTTTCCTCATGCGGTGCCTCTTCACGATGTTCGTCGAGGACGTGGGCCTGCTCCGCAAGAAGGGGTTCACGGAGCTTCTGACTAAGTGCCTCGACGACCCCACCCGGTTCACCTTCGAAATCGATGATCTCTGGCGGCACATGGACCGCGGGGACTATTCGCCCGGCATTGGTGAGAGGCTGCTTCGATTCAACGGCAAGCTGTTCAAGAATGCCGCGTCGCTTCCGCTGACCAAGGACGAGATACGTCTTCTCCGTGACGCTTCGGATGCCGATTGGCGCGATTTGGAACCTGCAATATTCGGCACGCTGTTCGAACAGGCGCTGGACCCGATCGAGCGCAAGCGTCTCGGTGCGCACTACACGCCCCGCGCTCACGTCGAACGGGTTGTGGATGCCACTATCATTGAACCGCTCACCGAAGACTGGATTGGCCATCAGTCTGCTGCCGAGCGTACGATCCGCAATGGCTCAACGGCGGCCGCCATTCGCGAGGTTGAAGACTTCCTCAGGCACCTGGCGTCCGTGCGAGTGCTCGATCCGGCATGTGGCACGGGGAATTTCCTGTATGTTGCCCTTCGCCGGATGAAGCAACTGGAAGGCGAGGCACTGAAGCAGTTGCAGGATATCGGTGGCGAGGAGGCAGTTGCGCGCGTCGCGGACATCTCGGTGAAGCCGGAGCAATTCTTCGGCATGGAACTCAACAAGCGGGCCGTCGAGATTGCCGAACTGGTGCTCTGGATAGGATACATCCAGTGGCACATGCGGACCCGGTCGACCGTCCCGCCCGAGCCAGTCCTAGGCAGCAGCGACCATGTTCACGCGAAGGATGCACTCATCACCTGGGCAGGCTACCCGCATCCTCAGCTCAAGCGTGACGCGTTGGGTAAGCCCGTGGCCGATAACCAAGGCAACGATCTCTATGTCTATCCGAATGCGATCAGCGCCGACTGGCCGGAGGCTGACTTCATCGTGGGAAATCCCCCGTTCATCGGCGGGAAGGATATTCGCGGGCGGCTGGGTGCGGGCTACGCCGAAGCCTTATGGAGTGCCAACCCGCAGATGAATCCTGCGGCGGACTTCGTCATGTACTGGTGGGACCATGCCGCGGAACTGCTCGTCCGGAAGGGAACGCGACTGCGCCGTTTCGGCTTCGTCACGACCAATTCGATAACGCAGGTATTCCAACGGCGAGTCCTTGAGAGACACTTGGCAGGCACTTCGCCCGTTTCCCTAGTGCTCGCCATTCCAGATCATCCATGGACTAAGACATCAAAGGATGCGGCCGCAGTCAGAATTGCGATGACCATTGCCGAAGCTGGCGAACGGGATGGCGTCGTGCGCCTTGTGACGAGAGAGGTAGGCCTCGAAACCGACGACCCCACGATCGAGTTTGCTGAACGTGAAGGCAGGATTAACGCTGACCTGACGATCGGAGCGAATGTGGATCGCGCCCTCGAACTTACCGCCAACAGTGCCATCTGTTATCGCGGTGTTCAGTTGATGGGTGGAGGGTTCATCATCACGGAGGAGCGCGCGCGGGAGCTTGGTCTTGGGTCGCGGCCCGGTCTGGAGCGACGCGTCCGGGAGTACCGGAACGGCAAGGATCTGACTTCAAGGCTGCGCGGGGTAATGGTCATCGATCTATTCGGGACCACGGCCGACGAGGTCCGGCGCGAATTCCCCGAAGTCTATCAGCATCTTCTTGAGACGGTTCGCAAGCAGCGATCTGAGACCTTCGCGAAATCTCCAACCAAGGACGCGCAGGACTACTTGGATCGTTGGTGGGTATTCGGAAAGCCAAGAACTGAACTCCGCCCGGCGTTGGAAGGCCTGCCCCGCTATATCGCCACCGTCGAGACCATGAAGCACCGCCTCTTCCAGTTCATGGAAGCCGAGGTCCTTCCAGACAACATGCTGGTCGCGATTGCGTCGGAGGAAGCCTTTCACCTCGGCGTACTGTCCTCCAAGGTGCACGTGACTTGGGCTTTGCGCACTGGAGGCCGGCAGGGCGTTGGCAACGATCCGAGGTATTCGAAGTCGCGGTGCTTTGATCCCTTCCCGTTTCCCGACGCCACCGGGTCGGCTCGCGCCGAAATCGGTGCCATTGCCGAAGAGCTCGATGAGACACGAAAGAGGATTCTTGTGGAGCATTCCGATCTAACTCTCACCGCACTCTACAATGTTCTTGAGGCTGTCCGAACGGGCAGTACACTCTCCCGCAAGCACCAGGACATCCGAAGCCGCGGCCGCGTTCTGATCCTGCGGGAGCTTCATGATCGGCTGGATGCTGCCGTCGCAAAATCCTATGGGTGGGAGGCGGACATCGACGCTAAGCAGATTCTCGACAGCTTGGTCTGTCTGAACGAAGTCCGGGCCGCAGAAGAGCGCCGGGGCTTTATCAAGTGGCTGCGTCCCGAGTATCAGATCGACAAGATCGGTCCGCTGGCACATCGCGGCGACCGCGTCCAAGCGATCCTGGCGACCAAGGTCAGGGCGAAGAAGGCCCCGTTCCCAGCCGCACGACTGGATCAGGCGCGAGTCGTGCTCGACCTCATGGCGCGTGCGAAATCGCCGCTGTCAGCAGAGGAAATCGCCCTCACCTTCACATCGCCGGACGAAACCGTCGCCGAGGTGCGCGACGTGCTTAAGTCCCTGGTCCGGCTTGGCCAAGCGGAAAGCTACGACCAAGGAAGAAGCTTCTTTCGAGCCGCATGAGCGCCACTCTTCGATATCACCTGCCAATTCGCAAATCGGAGGACCGACAGCCGCCCTTCTGCTTTTGATTCGACTGTTCGGAAAAGGAGGACATATCCGGTACACCATTGCGCACCGGCCCCCTTTCTCTGCTGGTGCCATGGAGCATTGACCTCCCAGTCGCGGCCATAATTGAGCCGTAGCCTAACTGGCCCGGCAGAAGACGAGGTAGCCGCGTGTGTCGCTGCCAACACGGATGATCCACTGAAGTGGATCGACGACCGGCGCCGGTTGCGGAAGCTACCAGTCGCCTCCGCGCAGTGGAGCAAAAAGGTTGTTGAGGGCGGAGTCGTCAAAATTGTCGCTTGCCTGGGCATCCACGCTTCTTAAGGTCGGTGAATGCGAAGCGACACTCCTGCGCTCGATGACCGCCTTGCGTTCTTCCGCCGCCTCGGCCGCCCTGAAAAGCGTCGACTTTGGTATGCCGGCGCGCTCGCCCAGCTTTCCGAGCATTTCGAGATGCTCGTCCACGGTCGACTCTGAATCCATGCTGCGCAGCGTCTCGTCCAAGTCGTCAAACTCCCTCACTATCGCCGCGTCGAGGGCCGCGTTCATCTCGTCACTAACTGCGTTGGGCCACTGCTCGTAGGCGTCAGACAGCTTCGTCAAGTCTTCAGAGTTCAAGGAATGGCCCTCGATCATGTTGATTGCGCCAGCTTTGAGAAGGCCCGCCAGTTCATCGCGGGAGGGCAGTTCGTCGAAGTATCCCGAGTCCCGAAACTTTCCAAGCAATGCAATCAGGTCTTCGCCGTCGCGCCAAGGGTCCCATCCATCAACTGGGTTCTTTATGAGGGTTCCAAGGAGTGACAGAAAACGCTCTTCACCGCTCGCGTACCACCAGTCGATCAGCAGTTCTGCCCTGTCTACATTGGACAAGCCATTTGGATGGTACGAAACACCATGTTCAGTCTTGACGCGAACACGAACCGGCTGCGTCAGGAATGTTTCGGCGACAGGTAGAAAGCTGCGAGCGAGTTCAGCACGCTCAGGCGACATTGGAGCGGCCCATTGCGGATTTAGGCGTTTTCCGTGCTCCCAAACCGCTTGTGTCCACTCTGTTCGAACCGACGCTTTGGCTGCGAGTCTGAGAAGTGTGTGATCGTCGAGATAAGACAGGAGGTAATCACGAACAGAAGGGTTCACGAACATCACGCTTCTACCCGTGATTTTCACGAAGCCGCCTTCCAGTATCTTCAGTGATTCCTCGAAGTCCTTTGGGTCGTGCGGCGTCCCAAAGTGACCGTTTAGCACTGAGTGATAGGCGGCGTAGTTGGCCCTGAGCAGGTCAATCGGAACCCAGAACTCACCGCAGAAAAAGAGTGTCAGCAGCAGATGCTGGCATGTTCTCGGGATATGTTTGCGAAAGGGAATGTCCCAAAGCTGGGTTGGATCGTCTAGTGCGCCGATGAAAGCTGCCGGATACTCGGCTGGCTCGAGGTCGAACACGCGGCTCCCCTCAGTCATCAGCGCGATTAGCCGAGGGGAATAGTTCTTGTGGTCGACAATCTTTGCAACCAAGCCGCTGTCGAGGAGCGCGACGATATGTGATTGAGGCGTGCCCGTAATCGAGAGGTGATTATAGAGGATGCGCGCCTTAATGCGGCGTGTGTAAATACCGACATCGAGCAGATACCTGCTGATATCTAGGCGTCGGTCCGCGAGATGTTCGGAGTGCCGCTTCGCCTCTTCAAAAATTGGGGCTCTACTTGTTAGGATGAAGCGGGCGTTCTTGGACTTTCGCACGCGCGTAATGAAGCGCGCGAGGTCGGAGTCCATCTTTGCCAAGGCATTCTTGTCGAGTGCCACGCGGCCGAGAAAATCGTCGAAATAAAAGAGCTGGCGCCTGCTGTCCGAAATCGCGGCCAACCCGTCGTCGAGGCTGCGAATGGCAATGAGCTCCCAGTCATCGGCTAGGTAAGCGTAGCCAAGCATTTCGCCTAGTGTGGTCTTACCGACACCTGGCGGACCAGAAATGATGACGACATGCTGCGCCTCCAGCACATCTCGCGCAGCATCGAAGCTAGGATTTGGGGCGTATACCTTTAGCTTTTCAAGGATCTCATCGCGCGTGATGTCATTGAAGCTGTAGGCGGCAGCGTTGAGAACTCGCTCCAGCATCGCGGTTTGCGTAAGCCACAGCTTGATGTGTGACTTGGCCACTTCGGGATAGCGCCGCAGCAGACTATTGAGGTCCCCGGGCCCAAATATATCCGACTGGTTCAGGAGTGCAGGTCCGGTGATGTCGGCCAGCTCAGTCTTGTTCTTCGGGGTCAGGCCGCAGGACGTGGTCAGGATGTAGCGACTGGGTGACAAACGATCGATTGCGGACCGCTCTTTTTTCATCACCCTCTTGAGATCAGAGTAGCGCGATCCGGCATAGTGCTTCGCTTGGAGAACGACCTTGCCCCCTCCGCGTGCGTGTCGGCCGTCCATGCCCCCATCTGGTCCGGCCACAAACACTTCGAAACGAACGTTGAGCTCCCGACCGATCAGGTCGCGGGACAAGTCTTCGAAATCAGGATGAGAGAGCGGGACGAAGCTATACGTCATAGTCCGCTCGCTAGCTGAAGCGGATCGCCACGGTCCCGCTTCGGGATGAAGTTTAGGGTGCCCTGTTGAAGCGTTGAGAACTTACCAATGAAAAGATTGTCGTTGATCCCGCTCCAAGGCATTGCCGTCGCCAAGATAATTTGATGCTCAACCTTGGCGTTCGCCGAAATCTCGATAACCTGCCTCTGAAAATTATGACTGCGTTCCTGCTCCATCCCCTTATCTTCGGTGATGTCGATCATGAGGAAACGCGGATGCCGGAACTTGGAATCCTCAAGCGCGGCCTTCAGGAAGCCAAGCAGAAATGCAGATTTGAGGACGACACGTGAACTCGCGGAAAAATAGGTGTGGTCATCGACCGTGATCGTATTTTTTCCGAATGAAAAGTTAACGTGCTCTGGATTATCGAACGAGTCCTGACGCTTTAGATCGCCGCGCAAGATTTCGATGATATTCTTCTCGATGCTGGCCTTGGCAGTGCGAAGCCGGTCGGTCTGGCTAAGCTGCAACGCGCCGATCCGCGCACCAAAACCTTGTATCTCCGTATCGAGTGCCGCCTTTTTGGCAGCGAGGTCTCCGATTTTATTCGCGAGCTTCACTTGAGCATCGATGTCCTCGATCGACTTGTCGATGTACCCAAGGCGCCGCTGAAACTCCCTGACTTCCTCTCGAGCCTTCGAAGTGGGGACTGCACTGAGGCCAGCTAGCTCCTTTGACTTCATCCGCCAATTTCGCTGAAGGGCGGCAAGTTGATCCTGTTGCTCCTTCAGCCGTTGACGGCGGATATCCTGGAGCCGCTCGGACTGCTTGATCTGGATCGACAGCTCGTTGATGATCCCGACCACCCGGTCGCGAGCTCGTTCTTTGTCGAGCGGCATCTTGCAGAGATGGCACGCACCGATGTCGTGATCGTGCTCGATGATTTCTGCGTAACAGGCCGGACAAGTGCCAAAATGAATCGTCTGGACGATTTCTGCCGCCAGATCCGCGTCCTTCAGTGCCTCAAGGCGTGAATGCAGGGTGCGGATAAACGCCGCGGAGTCGGAGATTTCAAACTCCGTAGCGTCCACCTCTGCTTGCTTCAGCGCAAAATCTGACTGGAGTTTTTGTACCTGCTTGTAGACGTCTCGCTGCACTTGAAGCGTGAAACGTTCGGATGACTGTGTTGAATAGAAGGCCTCTTCTGCGGTCCCAAGTTGCACTTGCATCTCATCTCGCTGGGCGATCAGAGATTTTCGCCTCTGCTCGATCCAATCCAAGGTCATGCTCTCGTCGCGCGCGCCAACGACCTTGAAGATACTCCGAAGCTCCGCACTGGCCTCCGTAAACTCCCGTTCCTTAGTCTTTCTCAGCTGCTGCAGCTCGTAAATTTCCGTGTCGAACGCACCGCACAGGAGATTGCCCACCGCTTCTCTGAGGTTCTCAGGATCGTAACCCTCAAATCGGAAGAGGCTATCGGTAGGCGAAAGCTGATCGGCGTAGAGCAGTCGCAAAATCTGGTGGACCGTCAGGCTTGAAGTGCCCTCGACGGCAACGTCGGGCATGTCTAGCAGGCGAAAGATCGCCTGGGAGAAACTCTCTTGGTTCTTTGAACGGGAATAGGGGTAACGGTGCCAGGCTTCGATTGGGGCCTCAATTGCCTGCGAGTAGCGTCCACCAAAGATTTCCATAGCCGAAAGGGACGCCGCGTCGATTTGACGGCGCAACACGGCTGGGTTGCCGTTAAACTCGGCTTCTAGCCAAACATGGTCGCAGAGGAGAGCGTGCTCGCTCCACGAGGTTCGATCCAGGTCGCCACCCAGGCCATAGAACACGAAGTTCAATATGGTCGACTTCCCGGACGAATTATCGCCTCGAATTACGTTGACGCCATTGTGGAGCGCCTCGTCATACGCAATCGCAGCTCCGCGCTTGACGACCAATCTCTTCACAATGAGGCATGGATCATATCGGGTCATACCGATACTCCATCAAGCCAGACCGATCCTTGAGGCCATCGCGCCCGCCAAGTGGGTAACGCGACTTTATGGTACAAAGGATGTCGACAATCTCCGCGTTTCGCTCATTCAGCTCTCCACAACGCGTCACGACCGAAGATGGCAACGCTGTATCCGTAAAGACGATCTCGTTGAACTCCCAAGCCTCTGCCGTGATGTGCCCGCTGTGCACGAGGCTCGCAGCGGCGGCCCGCTGAAACGGCTCCATACGGGAACAAATCGAGAGATCGTCCGGCATCATTCCGTAGGGAGCTAGCGCTTCGTACGCCTTGCTCGCCTTGCGCCAAGCCGTGTCTTCCGACATCAGCTTCATCCCCTGAAGTCGAAAGGGAAATAGCAGGTAGAAATCGAGGATTCTCAGCTTATCGAAATGGACTTTCGTGCTCAGATCACAGGCAAGGTGAAGGCGAAAAAACCTGAACGCTGCGTGATAGGGGTCGAAGGCTTCATTGTAGGTGAGCTGGGTCATGGAAACACCTCGGGGTGATGCCACTTGATGAAACACTGCTCTGCTAACCAGTAGACCATGCCCAGCACCAGGTTGTGGTTGACCGACATCAATTCACTGCTGCATTCCTCGACAATCGGACCGACAATGCGCTCGATCACCAGCGCGTTGATTTCCTCATGGTTCTTGCTCGGAATCTGCCCATGAATGACGTGGGTGAATTCATTCTCGGCTTTTGCGAGAATGTGGACAAATATCAACTGTGCGGATGAGTACAGGGACCACCGTTCAAGGAGCTTGGCGAACATCTCCTTCTTCTCAATGGCCTCGTCATAGTAGGCCAGTCGTCCGCCAGCTTTGAGCTTCGCCTCCAGGCCTGCCACTCCGTCGGGCGCGCGTCGAACCTGATATCGGGCGAGCTCGTCGATCGTCGTCTGAGTTTGTTCGTTTCCGTCGTACTGCTCCTTCAATCGAAGGAGTAGCTTTTCGATCATGCCCTTTTTAGCTTCGTACGTGACAACGTCACGGCCGGCTATATTGCCGCCCGCATGCGCCCCTTGTTGCTGGGAGATCGTTCCCTGATGAGTGACTAGGCTCATATTTATTCGTGACGCAAACGATCGTCGGTTATCGTTTGTCGCGACCGACGATGTCTCCCCCGGCACGGGCGCTTGACTGATCAATCGCTGTACCCTGCCGATCCGCACGAACGGTTTTCGTGTACTGGAGGGTAAGCAGGGCACCGCCGATACCGCCGGCCACCAGTCCTCCCAAAAAATTCCATAGATCAAAAGCCATTGTTCCCCCGCCAAATCAAAAATGCCCAAGATAGCAATTGCCCTGCAATTGCTTCCGCTGCAACTGTTTTAGATAGCGCAGTGCACCAACCCACAACTTGCTGTTAGCGGGTTTGCATGGCGTCAAGACTTCCATGCCGCGACGAGGCCCGCGTGTAACCCAACCGAGATTTCATCCCCCACTGAGCGGACAGACCGCTCATGGGGAATAGTCGAGGCTAAGCGAACGGCCGGGATAGGCGCATTGCCGACCGGCAGCTTCCGGCGGTCAATTTGTAAGAGCCCTGCCGGACGGTGTCGTTATGGACCTCATCGATGAGGGCCCTTAACCCTCCCCTTCCTGCGAGCCTGCCGCGTGTTCAACCACTTTCTTCCTGACCCTGATTTCAATGCGCCTGCGGGCGGCGTCGTCCCCGACATGCGTTCCGTCGGTGAGCGCGTCACCCAGAAGTATCAGTTGGCCGCCTGACATCGGCAGGACGTCGAGGCCCTCGAGTTCCGGGGACCCTAAAAGGAGATCGGCGACCGACAGCGCACGGGCGAGGCCCAGCCCTGCATTGTCCGAAGGCTGCAGCTCGCTGATCGGTGCCCGTCGGTCGAGCACGGATTTCATGTCACGGTCCATGTTGGAGTAGTTCCGCGGCATATTTTGCTCGTCGGTGTGGCCGATCACCTCGATGATGTCGACACCGTATTCCTCGGCGATGCGCCTGATGTTCGGTATCTCGTTCAGGAGCCTTTCCCTGAACTCGGAAGTGAGTTCCGCGCTTCCTATGGCGAACGAGTAACCGTCGACATCGCTCAAGGAGATGATAGGCGGCCATTCGTGCGGCTGCGAATTCCCTTCCTGGGCGAGGCGGGCATGCAGTGCAGACAATTCCCTGTCGAGAAGGGCGGCTTTCTCTTCGGCTGCTGCCGTCCGGGCGGCGGCCTCGATCAGCTTCTGCAATTCTTCCACCTTGGTGATCGAATTCTCTTGTGCGGCGGCAGTCACCTCGGCCAGCTCGGCCGCCTTCTCGACAGGGATGTGTTCATCGATCTTTGAGGCCGCCGTCTGCGCCGCGACAAGCTTCTTCCATTCCTCGTCGGCAAGCTGCCTGTCGGACGAGGTTATCTGCATAAGGATCGCGTTCTGGGCAACCAGATCGGTGTTGGCTTCCGCTAGTCTGGAAAACTCTTCCTTATGTGAGGCGATCTCCCTTTTCGCGATTTCAATCTTCGCCTGCTTGTCGGCGATGATCGATCCGGCGACGAGAAGCAGGCAGAAGACAAGCAGCAGCATCGTCTCCGCCATGGTCAGGCCGAGGATGAGTCCCCGCCCGTACCCCTTTTTCTCGTAATTGACGGCGGTGTCGCGGGTGTCGATCAAGACCGCCACCCCTTGAGCCTGTCGAGGATGCCTACAGGCCTTTCACCCGTCCCGGCCGGTCCAGGTTCGGCTTCGGCCATGAGTTCGGGGGTTGTCGTTCCGGCCCCGCTCGCCGCCGTGTTTCCAACTTCGACGGACACATCGGATACGGTAAGTTCGAAGCCGTTCAGTCTGCTGACAGACATCGCGTGATCCGCGGTGCCATCTCTTTGGACTGCCGGAAGGCTTTCGAACCGGCTCTCTAGCTTCCGTTCAAGCCTATCCGCCAGGCTGGTGATCGCTTTTTCCCGCTCTTCAGTCTTGTCAAGAATCTTCACCATGGTCGCGCGTTGGGAATCCGACGCTTCGATAAACTTCCCGACCGCTTCCGCAAGTTCGCTGATCTTCGTTTCCTGCACCTTTACCAGGGCTTCTGTCTTCTCGGCATGCTTGCCGACGGAGGCAGCGAGCAGGTTCACGACGGGGACGATCTCTTCCCTCAGCACCGTGTCCGGGATGACGAGTTTCTCCAGTTTCCCGGCAACGCTGTCCGCCTGCGTCCCGAAGCGCCCGACCGCGTCGCCAAACGAGGTGTTCGCCTTGTCGAGGAGCGTGGCGACAGACGACACCTTGTCGAGCACGCCCGTGAACCGATCCTCAATGCGGCCAAAGGAAACGTCGAGCGCGTCAGCAAGCCGCTCCGAAGTTTCCTTAACGGGCTTGATGGCCTCGGAAGACATCTTCTCGAATGACTGCCTCACCTGTTCGCCGTTCAGCTGGGCCTGCTTGACGATCTCGCCGTAACCCTCCGTCAGCATCTGGTTGCAGATGCGGCGGAATTCGGAGAACTCGAGGGTGACGTTTTCCATTTCCGCCCTGACGCGCCTCGACATGCCCGCCAACTCGTGTCTGGCGGCACGCTCGACATCGGCGGGATCACGCCGCGCCTGGTTGTAGCAGATGCGCAGGGTAATGCCTGTGATCGTGGATGTGATTGCGACGCCGAAGTTCCGCACGACCTCGTTCATCTCGCCGTCGGCTGAGAACAAGTAGAGCGATACGCCGAGGCTCGTCAGCGTGAACAGGAAGCCCATGTAGTAGAGATTGTCGCCGACCTGTTCGTCATGGATCCTGAGGTGGCCGACGATGATCGACAGCCCGAGATATGCGAACATGACCATGATCGGCACGGTAATCGCCAGCCATATGCCCACGCCGGACATCTTGGTGAGCCAGATGTAAAGGCATCCCGCGAACGTCATCCCTGCGAATATGGCGACAGGAAGATAAGGAGAGTCGATAATCCTCTTCGCAGTTGCGTATGTTGCCATCAAAGCCCCTCCAGCCTTTCCATTCCACCGAACCTGCCGTTGTTCGACTGGACCCATTCCGCCCAAAAGTTCCCGTGGTTCGGCCCGTCAAAAGACTTGTCCGGCCTGTTGACGTAAAGGATCGACATCTCAATGCCCTCAAGGTTCGTCCAATATTTCTCGTTTGCATCGCTTTCCCTGTAGGTCTCGTAAGAAACGCCCGAGGAATACTGGGAGTAGTCCTTCGTGTTCTCGATCATGTCGGAGGCGATGAAGAGGTGCTTGGGCGCGTCCGTTTCGGGATCCGTCGGCACCGTGTCGAACACAGCCAGCTTCACCTTCTGGATTCCAGCCATGATAGGCGACATCTCAGCCCCGGTGCCGTTCTCGATCTTGCCAAAAACCTTGTCCAGGGGCTCGCGGTAAGTCTCCTCCCAGAGCTTCTGGCGTTTCTTCGGGTTTTCGGTTTTCCAGTCGACGCTGCTGGCGTCACCCGGGTTGCATCCCGCATAAAGCTGCTCGACGTCCGAGGGAGTACCCGAAATGGTCCCGATCCACAGGTAGCCGCTCGGCTCGATCCCCTGGACGAGCTTCGTGAACTTGTTTTCCAAGTCGGCAAGCGTCACAGGCGGAAGCGGATCCGTCGTGTCGAACAGGACGGCGGTCATGCTTTTTGCTCCGGTCACGGGGCAGTGCGTTTTCTCATCGAGTGCGACGGCTGTGGCCGACTTGAAATAGAGCCAACCGAACGCCGCCAGCATTGCTGCGGTAGCTGCGCCCACCAATGTGATAGCTGCTATGCGTCCTGCGCCAATGCCGTTGCGCCTTCTCCTCGAACTACGCCGCCTGTTCATTGGCACCACTCTCCGGGAACAGGTTGTCGAGCTTCCTGAACTTGTTGATGTGTTCGTCGCATTCCTTGCCGACCTGCCGGATGTGGCCGTTCAGCTTCTCCCTCGCCTCCTCGAGCAGCTTGTCGAGGAATTCGGAACTGCGCTCGCCGTCTCGCTCGATGACGGGCTTTATCTTTTCCAGTTTGTAGGCCGTCTGGAAATGGCGCGGCGGTTTCGTGGTCCGGGCCCTGGTGTTCGCGTCATGGTACCTGGCCAGAAGCAGGTTGCAGGCGCGGTCGAGATGGTCCTGCTGGGTTCTGAACAGTTCGAGCAGGGAAGTGCGATGGGCGAGGATCGCTCCATATTCCCTCTTGCGTATTCCGAGCCCGTCGAGGATGCCCTTCACAGCGTCATTGAATCCGTCGCGGATCTTGATGAGTTCCCCGATGAGTTCGTCCTTGGTGTCGATGTAGTCGTTACGGCGTTCGTCCGCCTCCCGTGCGGCCCTTCCGTATCCCGGATAAACGTCGTCCATAGTCAGCGCATCGCCGAACGCGATGACCGAGAAAAGGAAACCGAGGCAAAACAGGAGCCAGGATTTGATGTCTCCGAGAGCCAGCGGAGCCTCCGACAGCCGCTGCATCACGATCTGGCTGCCGCCTTCGAACAGCCCCTCGCTGATTTCCCGATAGTGGGCAAGTGCGAGGTTCACCACTACGGCGATTGCAAGATAGGCAATGAGCGAGAGAAGCCCCATCAATTTCCCGAAAAGGTTCCGGTGAACGATCCACGGCACCCCTTTCCGCGCCGCTAGGACGGCAAAGCCGATATTGACGGCCGAGAAGGCGACCGCCTCGGCAATGCCGCCGACAAATCCCGCGTCGCTGCCGCCCATAAGGAACATACCGTTCGCTATCGCCTCGATCGCAAACAAGAATGCAATCAGCATCCATTTGAAGAAATTGACACCAGGTCCCGGTAGCCAGGCGGGCCTCTTCAGGCGGTGTTTTGCTCTGAAGTCGATCAGGTAGTCTTCCGCCTCCTTGAGATAGCGCCTTTTCGCATGGAGTTCGTTGGCGGCCGTAACGGCTCGGCTTGTGAAGTTCGTGAGCCCTGTCGTGGCAGCTATATCGATTTCCTGGATGTACTCGTCGAAGTTCAGGCTGGCGATCCTGCTCTTGTACAGGCTCAACTGATCGATAAGGATCTGGTGCGCGGCCTTGGCCTGGCTTTCGACCTTCTCGATGATCTCGAGCTCCACCTCATCCCTGCCCTTAGCTGCCGTCATGGGCTGGTTGTTGCCGCCGCGCTCCGCGCCCCTCTCGGCGAGATCCAGATCCCCCGCGACGCTGTCGACGTCTATGCTGGGAAAGATGTCGGCCGAGAGCTTGAGCCCGCTGCCGTCCGACATGATGCGGTTGCGTAGCTTATAGAGTTGGTCAAACTTTCTGATCGCTGCCATTTCGCCTGTTGCTCGTCTTGCCTTATCGATTCATGTCAGCCCTTTGTCAGGAGCGTCCCTACCTGCGCGCGGGCCGCCATCCCGCCGCCTTTGCTTCCTCGGGCGAGCAGAACCAGCGTTCCCCCGTCGATGCCGAAATCTTCGTCCGCCTGTAGTGCTCCTGCCCGGGCACGTGATAGATGCGCTCGCCCCTGGAACTGATGTTCCCTCGATCGCGCAGCGGGACCCTCCGCCTCTTTCGGCAGCCGAAGCAATTCCTTGGGAGGCTGTGGCCGTGCTCTCCAGTCCCACGGAAGTCGAAATGTCCCTGCCTGATGCCGCGGCCCTCCTTGCGGGCGACATCCTGAAGGCTGGCGTAAACGCCTCCGCTGTAGCGTGGCCAATCAAGTGCCCAGCCGCTTGCCACCATGCATTCCTGGACGGAAGCACCGTCGGCGCGGAAACAATTGCCGACGAAGCGTCCGTAACGGTCGCGTTCGACAAACTGGCAGGTCGTCGGTCGCGACGCAGAAAGGAAATCTGCGAGTGCTTTCGCGGAAATAGCGCCGCATCTGTAAGCACTGCCGTTCCTGTCTTCACATACCTGAGCGGATTCAGGAGCGTCGATACCGTTGAAGCGGATCCGCTCGTCGCGGATTTCTATGGTATCGCCATCAATTGCGGTCGCTCGGCCGACAATTTCATTGCTCCCTGTAGCGTCGCTCATCAAAGCTGCGAGCAAAGTAAATCCGATTGTACTAGCGACTAACCCGACCGCGAAACGCGCAATACGGAATTTAGAATATCCGTTTTCCATTTGCCCCAAACCCCGCTAGTCTCTTTAGACCCGTCAAGAAAGGCATGCAAGAAAGTTGTCGCGGAAGTACTGAAGATCACAACACCTGATCAAACTCGCGAGCGAGGCCGGTAAGCATGAGGCAGTTCTGAGTTTTCTGCCAAGCCTAGCCGGCCGCATTTTAATGTCGGCTTCGCGTTGGCAACCGACCCCTCTCTAGGGCGTTGCGAAGTCGGCAATAGGCGCAACCACGGCCAGCCTGATCGCCGGCAAGGTCTGCTTTTCAGGAAGCTGCGAAGCCGATCTCTACGGCCGCTATAAGGCGCATTGCGAACTCCAGAGTGGTCGCCGGCATCTGCCCCGACGGCAAAGATGTGGCGCACTTCGTCGTCACCTTGGGACGGCAAACGCTGGCAGACCTAGCGACGATGGAGGGGCCAACCTCGGGGCATCACTGGCGTATAGACCACGTCATCCGGGGTCATGCCCTTCTTCAAGCGAGCGTAGAACACTGCCTCGCTAATGCCTCTGGTTTCAGCGACCGGCCACGCAAGCTGGCCATCCGCGAGGAAGGTCGACAGCTTGAGGGAAGGCCGCTGAGGGGGAGATTTTCGGGTCCGAGGCGGGGCTGGATGGGTCGCGGCCTTTTCGCCAGACCACCCCAGCTTGAGCCGGTGGCGAAGGCATCCTTCAGGGCGAAGTCGACAATGCCTGCCGCTGGGTGTTGCTCTCGCCGTCGATGATGGTGGTCATGTTCATTATGCTCACTCCTTTTCCGTCAATACCGAAGGCATGTCCCTCGGCATGCCTTCCGGGGGCACGTGAGCGCGCGGGAGTGATGGGGGCCAATGCCGGCGCGCGGAGCCGGGTTGCACGGTCGAGGGGAGCGGATGGAAATTGATGGCCACTGTTGCTGCAGTCGGCCGCTTTGCGAGCCTGCGGCCCTGCTCTGCACAGCTGGCAATGGCGGGGAAGCGAGGGGAAGTTCCTCGCTTTCCATCCGATCGACAAGGTTATCCCAGTCGATCAGAACGATGAAAGCGAAGCTTACTCTTACAACGATCGGCAAGAGATTTGGTTTTTAAAAAGAAACGTACTACTTGCATCGTTGGCGGGACGGGGAAATCAAACGTCGCTCAATTCGTCCGATACAATAAGACGAAATTAGATGACCACTGCTCTCGAACAAGATGGCCAATTGGATACCGTGTCGATAACGGCCGACATTGTCGCCGCCTATGTGTCGAACAATCCAGTGCCGGTCGGCGAGTTACCGAAGCTGATCGGCGATATTCATGCCGCACTGAGAGGGATCGGCACGCTGGCGACGGAACCTGTGGTCAAGCAGGAACCGGCAGTATCGATCAAGAAGTCGGTGACGCCAGATTTTATCATCTGCCTGGAAGACGGAAAAAAGTTCAAGTCCCTGAAGCGCCATATCGGAGTTCACTACAATCTGAGCCCCGCGGAATACCGCCAGAAATGGAACTTGCCGGCTGACTATCCGATGGTAGCACCGAATTATGCTGCCGCTCGTTCGGCACTTGCGAAGTCATCCGGCCTCGGGCGCAAGGCGGCGCGCGCGCCTGAACCCGCAGCAAAACAAAAGCGAGAGACGCGTGCAGCTGCCTTGACTACCGGGGCACCTTTGCGGTCTTCGCCAAAGAATCCGCGCAAGCTATAGTGGCCCCGGCCGGAGTTGCCTGATCAAACCAGATCGACGATGCGTCATAGTGATCGCGGGACGGCCTTCTTAATCTGCACCTCGATGTCCCCGAGTTTGATGGCGACGCCTTGGCCTTTCTGGGTTGAGAACAATTGGAAGGCGCGCAAAGCATGCAGCTGCAACTTGAGCCTCCATTGCGCCGCGCGCTCGATGGTCTTGAAGCAAAGCGTTTCGACGAGTTCGACTTTGAAAAGGGGACGAATCCGTTTGAATGGACGCTGAACAACAATCTGTTTTTCAGCTCTGTCAACTTCATGCAGCTTCAGGCGACTGGCTTCACACGCGATGGTGCGCGAGCAATTTCGGACATCTCTCAGCTTTTTCGGGAGAGTTCTGCTGAACGTAAGAGAAGTGTCAGCGCTTCCGTCCTCAATGCTGCTGTTGCCAAAGAGATCGTTTCACGTTTTGCGTTTGCCGGCGGGGTTTGCTCGCAACAGGATGTCCAAGATTTTCAAAGAGCGATTGAGCTGTGGTTCGAAGTTCATGGCTTCACCCGAAAGCATCTGGTGCCATGTGCTCTCTCGCCGTGGCCGCTTGGCTCTTTTCGGATCGGACCTATCATTTTCTTCCACGCGAGCGCCTTTGATCCCGAGGCCTATGGGGTTTCCAAGCAGGACGTCTGGCCCGTCCCCAAGCCGCGATGGCGGCAGTTGCTTGGCAAGGTGTGGGCTTGGTTTAGGCGACGTCCGGCGCGGCTTGATCCGAAGTCTGGCGGCTTTTATTTTGAGGCCCTGTTCCGGCAGCTGCGCGAGAGATATGGTGACTGGATTGCCGAAGTTGAGGTGACCGGACGTGAAGCGGGCCAGTCCGTGCTGGCGGCCGACCTGGCCGTAGATATTGCGTTGGGTGGTCTGCAGATTCTGCTCGCGAGCAACGAGTTTCATCGCGCACACAGGCTTACAGCCCGTGCAACACCAGTTTGGCGCTCTGACGTTTGGGCCACCGACGGCGTGGCTTCCGGTCCCTCAGCCCAAAACAGCCAGCCTGGTCGGGCCATAGACATTCAAGGGCTGAACGTGTTTCTCCAGCAGCACGATGCAGGACTGCAATCTATAGGGCGCAGGCTTTCGGCATACCTCTCTGGGACCGGGACAACACCGCGACTCGACGAAGCCTGGTGCGAAGCGGCCTACTGGTATCACGAGGCTTTGGCAGAGACACTCGACACGGTTCGGGTCGCAAAGCTTGAGACGGCTATGGAAGTACTATTGGGTGCAGAAAGCACAAAACAGAGCAACAGCCGACTGATCGAGGGATTTGAAGCATTCTTTAACCTATCTGGTAGCGACCTCTTACCGGGGTCACATTTGACCGTGAAGCAGTTCGTGGCCTCGATCGTTACCGCTCGATCCCGGGTGCTTCATGGCACTTGGCCGACACTGGCAAATGACCTCCCCGGTATCAGCTTCGGATCCGTCAACGAACTGAGCCGTCATTTCCTGATTGTGTTCACGCTCGAACTTGACCGCTACGCTGCCGCTGGGCAGACGTCAGATACAACGAGTTCATTTCTCAGTTGGATCAAGACGAATCGGATGACGCGACCGCCTTGAGCCATCGCATGGTCTAGCCGGAGCGATCTTTGAGCGATTGCCGACTTAAACATGGCGAAGCCCCACCTCGCGGCGGGGCTTCGTGTTAAGTCGGATCACTCTGCGGTGCGGCGGGACCAGATGAGCGAGAAGTCGCCCTCTGTATCGGTCTCGACCAGGCTCGCGTAGATCGGAGCGGGGAAGCTAGGATCGTCGAGCTTGACGGAGTGGTAGTCGCGTCCCTCGCGCGAGGTCTTCTTCCATGCCGCCCCGAACTCGGTGGCGCCGGCGAAGATGTAACGAGGAAGGCCAACTTCCCCACGTCTATCCCCCCCTCGGATGACCCGACCCTTTGTCTATTCGACCCCGAGAACAATGAGTGGAATGCGTCCATGCGGATCGCGGAAACAACAGCGCCCTGGGCGCTGGATTGGCTAGCCTGCTACGAACTCTGGCTGATGACCGGCAAATGGACAGGTGGGGGCCGGCACGCCGGACAACGACGCATCCCCTCAATAGAGGATAGGATACAATGAACTATTCACCGCCACGCCGGTCCGACGGAACGATACAGCATACCCGCATCAAGCTGCCATGGCAGAAAGGCCGGCTGTTCCGCATCCTTTCGATTGACGGAGGTGGCATTCGCGGCGTCTTCCCGGCTGCCTATCTGGCGGAGATCGAGAAACGGTTTCTCGGCGGAGCGTCGATTGCCGATCATTTCGATATGATCGCGGGCACCTCCACAGGCGGGATAATCGCATTGGCATTGGCGCACGGATGACGGCACAGCAAGCGTTGAACATCTATGTCGAACGCGGCGAACGAATCTTTCCTATCAGCACCGGCGTGAGGAAGTTGGCCAAGCTCGCGCGTTGGATCTTCAAGCCTAAGCATGATCAGTCCGTTCTGAAAGACGAGCTTCTCAAGATTTTTGTCGACAAAGTCCTGGATGCCTCGACAAAGCGCCTGGTGATACCGAGGTTCGAGGGCTTGCATGGCGAGCCATTCCTATACAAGACGCCCCATCATCCGGACTATCAGAAGGATCGACACAAGAAGTTCGCCCATGTCGCCCTGCACACGACGGCAGCGCCGTCTTACTATCCCGCTGTCGATGACGATGTGCTACATATGATCGACGGGGGGATCTGGGCGAACAATCCGGTGATGAATGCCGTCGTCGATGCCTTGGCCTGTTACGATATTCCACGCGAGAACATTCGGGTGCTCAGCATCGGCACCGGCGAGTCGACTTTTACGGTTGACGAGAAGGCTCGCTCAGGCGGGGCGAAAGAGTGGGTCTTCATGAGGTTTCAACGCTGCAGCACGTGCTCAGTCCAAGAACGCCCTCGGCCAGACTTACCTCCTTGTAGGTAAGAACAACGTCGTTCGGATAGACTCGCCTGAGACGGACACCTCGATTGCGCTCGATGACACTCGCCGGTCCCGTCGAGAGCTTCCACTGGCCGCGCGAAGCCTCGTGGAAGGATCTGGCCACCATGTAGAGGGCCTGTTTCTACGAGATAAGACGGACACGTTCATTCGGTGCCCGGCGCCGGTCGCTTAGGCGTTGGCGTTGCCCCATCCCTTTGCCTTCAGAAAGATCATTCCGTCAAAAGCTCCGAGCTTGGCCGCTTCATCCGTCGTGTAGCGCTTTCGTGCTTCTATTGATCGACCCGACGATGTGGCGGTGTTTTCCGACAAGTGGAAGCTTCGGCAACCACTTCACTTCACGTCACGTGTACACTCCTAGGTTTCAATGACCGGCAAACATTGAGAAAAGTTCCCAGTGCGTCCTGACACTGCCTGTAATGGAGCGGCTTCGGGTTTTCCTGGTGCGCGAGCGAGGATAGGTGGTCGCAATTGATGGCTGTACGCGACCTCGGAAAGTTGCGCGATGATTGGCCAGCAAGGTAATCCTCCCGGGTACGAAATGGTCAAACCGCAGCAGTCTTCAGAGGTGAATAAATCTAAAATTGAGCAGCCTGGCCCGTTTCCGGTTCTGCCACACTTCGGGTCGCGTCGCGTCGTGCGAACTGTTCGTCGGTCGCAGCTGCGAGAAATCGTCCCCTTATCGGACACGACCATTTATGAAATGGAGCAACGTGGCGAGTTCCCACGACGCTTCAATCTGACGCCCCGCTGTGTTGTTTGGGATTTAGCTGAGGTCGAGGCCTGGGTTCGGGCAAAGCGAAACGCGTCGTCTGCCGGCACTATCGACATCGCCCTAGGTCCAGACGTGCGGTCGCGGAAGACGAGGCCTGTCAAATCGGATCGAGGATGATCGCCCCGGCGGCCGGCTGGAGTACGGCCGTGTGCTTCTTGCCCGCCCCCCAGGCCTCAACCATGTCAGCCCATTCCTGCAGCATATGACGACGCTGCGGCTCGTATTCAGCCTTGTTATAGACGCCGCGCGAAGTGCGGCTGTCCTCGTGGGCAAGGCATTTTTCGATCCAGTCGCGATTGAATCCGATCTCGTTTAGGAGTGTCGAGCCGGTCCGCCGTAGGTCGTGCACTGTGAAGGGCGCAAGCGGCAATTCTCGTCTTTTTGCGCGGTCGACAATGGCCATGGTAACCCGATTGAAGGTGGCGCGCGACATGGGTTCGTCGGCGTCATAGCGAGATGGGAGCACGTATCGGGAGTTCGCTGCGCACGTCTTGAGTGCAATCAGGATATCGAAGGATTGGCGGGACAGGTAGACGTTATGCGGCTTTTTCCGTTTCATTCGCTCTTTGGGAATGCTCCAAACAGCGTTCTCAAAATCGATCTCGTCCCACGTCGCGTCCAGCAGCTCACCCTTCCGCACCATCGTGAGCAGTATCAGCTTTAGGCCGAGCCGTATCGTCGGCAACGTTGGCACATTTTCCAACTCATTCAACATGATTCGGATTTCTGCGGGGGACAATGCTCGGTCTTTTGCCTCGAACGTGGCAATCGAAGCCGGTCCTACCTCGTCCGCTGGATTGGCAATCTTCTCGCCGTGCAGAATGGCATGGCCATAGATCTGCTTAACAATATCCCGGACATGAATGGCTGTTGCCGGCGCGCCACGGTCGCGCACCTTTGCGCAGAGCGCCCGCAAATCGTCAGCTGTTACTTCTGTGAGGAGCCTTTTGTCCCAGATCGGCAAGATGTCTCGATCGAAGATGGCCTTGCGCATTGAGCGCGTGCTATCCGCCATCTTGGCCTCCTTAAACCAGGCCAGGCCGGCATCGCCGAAGGTGGCCATTGCAGACAGGCGCCGCTTTTCACGCTGCTTTTCATGCGCCGGCGATTGTCCGGCTGCCACCATTTTTCTGGCGGCTATGCAGCGATCGCGCGCCTCTGCTAGCGAGATGCCACCCTCACCATAGCGGCCCAGCGTGACTGTCTCTCGCCTTCCATTCATTCGGTAGTCGTATCGGAACGAGATCTGCCCGGCCGTGGACACCGTGGCGTACATACCGTCACGATCAGCGACCTTGTATATTTTGTCTTTTGGTTTCAGCTTCTTAAGTGCAATGTCGGTGAGCATGGCGAGGGCAATCCGAGCGCGTGGCCACATATCCAGCGCCAGATTTTACCGTCATCGATTTTACCGTCAAGGTATGATAATTTCGTTTGAAATTCAACAGCTTACCTAAATACTGCCTAACGCGCTAGGAAGTAAGGTGGTGACGGTATTAGCTTCGAGCGAGAATGATGAGGAAAGGGATGCCGTCAGGTCTACCGCCAAATGATTCCGCTTGCGGGCGATAGTTAGCGATAGGAGACGAGGGGAAAAATGATTACAAGTCAGCTAGTTACGTGTATGGCGTCGATAGCCATCGAATGCTGGCGAACGACCGAGCTTTATTCCCACTCGATTGTGCCCGGCGGCTTGCTCGTCACGTCGTAGACGACGCGGTTGATGCCGCGCACCTCGTTGATGATGCGGGTGGCGGCGGCGCCCAGGAACGCCATGTCGTAGTGGTAGAAATCCGCCGTCATGCCGTCGACCGAGGTGACGGCGCGCAGCGCGCAGACGAATTCATAGGTGCGGCCGTCGCCCATGACGCCGACGGTCTGCACCGGCAGCAGCACGGCGAAGGCCTGCCAGATGGCGTCATAGAGGCCGGCCTTGCGGATCTCGTCGAGATAGATGGCATCGGCCTCGCGCAGGATCTCCAGCTTTTCGCGGGTGATGCCGCCCGGGCAGCGGATGGCAAGACCGGGTCCGGGAAACGGGTGCCGGCCGACGAAGCTGTCGGGCAGGCCGAGCTCCTTGCCGAGCACCCTGACCTCGTCCTTGAACAGTTCGCGCAGCGGCTCGACCAGTTGCATGTTCATGCGCTCGGGCAGGCCGCCGACATTGTGGTGCGACTTGATCGTCACCGACGGGCCGCCGGTGAAGGAGACGCTTTCGATGACGTCGGGATAGAGCGTGCCCTGCGCCAGGAAATCGGCGCCGCCGAGTTTCTCGGCCTCTTCCTCGAACACCTCGATGAACAGCCGGCCAATGGTCTTGCGCTTCTTTTCCGGATCCGACTCGCCCTCGAGCGCGCCGATAAAGCGGTCCGAGGCGTCGACCAGGATGAGCGGCAGATTGTAGTGCTGGCGAAACATCTCGACCACGCCTGATGCCTCGTCCTTGCGCATCAGCCCGTGGTCGACAAGGATGCAGGTGAGCTGGTCGCCGACCGCCTCGTGGATCAGGAGTGCTGCGACCGAGGAATCGACGCCGCCCGAAAGAGCGCAGATGACCTTGCCCTTGCCGACCTGCTTGCGGATCGTCTCGACCGCGTGCTCGCGGTAGGCGCGCATCGTCCAGTCGCCTTCGATCCCGGCGATCTTGTGGACGAAGTTTTGCAGCAGCCGGGCGCCGTCCGGCGTGTGCACCACTTCGGGGTGGAACATGATGCCGTACATCTTGCGCTCGACATTGCCGAAGATGGCGAAGGGCGAGCCTTCCGATTTGCCGAACACCTCGAATCCCTTGGGCAGCGAGATGACCCGGTCGCCATGGCTCATCCACACCTGGTGGCGCTGGCCGGGCGCCCACAGGCCCTCGAACAGCGGGCTGTCCTTCTGGATCTCGACGAAGGCACGGCCGAATTCGCGATGGTCGGAGCTTTCGGCGACGCCGCCCATCTGCACGCACATGGCCATCTGGCCATAGCAGATGCCGAGCACCGGCACGCCGGCGTCGAAGACAATCTGCGGCGCGCGCGGGCTGCCGATGTCGCCGGTCGAGGCCGGGCCGCCGGAGAGGATCACCGCCTTCGGATTGATGCGCATGAACGCCGCTTCGGCCGACTGGAACGGCACGATCTCGGAAAAGACGCCGGCCTCGCGGATGCGCCTGGCGATGAGCTGCGTGAACTGGCTGCCGAAATCGACAATCAGGACGGTGTCGGGCAAGACGGTGTCGGGACGATTGGCTATCTTCATGGCGAGCGTTTAGAGAAAGAAACGAGTCGGCGCAATGGGTTGCGAAGGCGTCTCCCTCACTCCGTTTCCGCGTCATGCGATGGTCCAAACTGCAGCGCATCGGAGCCGATCGCCTGTTCCAGCCGCGTCACCGCATCCGCCAGCTTCTCGTCGATGACATGGAGATACTCCTTCCAGTCCCCGACATGCCTGAGATCGGCAGCCCCGTCGGAAATGCCGCGCAGGCCGACGAGCGGCACGCCGAACAATTGGCAGGCACGCAGGCAGGCGAAGGTCTCCATATCGACCATGTCCTCGCCAATCGCATCATAGGCGCTGCCGGAGATGATCGCCGCGCCCGTCGACAGCGTCGCCTCGCCTATGCCTGGAATCCTGAACGGCAGCGGCACCGTCACCGGCAGGTCGAGAAACGGCGTCGCGCCCTTCTCGAAGCCCAATGGCGAGGCGTCGATGTCGCGGTAGGCGACCGAAACGGCCTGGTAGATTTCCGTTTGTTCCAGTGTCCGGCTGCCGGCCGAACCGAGCGAGACGACGAGATCCGGCAGCGCCTTTTCAGATTTGAGCCATGACAGTTCCGCGCCCAGCCTGACACCCGCTTCGACCGGCCCCACCCCTGTCATGACAGGCGTGAACAGCCGCTGCAGATGCGGCCCGTATTCGGCCTGCGCCGCCATCACGAAAAGGACGTCCCTGCCGGCAATTCTGACGGCCTTGTGCATCGGATCAGCCTTCGATGCCATCGCGACCGACCACCGTCATCATCGTTCCAGTCATGGTGGCGATCAGCTTGGCCTCGCCGTCGACGGCGAAGGCATAGGCCTGGCCGTCGGCAACGATGATGGTGCGGCCGGGCTTGGTCACCGAGCCGCGGAACAGAAAACGCTCGCCCCGGCCCGGCGCCAGCAGATTGACCTTGAACTCGATGGTCAGCACACTGGAGCTTTCCGGCATCAGCGAGAACGCGGCATAGCCGCAGGCCGAGTCCAGCGCCGTCGAAATGACGCCGGCATGGAGGAAGCCATGCTGCTGAGTCAGCGCCGCCGAATAGGGCATCTCGATCTCGATGATGCCCGGCGTCACCAACGTCAGCTCGGCGCCGATCGTCATCATGGCGTTCTGGCGCGCGAAGGACGTCCTGACACGATCCTCATAATTGGGGGCGGGTACGATCTCTGCTGCCATAGCTTGTCACGCTCCTGTCAGAAAAGCTTATTGCAGAGGTATGAGCGGCAGGCAATCGCTATTGCTGCACTGCAGCAATCAGCCCGCCGGCAAGGTTCAGCCACCCTTGCGCAGTGCGCAGACATAAAACCCATCGGTACCGCTCAACGCCGGCGACAGCGAAATGCCGCCTGCGCCGATACGCGCTGCCGCCTCGTGGCCCGGAAAGCGGCTGTCCCAGAGCTGGCGGTGATCGACCGGGACAAAGCCGCTGTTATGATCCCTGAAGGCAGCGACCTGCTCGCCATTCTCCTCGTCGAACACCGAGCAGGTGATATAGACCAGCAACCCGCCCGGTTTGACGAAGGTTTTGGCGACATCGAGGATCGCCGATTGCTCGCCCTTGCGCGCATCAAGCTGCTTCTGCGTCAGCCGCCATTTTGCATCGGGCCGGCGCCGCCAAGTGCCGCTGCCGGTGCAGGGCGCGTCGACCACGACGATGTCGATGTGGCCCGCGAGAGGCCTTAGCTCCGTCGGCTTGGTGACGATTTGGACGTTGCGGTTTTCCGAGCGGCGGATGCGGTCGAAAATCGGCGCCAGCCGCGCTTTTTCGGAATCATGGGCAAACACCTGGCCGCGATTGTCCATCGCCGCCGACAAGGCCAGCGTCTTGCCGCCGGCTCCGGCGCAAAAGTCGAGAACCTGCATCCCGGCCTCGGCGCCAGCCAGCGTGGCGGCAATCTGCGAGCCTTCGTCCTGAACCTCGAACCAGCCTTTCTGGAAGGCCGGTTCGGCCTGCACGTTCGGGTGCCTGCCGTCGCCCGCGATCGGCGGGATGCGGATGCCGTGCGGCGCAATTCGTGCAGCCTTGGCGCCGGTCTCGGCCAGTTCGGCGAGCACCTTGTTGCGATCGGCCTTCAGCGTGTTGACCCTGAGGTCGAGCGGCGGGCGGGTCGCCAGCGCCGCACCTTCATCGACCCAGCTGGCACCGAAGGCCTGCTCGAACAACGGTTCGCACCAATCCGGAATATCGGCGCGCACCGCCGGCGGCGCATCGTTTACCTGGCGGTCAGCGATGGCCTTCAGTTCATCGTCGTTCAACAGCGGCGGCGCAAACTTGTCACCGTCGAGCGCTTCGTTCAACGACTGCGCCGTCTGGTTCCATTCGAGCAGCAGCGCGCCAAAACCGATGGCGCGCGGCGTATCTTCGCCCAACAGCCAGCCGGCCGAGCGCTTTCGCCGCAGCGCGTCATAGACGATGTTGCCGATCGCGGCGCGATCGCCGCCGCCTGCGAAGCGGTGCGACAGGCCCCAATCCTTCAGCGCATCGGCGACCGGCCGGTGCCGCCGGCCGATATCCTCCAGCACTTCGATGGCTGCTGCCAGCCGTCCGCCCAGTCGCATCTTGTTATTCCGTTACTCAGCAAATCAATTCCGGGGTCCTGCTCTAAAGCGCGCGACCGGCGCGCACAAGCGGGGAGAGTCTTGCGGGCAGAGGGCGCTCGCTTCGGGTTTGCGCTGCCCCCTCACCCTGACCCTCTCCCCGTGAGAACGCCAGATCAAACGCAGCTTTCTTGATATCAGCGACCCTCGCATTGCTATGCTTTCAAACTTTTGAAGTTGCGATAGTCTTCCGCTGCGTGATTCGCCAAGAACTGCAAGCGGATCGGCGGGAAATTACAAGGAGAGGGCAATGAAGACTTATCTGGCGGAAGTTCTAGGCACATTTCTACTGGTGTTCATCGGCACGGCTTCGGCGGCTTCGGCGGCGCGCTGCCGCTCGGCCAGGAAGGCATCGGTCTGGCATTCGGCATCGGCCTGATCGCGGCGGCTTATGCGATCGGCCCGATCTCGGGTGCACATCTCAACCCGGCGGTGACGCTCGGCGTGTTCCTCGCCGGCCGAATGGAGGCTAAGGACGTCATCCCCTACTGGATCGCGCAGGTCATCGGCGCCATCATTGCGTCGCTGGCGCTGTGGATCATCGTCTCCGGGCAGGTCGGCGGCCATACCGGCGGCTTCGGCGCCAACGGCTGGGATGCGACGAAGTGGGGTGTCAGCTCGGCGCTCCTGTGGGAACTGATCGGAACCTTCACCTTTGTCACGGTCATCCTCGGCGTCACCAGCGGCAGCCACGCGACGGCCTTTGCCGGCCTCGTCATCGGCCTGACGCTGGCGGGACTGCATTTTGCCATCATTCCGGTGACCGGCACGTCGCTCAATCCGGCCCGCTCGATCGGCCCGGCGCTGTTTTCGGGAAGTGCGGCGATCGGCCAGCTCTGGCTGTTCATCGTCGCACCGCTGATCGGCGGCGCCATCGCCGGCGTGGTCGCCAAGACCCGTATCTTCGAGAAGGACTGATTTTCCAAGGCTTCAATACAAAAAGGCGCGGGTCAAGGCCCGCGCTTTTTTGTTAGAGAATCACTTGCCGCCTCAGGATCGGGCAAGATCGAAGCGGTCGGCGTTCATCACCTTGGTCCAGGCAGCGACGAAATCCCTAACGAACTTCTGCCCGGCGTCCGCCGACCCGTAGACCTCGGCAAGCGCACGCAACTGCGCGTGCGAGCCGAAGATCAGATCTGCGCGGGTGCCGGTCCACTTGACCGCCTTGGTCTTGCGGTCGCGCGCTTCGTAGACTTCATCGGAGCCGGCGGCCGGATCCCAGACCGTGTCCATGCTGAGCAGGTTGACGAAGAAATCGTTGGTCAACGTGCCCGGCCTGTCGGTGAACACCCCGTGCTTCGACTTGCCGGTGTTGGCGCCGAGCACCCGCAACCCGCCGACGAGCACCGTCATCTCCGGCGCCGTCAAGGTCAGCAGCTGCGCCCGATCGACCAGCATCGCTTCGACCGACATCGGCTGCTTGCCCCGGACATAATTGCGGAAGCCATCGACTTTTGGCTCGAGCGCGGCGAAGGACTGGACATCCGTCTGTTCCTGCGAGGCGTCCATGCGGCCTGGCGTGAAAGGCACCTCCACGTCATGGCCGCCGTCCTTCGCTGCCTTCTCGACCGCGGCGACGCCGCCGAGAACGATCAGGTCGGCAAGCGAGACCTTCTTGTCGCCTGTCTGCCCGGCGTTGAACTCGCTCTGGACGCCTTCGAGCTGCGCAAGCACCTTCGACAGTTCGGTCGGCTGATTGACGTCCCAGTCCTTCTGCGGCGCCAGGCGGATGCGTGCGCCGTTGGCGCCGCCGCGCTTGTCGGAGCCGCGGAAAGTCGAGGCCGAGGCCCAGGCGGTCGAGACCAGTTCGGAAACAGACAGGCCAGAGGCCAGGATCTTCGCCTTCAGCGAGGCGATGTCCTGCTCGCTGATCAGTTCGTGATCGATGGCCGGGACAGGGTCCTGCCAGATCAGCTCTTCCTTCGGCACGAGCGGGCCGAGATAGCGGACAACCGGACCCATGTCGCGATGGGTCAGCTTGAACCAGGCGCGAGCGAAGGCATCGGCGAAGTGATCCGGATTCTCATGGAAACGCCGCGAGATCTTCTCATAGGCCGGGTCGACCCGCAGGGCGAGGTCGGTGGTCAGCATCGCCGGCGCGCGGCGCTTCGACGGATTGTGCGCGTCCGGCACGGAGCCTGCACCGGCGCCGCCCTTCGGCGTCCACTGATGGGCGCCGGCCGGGCTCTTGGTCAGTTCCCATTCGTAGTTGAACAGATTATCGAAGAAGTTGTTGCTCCACTTGGTCGGCGTCGTGGTCCAGGTCACCTCGAGGCCCGAGGTGATGGCGTCGCCTGCAATGCCGGTGGCATGCTTGCTCGACCAGCCGAGGCCCTGCGCCTCGATGCCGGCGCCTTCCGGCTCCGCCCCCACCAGCGATGCATCGCCGGCGCCGTGGGTCTTGCCGAAGGTGTGACCGCCGGCGATGAGCGCCACGGTTTCCTCGTCGTTCATGGCCATGCGTGCGAAGGTTTCACGGATGTCGCGTGCCGAGGCCAACGGATCGGGCTTGCCATTCGGCCCTTCCGGGTTGACGTAGATCAGCCCCATCTGCACGGCGCCGAGATGGCCCCGAAGTTCGCGGTCGCCGGAATAACGCTCGTCGCCGAGCCACTTGGTTTCCGACCCCCAATCCACGTCCTGCTCGGGCTCCCAGACATCGGCGCGCCCGCCAGCGAAGCCGAACGTCTTGAAGCCCATCGATTCCAGCGCGACGTTGCCGGTGAGGATCAACAGGTCGGCCCAGGAGATCTTCCTGCCGTATTTCTGCTTGATCGGCCACAGCAGCCGGCGTGCCTTGTCGAGATTGGCGTTGTCCGGCCAGCTGTTGAGCGGCGCGAAACGCTGCTGGCCGGCGCCGGCGCCGCCACGGCCATCGCCGATGCGATAGGTGCCGGCGCTGTGCCAGGCCATGCGGATGAAGAGCGGGCCGTAATGGCCGAAATCGGCCGGCCACCAATCCTGCGAATCGGTCATCACCTGGTGCAGGTCCTTGATCACCGCATCGAGATCGAGGCTCTTGAACTCCTTGGCGTAGTCGAAGTCCTCGCCCATCGGGTCCGAGACGCTCGACTGCTGGTGGAGAACGGCAAGGTCAAGCTGGTTTGGCCACCAGTCACGGTTGGTCCTGCCGGCCGACCCATGCGCGACCGGGCATTTGCCGGCGCTGGTGTCATCGGTCTTTGCGTCCATCGTTCTCTCCGACTTGTTGATTTCCGGGATTTGTTGATTTCCGGGATTGTTGATTTTCCGGACGGGCCCTGAGCCACGCCATTCTGGAATGGTTCCAGACTAGGCCGCCTTGCCGATAAAAACAAATTGCCTTTCCTGTTTGTTGCGATAGGTTTTGCTTATGATAGGTCTCACCGTCCGGCAGATGCAATATTTCGAGGCACTGGCGCAGACGCTGCATTTCGGCCGTGCCGCGAAACTGGCCGGCGTCAGCCAGCCGGCGCTGTCGTCGCAGATTGCAGAAATGGAGTTGCGGCTGAATTGCCGGCTCTTCGAGCGCGGCGGCAAATCGGTGCGGATGACCGACGAGGCACTGGCCATGCTGCCACGTATCGAGCGCATTCTTGCCGACATCCGCGAGATCGAGACCACGGCCCGGCGCGGCCGCCCCGCCATGGAAGGGCGCTTCCGGCTCGGCATCATCCCGACGGTGGCGCCCTATCTGCTGCCGCATGTGCTGCCGGAACTAAAACGGCATTTCCCGGCCTTGCAGCTCGAATTGCGTGAAGCGGTGACCGCCTCGCTGGTCGAGGACACCGCCCTGGGAAAGCTCGACGCCTTCATTGCGGCCCTTCCCCTCGATCAGCCCGGACTGATCACCGAGCCGCTTTTCTCCGACCGGTTCTTCCTTGCCGTGCCGGCCGGCGATCCCGCCTTCGCCTCGCCGCCGGTGCCGCCGGAAAGCCCGGCATTGGAAAGGCTAATGCTGCTGGAGGAAGGCCACTGCCTGCGTGAACAGGCGCTTGCCGTCTGCGGCAGCGTGCGGCCGGTGGCAATGGCGAGCTATGGCGCGACCAGCCTGACGACGCTGCTGCAGATGGTGGCGCACGGGCTCGGCGTCACGCTTATTCCGGAAATGGCGGCAGGGCCGGCCAGCGCCATGCGCGATTTGAAGATCGTGCCGTTCCAGGAGCCGATGCCGCAGCGTACGATCTGCCTCGCCTGGCGACGCAACAAGGTCCGGCATGACGAATGCGTCGAACTGGCCAAGATCATCCGCGGCCTGGACGAGGCGGTGCTGGCGGCGTGAGGGTGGGGATGTCGGCCAGAGGGTCCGACCGCCTTGGCATGCCGCGCAGCAGTCCTACATTCGTTATGGAGGCCAGAACAAGGATAAGCGCCGACTAAAAAATCGTCGAATGCGGAAACATATTGGCGCCTGTGCCAGACCGAAGCCCGATGCCCGATGTCACTGGCAGCGAAACTGGTTGCGCAAGGGGCGAGTTCGCATATTCTGGTTGTGGCAGAAGCGTTTACAACATGGGAGGAGTAAATGTCCGACAAGAAAATCTCGCGTCGCGGGTTCCTGGAAAAGTCCACAGCCATCACCGCCGGTGCGGCTGCAGCGACGACGCTCTCGGCCCCGGCCGTACTGGCGCAGGCGCCGGTCACTATCAAGATGCAGACCTCCTGGCCTGCTTCGGACATCTGGATGGATTTCGCGCGGCAATACATAGAGCGCGTCGAAAAGATGTCCGGCGGCCGGCTGAAGTTCGAGCTCCTGCCCGCGGGTGCGGTCGTCGGCGCGTTCCAGGTGCTGGATGGCGTCAATGACGGCGTCATCGACGCCGCGCATACCGTCCCCGTCTACTGGTACGGCAAGCACAAGGCCGCGTCGCTTTTCGGAACTGGCCCTGTGTTTGGCGGCAGCGCCACCACCATGCTCGCCTGGTTCCACCAGGGCGGCGGCAAGGATCTCTACCGCGAGCTGACGCAGGAGATCATGGGCCTCAACGTCGTCGGCTTCTATGGCTTCCCGATGCCGGCGCAGCCGTTCGGCTGGTTTAAGAAGCCTGTCACGACCACCGCTGAACTGCAGGGATTCAAGTATCGGACGGTCGGTCTTGCCGCCGATCTCATGCAGAACCTTGGCCTCAGCGTGGCGCAGCTGCCCGGCGGTGAAATCGTGCCGGCTATGGAGCGCGGGGTTATCGACGCCTTCGAATTCAACAATCCGTCGTCCGACCTTCGCTTCGGTTCGCAGGACGTCGCCAAGCACTACACCTTGTCATCCTACCATCAGGCGAGCGAGTCGTTCGAATTCCTGTTCAACAAAGACGTGTTCGACGACCTCGACGATGATTTGAAGGCCATTCTCGAATATGGCGTCGAGGCGGCCAGCACCGCGAACACCGCGCTCGCCCTCGACAACTATTCGGCCGACCTGCAGAAGCTGCAGACCGAGCACGGTGTCACCGTGCACCGCACCTCGAAGGAGATTCTCGACGCACAACTCGAGGCTTGGGACAAGATCATCCCGACGCTGGAGGCGGATGAGTTCATGAAGCGGGTGCTCGACAGCCAGCGCCAATGGGTCGAACGCGTCGTCTACTACGAGCTTATGAATTCAGCCGACCTGACACTGGCCTACGAACATCATTTCCCCGGCAAGCTGAAGCTCTAATTCGCGCCTCCGCTTCGGCAAATCCGGCGGTTTTGCGGGCCGCCGGATTGCACCTGACGGAACCCTGCACATGCTCCGCTACATTGCATTCGCCGATGAACTTTCGGCATGGTTTGGAAAGGTGTTCGCCTGGAGCGTCGTCGTCATGACGCTCGGCGTGAGCTATGAAGTTGTCGTGCGATACCTGTTCAGCGCGCCGACCGCGTGGGCATTCGACCTCAGCTACATGCTCTACGGCACCATGTTCATGATGGCCGGCGCCTACACCTTGTCGCGAGACGGGCATGTGCGGGGCGATTTCATCTACCGTCTGTGGAGGCCGCGCGTGCAAGCGGCGGTCGAACTTGTCCTCTACATCATCTTCTTCTTCCCAGGCGTCACGGCGCTGATTCTGGCCGGCTGGAAGTATGCCGCGCGCAGCTTCCGCTATCTCGAGGTAAGCTCGAACAGTCCGGCCGGGATTCCGATCTTCCAGTTCAAGGCCGTCATCGTGGCGGCAGGCATCCTGCTCTTCGTGCAGGGGATTGCCCAGGTATTCCGCTGCGTCGTCTGTCTGCGAACCGGAACATGGCCGCGCGCGGCTGAAGACGTGGAAGAAACCGAGAAGGTGCTGATGGAAGCCAAGACGCTCGATGTTCTGCATCACGGTTCGGAAGCAGTCGACCTCCCATTCCTCCATCCCGACAATCAACCCGACCGCGACGGAGAAGACAGATGAGCGATCCTCAGGTCGCCGTCGCGATGCTGCTCATTCTGCTTCTGGCGATCTTCCTTGGCTTCCCGGTTGCGTTCACTTTGATGGCGCTCGGGGTCGCCTTTGGCTACTACGCTTATTTAAATCCGGGGCGGATGTGGCGCGCCTACGAACGGGCGGTTGAGGATGGTGCCGACGGCTGGACGCTTGCGGAGCATTGGGTCGGCGGCTTCTTCAACAACCGCATTTTCGATCTGTTCGTGAATCAGACCTATTCCGTGATCTCGAACGACGTGCTGACCGCCATCCCGCTGTTCCTGTTCATGGGCTACATCGTCGAGCGGGCCAATATCATCGAGCGTCTTTTCGGCACCCTCTATATCGCCACCCGGCACGTTCCTGGCTCCATGGCGGTCGCCGCCCTCATCACCTGCACGCTTTTCGCAACGGCCACAGGCATTGTCGGGGCGGTCGTGACACTGATGGGCCTGCTGGCATTTCCCGCCATGCTGAAGGCGCGTTACGACATCAGCTATGCCTCGGGAGTGATCTGCGCGGGCGGAACCCTCGGCATCCTCATTCCGCCGTCGATTCTGCTCATCGTCTATGGCGCGACGGCGGGTGTGTCGGTAGTTCGTATGTATGCGGCAGCCCTGCTTCCAGGACTGCTGCTTGCCGGCCTTTATCTGATTTATGTGGTGACGATGGCGGTGCTGCAGCCGCAGGTGGCGCCGAAGCCGACCCGAGACGAGGTAGGGCACTATTCGGTCCTGCAAATCAGCTGGATGCTGCTGACTTCTTTCGTCCCTCTGGCGGCCCTGATCCTCGCGGTGCTCGGCGCCATCCTCTTCGGCCTCGCCACGCCCTCGGAGGCTGCCGCCATCGGCGCGCTCGGCGGCGTCGTGCTGGCCGCCGCCTACCGGGCGCTGACGTGGCAACGCCTGAAGGAGTCCGTCTATTTGACGGCGCGCACGACCGCGATGGTGTGCTGGCTGTTCGTCGGCTCCGCGACCTTCGCCTCAGTCTTTGCCTATCTGGGAGGCCAGCAACTGATCAGCGATTTCGTCACCGGCCTCGACATGTCGCCGCTGATGTTTCTGATCGTCGCCCAGATCATCATCTTCATCCTGGGCTGGCCGCTGGAATGGACGGAGATTATCGTGATCTTCGTTCCGATCTTCCTGCCGCTATTGGCGCATTTCGAGATCGATCCGCTGTTTTTCGGCGTGCTCGTCGCAGTCAACCTTCAGACGGCCTTTTTGTCGCCGCCCATGGCGATGTCGGCCTACTACCTCAAGGGCATTTCGCCGCCGCATGTTCAGCTTTCGGATATTTTCCGCGGAATGATGCCCTATATGCTGATCGTTATCCTGTGCATGGTCATCATCTACGTCTTCCCGCAGATCGTGTACGGGCTGCCCAACATGATCTACGGGGGCTAAGGACGGGCGAATGGAGGACAACAGATGAATTTGAGCCGCTTCCTGGCCGTCCTGGCGTTTGTAGTCTTTCTGGCGTTTTTCGGCGTCGTAGTCCGTTTCGTCCCACATCCCGATCTGGGCGTTGCGGTCGGCATCGGCGTCCTCCTTGCGGGCTACGATCTATGGAGCCAGTTGAGGTCTCGCGCGAGGTAACAGCCGGCTTGGGGCGGTCGTGGAAAGCTGCATGGCTGCAGCGTCGATGCGGGCAAAGAGCCGAACCGTCAGCTCGGCCGAGAAACATCAACTTCAATCAAATCCTCGTGAATTATACCCGACGTCCGGAACCGCCGACGCGTTCCCAGCATTGATTTTACGGAGGAATCTGCATCCAGAACAGTACCGTGATTATGTCCATACACCGGTGACGCCGCGCGAGATCCGACGGGGTTTCCAGCAGGGGGCTGTTGCGGGCATCGTCGCTGGCCTCGTCTTTGCGGCATTCGAAATGGCGGCGAGTGCGTTCATGATGGGGGCGGAAGCGTTCTTCATGCCCCTGCGCATGATCGGCGCTATCGCGCTTGGATCGGAAGCCCTCGATCCCGGTTACCCGCTCTTGACGGCCAGCATCGCCGGCGTTGTCGTGCATTTGATCCTGGCTATCGTTTATGGGATCGTGTTCGGGGAGATTGCCGCCATGCTGCGAGGGCGAGCCGCCTTCATCGGTCTCGGGAGCGTCTTTGGACTCGCCTTGTGGCTCGTCAATTTCTATGTGATCGCGCCGATCGCATTCCCCTGGTTCCTGCAAGCAAGCCCGGTCGTGCAGTTCATTGCCCACACATTCTTCTTCGGTACCGTCCTCGGCTTGTACCTGTGGAAGTCGCACGAGAGAAGCGGGCTCGAAGGACCGGCGGTTTAGCATTGCCAGCACCGAGCTGGCACAGTCGGATTGAAGCGGAAAGACAGCGGTGATCACCGGCGCTTCTTGGCATCGGGCGTGCGCTTCGCACGAGTGTGCGAAGGTCGCTTTGATCGCCCGCGACTCGACGCTGCTGCAGATGGTGGCGCATGGGCTCGGGCGTCACGCTCATCCCGGAAATAGCGGCAGGACCAGCCAGCGCCATTGCGCGATCTGGAGATCGTGCCCACTCCAGGAACCGATGCCGCAGCGCCATCTGCCTCGTCTGGCGGCGCAAGAAGATGCGGCACGACGAATGCGTCGAAGTGGCAAGATCATCCGCGCAATGGCTGAGGTGGTGTGCAATTAATCAGGTAGAGTAGAAGAGAAACTGAGCAGTCAATCGACGACACGTCGCGGGCCGTCCGTGAGCAGACGCTCGGCTTGTCCGATCATGTCGTCGATCACGCGTCCAGCCGACTCCACGCTTCGGATCACTCCGGCCACTTCCCCCAACAAAACGCCGGTGTTCTCGGCATCGCCAGCGTAAAAGGCGTCCCAATAGTCGCTGCTCTGGATGGCCAGCGTCGGCGCTTCAGTCAGCTGACCTTCGCGGCCATGCCAGGCGGCGACAAATCGAGTCCTCAGCACGCGCGCGACGAATTCGTCTGTCGGCCAACGATAGTTGCGGGCGATGTCGACAGTTGTGGTCTTGATCGTCGCATCGCCATCGGCGGCGATGATAGCCTCCTGGAATCCGCGCGGCGCAGCGGACTCTGCAGTCGCCATGAACCGCGTGCCGACCAGGACGCCGTCGGCGCCGAGCATCAATGCCGCGGCAAGCGCTCGACCGTCGCCAACGCCACCCGCCGCCACGAGAAGCGTCTGAGGCGCCTGTTTCGCGAGAAGATCGGCAATCTCGGGAACGAGTGTGAAGGTCGAGCGGGGACCGCTGTGGGCCGCCGGCTTCATTGCCCTGCGCCACAATTGCATCTGCGCCGACGTCGAGCGCCTCGCGGGCGTGCAACATCGACTGGACTTGGCAGATGAAAGGCACTCGCGCTTCTCTGATATGCGCGGCGAAGGGTGCTGGCGAGCCGAATGAAAGCATCAGCGCCGCGGGTTGCCGCTCCAGCACGCGGTCGAGCAGATACGGCCTGGTTGCCAGCGACCATGTAATAAACCCACATCCGACACGGGCGTTGACTGCGGCGGCAAACTCCTTGTCCAGCCAGGCTTCGTCGCCGTAGCCGCCGCCGATCAAACCGAGCCCGCCGGCATGCGACACCGCTGCTGCAAGCCGTCCGCCTGCCATCACGCCCATAGGAGCGAGGAGGATGGGATGCCTGATCGCAAAACGTTCGGTCAGTCGGGTTTTGAGTGGCACGGTTCGCGCTCGCCAAATCATCGAAGGGATACCGAAGATGCAGCATACGCGACGCACTGTAGCAGGATAGTGGTCCCGCTTGAGACTCGAACCGGAAAATCAGACCGTTTTTAGTGGTAAGTGACTGATGGTCGCCGCAACGCAAAGCTGGCGGCTGGACGGCCGCACTGGGTGGCGAGCTGACACACTCTGGCAGCAATTTGGCAGCAAGACGCGATTGAGCATCAACCGCGTCGCGCCGCCTCGATCGCGGCGACGTCGATTTTCTTCATAGTCATCATGGCATCAAACGCGCGCTTTGCCTCGTCGCCGCCAGCCGCCATCGCGTCAGTCAGCACGCGCGGCGTGATTTGCCAGGAAATCCCCCATTTGTCTTTGCACCAGCCGCACACGCTCTCCTGGCCGCCATTGCCGACGATGGCATTCCAATAGCGGTCGGTCTCCTCCTGATCGTCGGTGGCGATCTGGAACGAGAAGGCTTCGTTGTGCTTGAACTCGGGACCTCCGTTGAGGCCGATACAAGGAAGGCCCGCGACTGTGAATTCGACCGTCAACACGTCGCCCTCTTTGCCGGCCGGGTAGTCACTGGGTGCACGGTGCACGGCACTCACCACGCTGTCGGGAAAGATCTCGGAGTAGAAGCGGGCGGCAGCCTCGGCGTCCTTATCGTACCAGAGGCAAATCGTATTCTTTGCCATTTGCGGGTTCCTTTCGCTTGAGGCCAAGATTTCGGCCTTGTTTCCCCATCCGCTCTCTTCCGAGATAGGTAGCCAACCGCTTTTCTCCACCCCGGAAGCGTCCGTCTCGCCCGCGCGAACGCAAAGAGCAGCTTACCCTAATGTCGCTGTCGCTTTGGCACGGGTTCCGGACGATAAGCGAAGGCCCGCCCCTGAAATGCGTCGCGAATGTCTGGAAAATCCACAAAGCAGACCAACTTTCCGACCAGACGACAGGGCCACGATCCGGCACCCGCAGACCTCGCCCACCGGCGCTCCAGTCCGACACGTCATGTTCACCTGCGGCTCGGAAAGGCACAGTGGTGCTATCCAGGCGTGTTCGCCTTGACGACCTTTTGGCATTCGGGCGTCAGCTCACTCATGTGATCGGCCAGGCATTTGATGATGTGGCCGCCGCCCGGCAACACGCCCTCGCAGATCTTCTGGTAATCTGCCTGGCAGGCCTCACGCTCGGCCGCCGTCTGCGCCAGCGCCACGGTGGTTGCCATCTGAGTTGCCAAGAAAAGCACGCTCAACGCAATCCGCATGACAAACTCCCCTCAAACATGTAGATTAGCTCACTTTTATATAATGCGATATACACCGGGAAGTATATAGAGGGGGGAAATGCTTTTACTATCGGGTAGAATTGCGCAGGCGGCAGGCTTGTTCGCCGCGACACTAGTATTGTCCGCTTGTAGCGAGGAAAACACATACGTACCGCCCCCTCCGCCCAAGGTCGACGTGGCGCTTCCATTGAAGCAGAGCGTGACCCCATATCTCGAGGCTACCGGCAGTGCCGCGGCGGTGAACACGACGCCCCTGGTTGCGCGCGTCTCGGGCTTCATCCAGGAAATCGATTACAAGGACGGCGACGAGGTCAAGGCCGGCGCCCGGCTGTTCCTGATCGAGCCCGATTCCTACCAGCTGGCGCTCGAGCAATCCGAGGCCGGGCAGGGTTCATCCGATGCCGCCGCCAAGCAGTCCGGTGCTGACCTAAAGCGGCAGCAGGAGCTGCTGTCCCAGAAAATCATCTCGCAATCGACCGCCGACCAGGCCGCCGCGGCAGCAGACGTCGACATCGCCAAGCAGAAGCAGAGCGCGGTCGACGTCAAGCAGGCTCAACTCAATCTGAGCTACACCGAGGTCAAGGCGCCGTTCGCGGGCACCGTCACCTCCCGCCAGGTATCGATGGGGCAGCTTGTCGGCGCCGGCAGCGCCACCACCCTGGCGACCATCGTTCAGACCGCACCCATCTACGTCAATTTCAATATCTCGGAGCAGGATGTGCTGCGCATTCGCACCGCCATGGCGAAGCGTGGAATGACCGCGCAGGATCTCAAGAAAATACCGGTCGAGGTCGGCTTGCAGAGCGAGACGGGTTATCCCCACGCGGGAACGCTGGACTACGCCGCGCCAGAGGTTACCGCTGCCACCGGCACGCTAGCGGTCCGCGCAGTGCTCCCCAATGAAGGCCGGGAACTGCTGCCTGGCTATTTCGTGCGTGTGCGCGTGCCGTTGGGCGTAGAGCCGGACATGCTGCTCGTTCCCGACCGGGCGATCGGTAGCGACCAGAAGGGTCGCTACGTGCTCGTCGCCGGAAAGGACGACGTGGTCGAACAGCGTCCGGTTGAGATCGGCCAACTGGTCGGCGCGTTGCGTGTGATCACCAAGGGTATCGGGGCGGACGACCGCGTCCTGGTCTCCGGCCTGTTGACGGCAGTCCCTGGCCAGAAGATCGAACCGCAAGAAAAGAAACTGGAAGCAGTCGCCACGGACGGCGCAGCGCAATGATCTCCAAATTCTTCATCGAGCGGCCGGTCCTGGCGAACGTAATCGCCATCCTCATGGTCGTCATAGGCGTCATCTCGCTCTTTGCCCTGCCGGTGGCGCAGTATCCCGACGTGGTGCCGCCTACCGTTTCGGTGACGACGCGCTATCCGGGAGCGAGCGCGCGTGCGGTGATCGACACGGTGGCGTTGCCGATCGAGCAGCAGGTTAACGGCGTCGAGGGCATGATCTACATGCAGTCCTATGCTGCATCGGATGGCACCTACAATCTCACCGTCACGTTCGCGATCGGCACCGATCTCGACCAGGCGCAAGTGCGTGTGCAGAACCGTGTGTCCTCAGCCCTGGCGACGCTGCCGCAAGCGGTGCAGGTGCAAGGCGTCACCGTTCAGCAGAAGTCGACCTCGATCCTCGAGATCGTCACGCTGACTTCACCGAACGGGGAATATGACAGCCTTTATCTCGCCAACTACGCGACCATCCGGCTCAAGGATGAGCTCTCCCGAATACCGGGGGTCGGCAATGTCAATGTGTTCGGCGCCGGCCAGTATTCCATGCGTGTCTGGCTTGATCCCGAGAAGATGCAGGCGCGCGGCCTTACCACGCAGGACGTCGTCCAGGCGCTGGGGCAGCAGAGCGAGCAGGTCACCGCAGGCCAGGTCGGCGCGCCGCCGGCGCCCGACGGCCAGTCCTTCCAGTACACGATCGAAGTGTCCAGCCGCCTTGACGATCCCGGCCAGTTCGGCACCGTGATCGTCAAGACCGGCGCCAATGGCGACATGACGCGCGTGCGCGACGTCGGCCGAGTCGAGCTCGGCGCCCAGACCTATGGGCAGTTCTTCAATCTCGACGGCCAGCCGGCTGCGGGCATGGCCGTTTTCCTGTCGCCGGGCGCCAATGCGCTCGATGTGGCCGGCAAGGTCGAGGCCAGGATGAAGGACCTGTCACGCGAGTTTCCGCAAGGCCTGGCATACTCGATCCCCTTCAACACCACGATTTTCGTCAGCCAGGCGATCCACGAGGTCTACAAGACGCTGATCGAAGCCGCCGTCCTGGTGCTCATCGTCATCCTGCTTTTCCTGCAGGACTGGCGGGCGATGCTGGTGCCGGCAACGACCGTTCCGGTGACGATCATCGGGGCGTTCGCGGCGATGGCCGCGCTCGGCTTTTCGGTCAACCTGTCGACCCTGTTCGCCATCGTGCTTGCCATCGGCATCGTCGTCGACGACGCCATCGTCGTGGTCGAGGGCGCCACTCACAATATGGAGCGCGGCATGTCGGGCCACGACGCGGCCATTGCCGCCATGAACGCCCTCTTCGGGCCGATCATCGGCATCACCTTGGTGCTGATGGCGGTGTTCCTCCCGGCTGCGTTCCTGCCCGGCCTCACGGGGCAAATGTATGCGCAATTCGCACTGGTGATTGCGGCAACTGCCATAATCAGCGCCATCAACGCGGCAACGCTCAAACCGACGCAGTGTGCGACATGGCTAAGGCGGCCGGTGCCGCCGGACCAGCGCAATGTCTTCTTTCGCGGCTTCAACGCGGTCTACCAGCGCCTGGAGAACCGTTATGCCGGCCTGATCGGTGCCATGGTGCGTCACAGCACGGTGATGGGCATCATCGCGCTGCTGATCATCGGGGCGGCAGGCTATGGCATATCGCGCGTGGCCACCGGCTTCATCCCGATCGAGGACCAGGGCTACCTGCTTGCTTCGGTTCAACTGCCCGACGGCGCCGCACTTGGCCGTACACAGGAGACGCTGCAACAGGTTTCGAAGCTCGCCAAGGCCACGCCGGGCGTCGATCAGGTCGTGACCATCGCGGGCATCTCGGCACTCGACAATAACTCGACGCTGGCAAACGCCGGCGTTGCCTACATCATCCTCAAGGACTGGAGCTTGCGCGGCAAGGGCGAGGATCTTGCCTCGCTCTACGCAACGCTCAACAAGAATCTGTCCGACATGGGTGACGGAACTGTACTGGTGCTGCCTCCACCGCCGATCCAGGGCATCGGCAACGCCGCCGGCTTCACCATGCAGGTCGAGCTGCGTGACGGCAGTTTCGACCTCGCCAAGCTGCAAGGAGCAGTCGAGGCAATAACCAGGACCGCTCAGACGCAGTCAGGTATCCAGCGCGTATCGGCGCCGTTCCGGGCCAACGTCCCGCAATACACGGTCGAAATCGACCGCGAGAAGGTGCAAACCCTGGGGCTGACCACGGACCAGGTCTTCCAGACGCTCGCCGGTTATCTGGGCTCGACTTATGTCAGTCAGTTCAACAAGTTCGGGCGGGTGTTCCAGATCTATGTGCAGGGCGATGCGCAATTTCGCCTGACGCCCGAGAATATCGCCCGCCTGAGCGTGCGCAACCAGAGCGGCGACATGATCCCGCTCGGGACATTGCTGACAGTCACGCCAAGCGTCGGCCCATCACTGATCAGCCTCTATAACCTCTATCCCTCGGCATCGATCATCGGTGTGCAGGCACATGGCTTCTCGTCGGGCGACGCGATCAAACTGATGGAAGGGGTTGCGGCCGACACATTGCCGCCCGGCACCGGCTTCGACTGGACGGCGCTGTCCTTCCAGGAAAAGCTTGTCGGCAGCCAGATCTATTTGGTGTTCGGCATGGCGCTGCTCTTGGTCTATCTGGTGCTGGCAGGCCAATATGAGAGCTGGCTGGCCCCGATCTCGATCTTGCTCGCCGCGCCGCTGTCGCTGGTGGGTCCGGTCCTGGTTCTCAACGGCCTCGGCATCGACAACAATCTCTACGTGCAGATTGGCCTGATCCTGCTGATCGCGCTATCCGCCAAGAACGCCATCCTGATCGTCGAGGTCGCGCGCGAATTGCGCGCCGCCGGCAGACCGATAGTCGAAGCGGCGATCGAGGCGGCACGAGCGCGCTTCCGGCCCATCCTGATGACGTCCTTCGCGTTTATCCTTGGTGTCGCGCCGCTGGTGTTGGCGACAGGCGCCGGGGCCAGCGCGCGCAAGTCGATCGGCATCACGGTCTTTTCCGGCATGATCGCCTCGACCTGTCTCGCCGTTCTCTTCGTACCGTCCTTCTTCGTCATCCTGCAACGGTTCGAGGAATGGCGCGCCGCGCGAAAGACGAGGCGTGAGTACACACCTACACTTCCCGGGTAGCAGTACGATCTTATCGCGGTCTGTCACTGGTGCTGGCTCGGGTCCGTCGTCGCAGATCTCAGCGGGGAGGCCGCGTTCGACCGGGTCATTGTGCCCGACATTGAGACAACGCCTCTGTTCTTCAAACGCGTAAGTACGAACGGGAGCCCGTTGCCCGCTCAGGCGGTCTTCGGCGTCACCAGCCCCAGTTCGTCAACCATCGCCTCGCGCATCAAAAACTTCTGCGGCTTGCCGGTCACCGTCATTGGCAATTCGGTGCGAAAGCGGATGTGGCGCGGGATCTTGTAATGGGCGATCTGGCCGGCGCAGAAGGCCTTGATCTCCTGCTCGGTGGCGATCTGGCTCGGCTTGAGCACAATCCAGGCGCAAAGCTCCTCGCCATATTTCGGGTCGGGAATGCCGAACACCTGCACTTCCTTGACCTTGGGATGGCGATAGAGGAACTCCTCGACCTCGCGCGGATAAACGTTCTCGCCGCCGCTGATGACCATATCCTTGACCCGGCCGACGATGTTGCAATAACCCTCGGCGTCGATGGTGGCGAGGTCGCCGGTGTGCATCCACCCGTCGGGATCGATCGCCTCGCGGGTTTTTTCCTCGTCGTCCCAATAGCCCTTCATCACCGAATAGCCGCGCGTGCAGAGTTCGCCCGGCGCGCCGACCGCAACGGTCGCGCCATCGGCATCGATCGCCTTGACCTCAACATGCGGGTGGACGCGGCCGACGGTCGAGACGCGCTTTTCCAGCGGGTCGGCGACGCTGCTCTGGAACGACACCGGGCTGGTCTCGGTCATGCCATAGGCGATTGTCACCTCCGCCATGTGCATCAGTGACACTACCTTCTTCATCACCTCGATCGGGCACGGCGAGCCGGCCATGATGCCGGTGCGCAGGCTGGTGAGATCGAAGGTGTCGAAATCCGGATGGTCGAGCAGGCCGACGAACATGGTCGGCACGCCATAGAGGCCGGTGCAGTGCTCGCCCGCCACCGCTCTCAGCGTGGCGCCGGCATCAAACCCCTCGCCCGGGAAAACCATTGTCGCGCCCTTGGTGACGCAGCCGATCGTGCCCATCGACATGCCGAAGCAGTGATAGAGCGGCACCGGGATGCACAGCCGGTCCTCGACGGTGAGCCTGATCGCCAAGGTGACGAAATTGCCGTTGTTGACGATGTTGTTGTGGGTCAGCGTCGCGCCCTTGGGCGCGCCTGTCGTGCCTGAGGTGAACTGGATGTTGATGGCATCGCCGGGTTTCAGCCCCTCGGAGATCCGGTCGAGGCTATCATGCTCGTCGCGCCCGCCCATCGCCAGCACGTCGGTGAAATTGAGCATGCCGGGCGAATGCTCCTCGCCCATGCGGATGACGATTTTTAGCGCCGGCAATTTTTTCGCATCGAGCTCGCCCGGTGTCGCCGTCGCGATCTCCGGCGCCAGCGTCTCGATCATGCCGAGATAGTCGGAGCTCTTGAATTTGACGGCCGTGACCAGCGCTCGGCAAGCGACCTTGTTCAGCGCATAGTCGAGTTCGGCCAGCCGATAAGCCGGGTTGATGTTGACCAGGATCAGGCCGATGCGGGCGGTGGCGAATTGCGTCACCAGCCACTCCCAGCGGTTCGGCGACCAGATGCCGACGCGGTCGCCTTTTGCCAGGCCGAGAGCCAGGAAGCCTGCGGCCAGCGCGTCCACCGTGTCTGAAAGTTCGCTCCAGGTGAAGCGCTTGTCCTGGTCGACGAAGACGGCGGCATCGAGCGTGCCGTATTTGCTGACTGTGTCCGAAAGCAGCGCCGGGATCGTTTGCTGCAGCAGCGGCACGGTGCGCTCGCCCGACACATGCGCCCTGCCGTCGACCGGCGCGACAAACGTGGCCCCATTGCCCGGGCGACGGCCGCGCAGGCTGGTGGCATTCTTCAACTCGTCGAGATTGATCGGCATCGCCGTCTCCTCCGCAGGCGACCCGAGTCTATCAGCCTGCCGGGGTGGTGGAAATCCCGTTGAGGGTACTGGAGCGCAATGCCTCCCCCTTGAGGGCAGAGTGCCTCGCGAAGCGAGGCGGGGGGGGGGGGGGGGGGGGGGGGCCCCGCGCCCCCCCCCCGCCCCCCCCCGCGCCCCCCGCGGGGGGGGGGGGGGGCCCCCCAGGGGGGGGGGGGGCGCCCCAGATGGGGGCCGGGGGG
>NZ_JBVVPV010000027.1:0-84514 GCF_055811735.1 Mesorhizobium sp. WSM4850 | reverse complement strand
GTCCTCGATCGGCATCAGGAACGGCTTGTCGAGCGGGCGAACCGGCGTCGGGATGTAGTCGTCGACCGCAGCCATCAGCTCGCGGATCGAATCCTCGCCGATCTTCTTGTCGGAATCTTCCAAAGCCGCAAGCGCCGAACCCTTGACGATCGGAATGTCGTCGCCGGGGAACTCGTTCTTGGTCAAAAGCTCGCGCACCTCGAGCTCGACCAGCTCGAGCAGCTCGGCGTCGTCGACCTGGTCGACCTTGTTCAAGAACACCACGATCGACGGCACGCCAACCTGACGGGCCAGCAGGATGTGCTCGCGGGTCTGCGGCATCGGGCCGTCGGCGGCCGACACGACCAGAATCGCGCCGTCCATCTGCGCGGCACCGGTGATCATGTTCTTGACATAGTCGGCGTGGCCGGGGCAGTCGACATGGGCGTAGTGGCGGTTGGCCGTCTCGTATTCGACATGCGCCGTCGAGATGGTGATGCCGCGCGCCTTCTCCTCGGGCGCCGCATCGATCTGGTCGTAGCGCTTGTATTCGCCAAAATACTTGGTGATCGCCGCCGTCAGCGACGTCTTGCCATGATCGACATGGCCAATCGTGCCGATGTTCACATGAGGCTTTGTACGCTCGAATTTACCTTTTGCCATAGTCTCTTTCCTTGGACGGCCGGGACCTTCAGTTCAGTCGAATGCGGGGCGATTAGCGACTGCGGCCGAAAAACACAAGTGTCTTGTGTCCGGGGCTTTCTCACCCGGTCTGAACCCATGATCCGGTTTTCGGGGATGTGGCGCGGATATAGAAACGAACAAGAAGAAATGGAATGGCCGAAGATAGGTTCCGCGGCTGCCGGCATTCAGCCGACGGATATTGCCGCTTCCGCCTGTCCGCCTTGCCGGATTTACTGCCGGATCTGGCCCATTGCCGGTGTGACGCCGGTCTGATTTCCTGATCCGATGCATTTCATTCCGATCGCCATCCGCGGCCCGCTGTTCATGATCCTGTCGACCGGGTCCTATGTCGCCAACGACACCATGTTGAAGCTCGCGACGGTTGGGCTGCCGCCCTATGAAGTGCTGTTTTTGCGCGGGACGGCGGCAACACTGTGGGGAATCCCGTTGCTGTTTGCGCTGGGCTACGCCAGGCAGATCCCGCTGATCCTCGACAGGAGAGTGTTGCAAAGAAACCTGCTCGAGCTGGCGGCAATCCTTTGCTACGTGGTGGCGCTTGCCAACATGCAGATCGCCGATTCGACCGCCCTGGGACAGATCACGCCCCTGCTCATGCTGATTGGCTCCTCTGTCCTGTTCGGCGAACGGATCGGCGGCTTGCGCATGGCGCTGATCGGGCTCGGCTTCATCGGCGCGGTGATGGTGGCGCAGCCGACGATGCAGGGAATCTCGGTCTACGCCTTGCTGGCGCTCGGCAATGCGGCGTTCGCCGCCGCGCGCGATCTCGCCGGGCGCCGGGTCGCCGCCGACGTGCCCGGAATGATCGTCGCAATTTCCGCGGTGGTGGTGGTGCTGGTCGGATCAGGCGTCGCGCATCTGATGTCGGAGCGGTGGGTGGCGCCCGAGACGCATCATTTACTGCTGATGGCCGGGGCCGGATTGTTCCTGATTTTTGGCCATTTCTTCATCTTCATGGCCTATCGCGCCGGGCCAACCGGCGTCGTGGCGCCGTTCTATTACTGCTTCACCGTCTGGGCGGTCATTTCCAGCCTGGTGGTGTTCCAGCAATTGCCGAACGCGCTGGCGATCGGCGGTATCCTGCTGGTGGTGGCCAGCGGGCTGACCATCGTGTCGCTCGACGAGCGGCGGCGCCGACTGACCGTCGTCGCATAATTTGGGCAGTGGTGACCAAACGGTTACATCACAACTTTCAACTTGGCCGCTGCCCGCAAAAAATGGAGAAACCTGTGACAAGCCAGGAGAACGTCGGCAACCGCATGCTTGCCGGAAAATGCCTGTGCGGCGCCGTGCAATACGCGGTGGCCGACGAGTTCATCTACGCCGCCAACTGCCACTGCTCGGACTGCCGGCGCACCACCGGTTCGGCCTTCAAGCCGTTTGCCGGCATCGAGCGTGAGAGACTGAGCCTGACCAAGGGCGAGGACAACCTCCTGATCTTTGGCGATGAGACCGGCCACAACGTGCACTGCAAGACCTGCGGCTCATTGCTCTACTCGGTCGTCCGCGACGGCGCCTTCGTCCACGTCGCCATGGGGACGCTCGTCGACGAGCCGGCCATCCGTCCGACGCACCACATCTTTGTCGGCTCCAAGGCGAAGTGGTCCACGATCACCGACGACCTGCCTCAATACGAAGATCATGTCACCGGAGGCGCCGACTGAAGACCTGGCGATGTGGATGACGGCATTGCCGCTCAGGCACACGCAGTGACACGGCGCATTTTCAAGGAAGTTATTTTATTTTCGATAATGACTTTAACAGCATGCTTGGAGCGGGTAGCGGGAATCGAACCCGCATATTCAGCTTGGAAGGCTGCTGCTCTACCACTGAGCTATACCCGCGCATTTCACCCGAAAACCGCTATGCACTTTTCGGTCCGAGGCTTTGCGTTTCAGGGCTTCCGGGCCGGCAGTGGTGGAGAGGGTTGGATTTGAACCAACGTAGGCATAGCCAACGGATTTACAGTCCGTCCCCTTTAACCACTCGGGCACCTCTCCAGTCTGCCGCCGGAGCCATGCAACGAGGCATCGACGCGTCGCGGCCGCAGGAGCAGCCCGTCGCGAAGCGCCTTATGGCGGCAGCGCCCAAAACTGTCAACCGCAACATCCCGGCAAAACGCGCTGAATTTGTTGACGACCCGACGAGCAGGGTTTTCAGGCTGTATCCATAGGCGAACGACACGGCTATAGAACCGGCCATGAGCAACGATAACAAGCCCAAAACCCCGAAAGACACCCACTACGCCAAACTGCGCCGCGCGCATCGCGACGAGAAGAGCGGCGGCGCGCCGGCGTTCAGGCCGCGCCAGCCGGTACCACCAGGAGAGACCGCCGCGGATGGGCTGGTGCGGCTGTACGGCCTGCACACGGTGCGAGCAGCACTCGACAATCCGCGCCGGCGGATCAAGAAGATGCTGGTGACGCGCAACGCCGCCGAGCGGCTGGCGATCGCCGACCTCGCCGCCCTGCCCTTTGAGACAGAGATGGTCGAGCCGAAAGACATCGACAAGGTCACCGGCTCCGAAACCGTGCATCAGGGCGTGCTGATCGAAGCCGAGCCACTAAAGCCGAAGCGGCTCGATGCGCTCGGCGATACAACGCTGGTGCTGGTGCTCGACCAGGTCACCGATCCACACAATGTCGGCGCGATCCTGCGCTCGGCGGTCGCCTTCGGCGCCGGCGCGCTGATCACCACGGCGCGCCACAGCCCGCATGAATCCGGCGTGCTGGCAAAGTCGGCCTCCGGCGCGCTGGAGCATATCGACCAGATCGAGGTTAAGAACCTCGCCGACGCGCTCGGCCAGTTGCACGAGGCCGGCTTCCAGACCATCGGCCTCGATTCGGACGGACCGGCGGAACTCGAAAAGAGTTTTTCGGGAGAAAAGATCGCGCTGGTGCTGGGCGCCGAGGGCAAGGGCCTGCGCCAGAAGACGCGCGAAACGGTGACGACGCTGGCGCGGCTCGACATGCCCGGCGCCATCCGCTCGCTCAACGTGTCGAACGCGGCGGCGGTGAGCCTTTATGCGGCGAGGAAGTTTTTGGGTTAGGGGAGTAGGGGAGTAGGGGGAGTAAGAATAAGGCAGCAAGAAAGGCAGGTTGCGGCTCGCTGCAAGCGCTATCCCTACTGCCCTACTCCCCTACTCCCCTACTCCCCTAACTCCTGCCCCGCCATTCGCTCCAGCGCCTTGACCAGTGCCGAATGATCCTCCTTGGCGCTGCCATTGGCCGCGCAGGCGTTGAACAATTGCTGCGTCGTCGAGGTGTTGGGCAGCTGGACGCCAAGCGCTTTTGCCCCCTCCAGAGCGAGATTAAGGTCCTTCTGGTGCAGTTCGATGCGAAAGCCCGGCGCGAAGCTGCGCTTGATCATGCGCTCGCCATGCACTTCGAGGATGCGCGAGGCGGCCAGCCCGCCCATCAGCGCTTGTCGGACCTTGGCTGGATCGGCGCCGGCTTTCGATGCAAAAACAAGCGCTTCCGCGACCGCTTCAATGGTCAGCGCAACGACGATCTGGTTGGCGACCTTGGTCGTCTGGCCGACGCCGTTGGGGCCGACCAGCGTGATGTTCTTGCCCATTTTCTCGAACACCGGCCTGGCGCGCTCGAAGGCCTTTTCCTCGCCGCCGACCATGATGGTCAGCGACGCGGCCTTGGCGCCGACCTCGCCGCCCGACACCGGCGCATCGAGATAGTCGCAGCCGAGCGCATTGACTTTTATGGCGAATTCCTTGGTCTCGATCGGCGAGATCGAGCTCATGTCGATGACCAACTTGCCCGCGGTCAAACCCGAGGAGACGCCGTTGTCGCCGAACAGCACGTCGGCCACCTCAGGCGTGTCGGGAACCATGGTGATGATGATCTCGGCCGTCTTTGCCACGGCGTGATGGCCGGTGACGGTTTTTAGACCCTTGGCGACAAGATCGGCCGGCGGTTTCGAGCGATGGTCGCTGGCGACGACGGTGTAGCCGGCGTCGAGCAGATGCCCCGCCATCGGGGTGCCCATGATGCCGAGGCCGATGAAGCCGATGGTTTCCATTGATGTTCTCCGTTCTTTTTAAGGCCGCGTTCCGTCGCGCCCCCCTCTGGGCCTGCCGGCCATCTCCCCACGGGTGGGGAGATTGGACGTCACCGCCGCTTTCGCCAATTTTCGAGGTTGGAAAAGTAAAAGCCGGCGCCGGAACTGCCGATCTCCCCACCTGTGGGGGAGATGGCCGGCAGGCCAGAGGGGGCGCGACGGAACGCAAGTTCAAACCGCTAAGCCGCAGCGTTCCCCTGCCCTACAAACTCCCGGAACCAGCCCAGCCCGGCTTCCGTCCCGCCCTTCGGCTTGTACTCCGCCCCTACCCAGCCGGTATAGCCGATGCGGTCGATGTGACTGTACAGAAAAGGAAAATTGATCTCGCCCGTCCCCGGCTCGTGACGGCCGGGATTGTCCGCCAGTTGGATATGCGCGATGCGGTCGAAGTTTGCCTCGATGGTGCGGGCGAGATCGCCCTCCATGATCTGCATGTGATAGATGTCGTATTGCAGGAACAGGTTTTTTGAGCCGACGCGGTCGATGAGCGCCAGGGCCTGGTCCGAATAGTTGAGGAAAAAGCCGGGAATATCGCGGGTGTTGATCGGCTCGATCAGCAGCCTCACGCCGGCCTGCTCCAGCTTCTCGGCGGCGAAAGCCAGGTTTTCGGCTAAAACATCTTCCAGCACCGAACGCTCGACGCCTTGCGGCGCGATGCCGGCGAGGCAGTTGACCTGTTCGCAGCCCAGCGCCTGCGCATAAGTGATCGCCTTGGCGACGCCTTGCCGGAACTCGGGAATACGATCCGGCAACACCGCAATGCCGCGCTCGCCCTTGCCCCAGTCGCCGGCCGGCAGGTTGAACAGCACCTGCGTCATGCCGTTTTTCTTCAGCCTTGCCGCAACGACATCGGGCGCATGGTCATAAGGGCCGATATATTCGACACCCCTGAAGCCGGCGCGGGCGGCGGCTTCGAAGCGGTCGAGGAAATCGTGCTCGCCAAAGAGCATCGAGAGGTTGGCTGAAAACCGTGGCATTCTTTTTCTCCGTTCAGTCCAGCATGACAATCGCGGTCGGCGCGTCTTCATGATGTTCGGCAAGGTCCTCGAATTCGGTGACCTTGTCGATTTCAGTGCCCATCGAAACATTGGTGACGCGCTCCAAGATGAATTCGAGCACGACGGGAACCTGGTGCTCCTTCATCAGGCGCTCCGCCTGCTTGAAGGCGCCGGCGAATTCCTCCGGCCTACGCACCCGGACCGCCTTGCAGCCCATGGCCTCTGCGACAGCAACATGGTCGACGCCGTAGCCGGCCTCGGGATCGTCCTTCCGGTTGACGTTCTCGAAGGCGAGGCTGACCTCGAAATCCATCGAAAAGCCGCGCTGCGCCTGGCGGATGAGGCCGAGATAGGCATTGTTCACGACGACATGGATATAGGGCAATCTGTGCTGCGCGCCGGCCGCCAATTCCTCGATCATGAACTGGAAATCATAGTCGCCGGACAACGCCACGATGTTGCGCTGCGGATCGGCGGCGCGAACGCCAAGCGCGGCCGGCAGCGTCCAGCCGAGCGGGCCGGCCTGGCCGCAATTGATCCAGTTGCGCGGCTTGTAGACATGCAGGAACTGGGCGCCGGCGATCTGCGAAAGCCCGATCGTGGTGACATAGGTGGTGTCGCGGCCGAATGCCTTGTTCATCTCCTCGTAGACGCGCTGCGGCTTCAGCGGCACCTGGTCGAAATGCGTCTTGCGCTTCATCGTCTTCTTGCGGACCTGGCATTCCCTGGCCCAGCCCGACCAGTCGCGCAGTTTTCCAGCCGTCTTCCATTCGGTGGCGACGTCCAGCAGCATTTTCAGCGCCGCACCGGCATCCGAAACGACACCGAGATCCGGCGCGAAGACACGGCCGATCTGGGTCGGCTCGATGTCGACATGGATGAATTTCTTTCCCCTGGTGTAGACGTCGACGGAGCCGGTGTGGCGGTTGGCCCAGCGGTTGCCGATGCCGAAGACGAAATCGGCCTCGAGCATCGTCGCGTTGCCGTAGCGATGCGAAGTCTGCAGCCCGCACATGCCGGCCATCAGCCGGTGGTCGTCGGGGATCGCGCCCCAGCCCATCAGCGTCGGGATCACGGGTACGCCGGTGACTTCGGCGAACTCGATCAGCAGATCCGAGGCATCGGCGTTGATGATGCCGCCGCCGGCAACGATGACAGGCTTTTCCGCCGCGTTGAGCATTTTCAGTGCTTTCTCGGCCTGGCCGCGCGACATTGCCGGCTTGAACGGCACTAGCGGCTCATAGGCGTCGATGTCGAACTCGATCTCGGCCAGTTGCACGTCGACCGGCAGATCGATGAGGACCGGCCCCGGCCGCGACGAGCGCATCAGGTGGAACGCCTTCTGCAGCGCCATCGGCACCAGGTAGGGTTCCATGATGGTGACCGCCCATTTGGCGACGGGTGCTGCGATGGCTGCGATGTCGACGGCCTGGAAATCCTCCTTGCTGAGACGCGCCCGCGGCGCCTGGCCGGTGATGCAGAGGATCGGGATGGAATCGGCCGCGGCCGAATAGAGGCCGGTGATCATGTCGGTGCCGGCCGGGCCGGAAGTGCCGATGCACAGGCCGATATTGCCTGATCTGGCGCGGGTATAACCTTCGGCCATGTGCGAGGCCGCCTCGACATGGCGCGCCAGGATATGGCGGATCGTACCCCTCGCCTTCAGCGCCGAATAGAACGGGTTGATGGCAGCACCCGGCACGCCAAAGGCGCAGGAGGTGCCTTCTTTTTCCAAAACGAGAACCGCTGCGTCGACTGCGCGCATCCTGGCCATGTCAAGCCTCCAAGGAATGTGTTGATGGCCGAGAATGCCAGCGCGCCTGTTATTTTTCAATTTTTTCAGAATATTTTTTCATTTATAAGAAACGATTGCTATCTACTGACTTAATTGGATTTTCTGTTTTCCACGAAATTCGTGTGGCAAATGGTGAAAAACTTTTTCATTGAGCATTTGGCGAAATTGGCAAGAATGCCACTATGGAAACCGCCGAGAAACGCCAGCGCGGACGGCCGCGCGCCTTCCAAGGTCCGGCCGAGGCGGCTTCGGTGCAGTCGCTCGACCGGGCGCTGCGCATCCTGGCCATCGTCGCCGAAGGCAGCGGCCTGTCGCTGAGCGAGATCGCCGCGCAAAGCGGCCTCCCCGCCTCCACCGCCTACCGCATGCTGACGACGCTGGAAAACCACGGCATGGTCGAGTTCGACAGCAGCGACCAGCTGTGGTCGATCGGCGTCGAGACCTATCGCATGGGCGCGGCGTTCCTGCGCCGCCGCAAGCTGGTCGATCGCGCCCGCATCGTAATGCAGGAATTGATGGAGAAGACCGGCGAGACCGCCAATCTCGGCGTCGCCGAGGACGACTGCGTCGTCTTCGTCAGCCAGGTCGAGACGCATCAGGCGATCCGCGCCTTCTTCCGGCCGGGCACGCGCAGCTCCTTCCATGCATCGGGCATCGGCAAGGCGGTGCTGGCGCATCTCGAGCCGCAGCGCGTCGGCGCCGTCCTGCGCCGGACCGGGCTGGAGCGCTTCACCGAAAAGACGCTTTCCGACATCTCGGCGCTGGCCCGTGATCTGGTGACGATCAAGCTGCGCGGCTGGTCGGTCGATGACGAGGAACGGCACCCCGGCATGCGCTGCGTTGCCGCCGCCATCTTCAACGAGTTCGGCGAGCCGATCGGCGGCGTTTCAGTTTCGGGACCGACGGTGCGGGTCACGCCGCAGCGGCTGGCCGAGATCGGCCCCCTGGTGCGCGAAGCCGCAACGGAAATAACCAGGATGATTGGTGGTCTGCCGCCCCCTTCTTCACCAATCCGCGCCGCCGAACCGGGTTCACTCTTCGAGATTGGCGCTGCGCGCTCACCTTGACAGCCGCCCGGCTACGGCCAAGTTTGCGTCCACCTTCCGCCAGCCGACGCCCGAAAGACGCATGAGCCTCCAATCCGTCAAAGCCTTCTTCGCCGAATATGCCCCCGACATCGAGGTGATCGAAACGCCGACAAGCTCGGCGACCGTCGCGCTCGCGGCCGAGGCGCACGGCGTCGAGCCGGGGCAGATCGCCAAGACCATCTGCCTGCGCGTCGGTGACCGGGTTATGCTGGTCGTCGCCCGCGGCGACGCGCGCATCGACAATCGCAAATCGCGCGATGCATTCGGCGGCAAGCCGCGCATGCTCGATGCCGAGCAGGTGGCCGAAATCACTGGCCATCCGATTGGCGGCGTCTGCCCCTTCGGCCTCGCCTCGCCGTTGCCGGTCTATTGCGACGTATCGCTGCGCGCCTACGATCAGGTCGTGCCAGCGGCCGGCGCAACCAATGCAGCGGTGAAAATAGGCGTCGAGCGCATGGCAGCGCTGACCGGCGCCGAATGGTGCGACATCTGTCAGGATGAGCTAGCCCCGGGCACCGCGCTCTTGGTCGATAGGTCGTAGAAATCAAGCAGCATCGCCAGCCCAACTCCGCAGGCGGTGAAGATGAGGCCGGCGATGAAGATGCGGGTGGCACGTTCATGGACGCGTCGCTGTAGAGACGTTGTGTCGAGCAGCAACCGCAGCGCTCGTATCTGCAATGCGATGCCTATCAAAATCGGCACGACGGCTGCCAGGTGATAGATTTCCCAAGGGAGCGGGTTGGCGGCCCAATGCGTGATGAAGCCCAGCGAGAAAGCCAGTAGAATGCCGACGGTGGTGATCGTTCCGTTGCGGAAATCCGTCTCAATCTGCTCTTCCTTGGGTTCGTGCTCGTCCAAGCGTCCCTCTCCCTCTGGTGCCTTCACCGCCAGACTAAGCTGTCGAAAAATCCCTGTACATCCCTCGCTGGAACCGGTTGCGGTGCCGGTTCAATTTTGCAACCCAGACAGCTGAAAAAGGGGCAGTGGGTGCCCCTTTTTGCCTTGCCTGAAACGGTTCACCTCCCCTCAAAGCCGGCAGCGATGACGGTAGCCGTCGTAGCCGACATAGGTATCGGAGTAGGGATCGTAGCTCTGATAGCGGTTGAGGCAGCGCCGGACGTGCCATGAGCCGCCATTTTCCTCGATGTAGACGGTGCGCGGCTGGGCGAGCGCGCTGCCGAGCAGGAAGCCGCCGACGCCGGCGGCGATGCCGATGCCAAGGTGCTTGTTGTGATGGTGCTTGTGATGGGCGGCCGAAGGCTGAACGGTGCCGGCCAGCATGGCGGCGGCGACAGTGGTGGCGATGAGGCCGGAAACGATGGTGCGCTTCAACATGACGATCTCCTTGCTGCGTTGTCTGAGAGGCGATCCATCCCGCCTCTTGACCATCAGTCGTTGCAGCAAGGAAAAAGGTTCGACGGTTTTTTTGGATTTTTTCAAAAGCGCAAAAGCGGCCGAACTGAACAGGTTTGCAGGCAGGCGCGCAAATGTCGACCGGCGAGAGCGCCGATCGACAGTCCGGCGGCGGGAGGCCTCAGCCCATGCCGGTGATGTGGCGCAGCCAGAAGGCAAGCGCGATGAAGCCGATGATGGTGGTGACGCCGGTCCAGTCGACATTGGCGCTCTTCAAAATCTTGATGAGCTTCACCAGGAGAAACCAGGTCACGACGACGATCAGGGCAATGACGACAAGTCTGATCATGCGACACTCTCGCCCATGCGATTGCACCTTAGAACGATATAGGAAGCCAATTGGCCGTTTTCAGGATGCCTGCGCCGGCAGCTCCGGCGGGCTCAAGACGGAGTTTTGTCTTTACTGGCGCACCAAATATGCTAACCGGAGCGCCGTGCCCTTGTAGCTCAGCTGGTAGAGCAGCGGTTTTGTAAACCGAAGGTCGGCGGTTCGATTCCGTCCGGGGGCACCAAAGCCTGTCGTCTTGAATGAGGCCGGCCTTTCGGATTTTGCCGCGCTGCGCAAGGGGGCGAGGGCTAATCGGGACCTCTAGATCCCATACATCAGGGCAATGTAGAGTACCGGTGCAAAGATCAGGAAGATCGCCATTACTATGATCACGGCGAGGGCCAGGCGCTCTGTTCGCCTGACGATTGCAACGACGTCGTCGTCGCTCGACGAAACAAGATCAACCACCGAGAAATCTGTTGGGTCAGGAGTTTGATTGTCATTGGCGGGTCGGCTTGCGACCGCATCGACATTCTGTTTGCTCTGGATAATGGTCACAGTTCTTTCCGCGGTTAGGGTGCCGTATCGGGTGCCCGCCGATGAGTATACAGCGGGGCACCCGGAACCACCGATGAAGGGACTTTGCTCGGCGGCCAAATACCAATCCTTTGCCAAGATCTTGGTTGCCAGCCTCAGCCCTCTGTCTTTAACGCACAGACTTCAGTCTTATTGTGTCATGGACCATAGCCCGGCGCCGGAACTAAGTGCCCGCCGGTCCCGTTGCCGACCAGTGATAATTGAGAATAGGAGATAGTCATGGCTGACGGTCCCACCGTTGTTAACTCAGGCGGAAATGGCGCCGGCACCGCTGTCGCCGTCGTTCTCGCTATTATCGCAATCGTGATCCTGCTGTTGTTCACCGGCGTTATCAACATCAACGGCGGGGGCACCGGAAAGGACGTCGACGTAAAGGTTGAAGCGCCTAGGGTTGAAGCGCCTACGGGCGAAGCGCCAGCCGCGTCCGCTCCGGCAGAGCCGGCCGCACCTGCTCCGGCAGCACCCGCTCCGGCAGCACCTGCTAACGGCGGCTGATTGTGACATCGGATATCAGGCCCGGCGGGATGCGCTTCCGGGCTTGATGTTGAGGGCCGTCCACACTCTGCAAAGCGGCCCACGCAACAGAAAGCCGTTCGATGGAGTTTCAATCAGTTGCGGGGACCAGCAAAGGAGGATCGCTTATGAAGATGCTCGTCACCCTCCTGGCCGGCATTTCGCCCCGCTGACGCTTCTGCCGCTTGGAAAAGATATCAACGACCAAGTTGGTGCACCCGCTTCTGCAATATAATTTTCGGTTAATGATGGCGACAGCTATCTACCGATAGAGTCTCGGGTACTTGGCCTTCTCAGTCTGGCAATCATCCCTGCGCCGCACCGCTTTGTTGTAAGCGGCTTCATAGGCGCGGATGGCCCTCTTGAACTTAGGTGGATTGGGTGTCAGGTGTTTATCGACACCGTCGTACAAAAGGACTGGAACGGCTATAATGGCTTTTCCATTTTCGTTCAGCTTCAGCGCCCGGCATCTCTGCGCAACGCCGTTGACGTTACCTGCCATTGTAGCGGCCAAATTCAACTTGGCGTCGGCCATCCGAGCCAGGAAAGTAATGTTTTGCGGCACTCCCTGTCCGGCTGAAGCGGCCGAAGATAGGACGCAAACTGCCGCGCCGAGGACAATCAAAATCCGGTTCAACGTTGCCCCCTCGATATTTGGCGATCTCGACCCAAGCATCGCCCGATCCTGCAAGGCGAGGTTGAAATAATTCAATTCGAAAAGCAATTGGCATTACGCGACATTGCGAGGATCACCGCACCCCATAACCTCGCCACCGCGTGTTCGATCAACATGTCGATGGTCTGGCAGTAGCCGACGCGAGATTATAAGCAAGCGGAATGGTTATTGAGTTCGAAGCGTGCCCTGCTCTTTAGCGACAGCGTCGAAGCTTTCTGGACCTCCTGGGGCGAAGCTTGATCCTAAGATGTAGCCGAGCTGGCACAGGAGACGCGGTTACTGTGATCCCCCGACATTGTTTCCGGCACGGCCTGGCTTGGTCATCGCTTTCTCTTTGTCATGAGCGCGCGGACTTTGACGATCATCGCAGCATTGGACTTCAGCTGAAAGGCACGGATCTTTCGCATGTGTCGATCGGCTACCTCCTTGTAGTAAAGGATCGGCCGCATCGCTTGCTCGTATGCTGCTTCTTGTCCGGCGCACAATTGCTGCGCTTTTCTCGCTAACGATACGGATCGCCGCGCTGAACTGACAGCTTTGCCGACCACAACTGATTGCATTTAATCAATGCGCTCTGTTCGGCCTTGTACCTTGGATCGACTGCTGCTCAGGCGTCAGCAGTAAAAATCGTAAGTCCCACTAGTGGCGCGAGTAAAAGACGCTTCATTGCAGCCCCCAAGAGGGGTAACACAAACCGAAATTTCTCTACCTTTCAAGCCCGACGCCCTAGTGATCGTCAGGGTCGGCCGAAGTCTGCTCATCCCCGATTTCCACAGGCCGGGGCCATAGCCCATCAGCTTGAACACATATATTCGCTAGCGGACCACAGGTATTCCCTGGCGGAAACCATAGGAGTCGCTGTTGGAGCAGAAACGCACGATCGCCCCTTTAATTGGTGGCATGTATGGTGGTCTTGCTGCCCTCGCGTTGGCGTTCGGTTTCCGCTTTCTGATGATTGCCGATCCCGATCCGACCTCGCAGGCAACGATAGCCTTTTCGGGATTGGCCTTTTCGATCTGTTTCAGCCTGGCCTTCCTTCGCGAGCATCGACGCCAGATCGCTGCCGCCAGAGAATTTCTAAGCCGTCCAAGATCGTATCAGGAGTAATCCCCGCGTTCGCAAAGCGAGCGCCCATGCCTCCGGTCCGGGGCATCAGAACCAATGGATGCAACAGGGATGCGGACCGGCCGGCATCTTCCGCTCCCGGCCATTAATGCCATTCGATTAAAATGCCCCTGTGTATATTAGCAATCGCTCAATTTAGCGCGCTGACAATGTCCGGGCGGTGGGCTGAACGACGGGTGGTGTCATGCGAAGCGACTTCGCTGCGGCGCGCGAGCTCTTGGAGTGCGCCCAAAACCGGCTCTGCGGCATGGATGAAACGAGCCAGCGCGTCAACGAGGCACTGGACTTGCTGATTGAAGAAATAGCCATCGCCGAATTCCGTAAGGCGCCCTTGACCGTCGTGCCGTTTCCACGTGCGCGGCCACCCAGGCATGCTCGGTAGAACACCGCCGATGTAGTCGACAGCGGAGGTGCTCCCACCAGCGGAATTGAACCTGCGCGATTGCGGTTAGCGGCGTCCGGGCCACAGAAATCCCATCGGGAGCCCTTCACACCGCGATCGCCGCCACCAGAATCCGGTTCTGCCTTCGTATCGCGGCGCGCAATTCGGCAATCCTCGCCTCATCGCGCTTCACGAACTCGATGAACATCATGTTCATGTTGTTGAACACCAGTTCGCCTAAGGCGTGTCCATCGATATCCCGGCGCACCAGGCCGAGCCCCTGCAGCCGGGCGATCAGCGCGCGGATCTGTTCGGTCAGCGCCCGGTCGAGCGCGGTATAGGCCTGGCCGAACGGGCTGTCGGGCAGTTGCGTCGAGATCGCCATCGCCTGCCGCCACATCTCCTTGCTGAGATAATGCAGCGAATGCTCGATATAGATGCCGAGCAGCGTGTCGAGCGCATCGCCGACATTGGCCGGCGGGTTGGCGACGACGCCGCGCCCGGCATTGAGCACCTCGTTGACCTCCATCGAGACGATGGCGCCGAGGATGTCGCCCTTGTTCTGGTAATAGTTGTAGATCGTGCCGACCGAGACTTCCGCCTGCGCCGCGATCGTCTCGATCTTGGCGGCTTCATAGCCGGTGTCGCGAAAAAGCGCCGCCGCCGCCTCGATGATCCGGCGATGCCGATCCGCCTTTTGCCTTGCCCGCAATCCGCTCATGTCGGCTATCTGCCATAAAAACAGAATTGACTCAATTTTAGAATTGGTTCAATTTTTTGCCAGAAGCCAGAAAGGCAAGGGAGAACACTCGATGACCATCAATCCAGACACCCCGAATCCAACAACCAGGAAGCCGCTTTCCGTTCTGAAGAGCCACCTTCACGCCGCGTGTGCAGCGACAGCGCTGCTGCTGGCGACGGGCAGCCTCGCCCAGGCTGCCGATCTCAACGCCTTGATCTGGTGCGATCACGCCGACCCGGCGCTGCTGCAGCCCTTCGAAGAGGCCAATGGCGTCAAGGTCAATGTCAAGGAATTCGAAGGCACCGGCGCTGGCATGGCGATTGTCGAGCAGTCGCAGCCCGGCGACTGGGACGTGATGGTGATCGACAGCATCGACATACCGCGCGGCGTCGAAAAGGGCCTGTTCGAGCCGCTGCCGGAAGACGAGCTGCCGCTGGCCGACCTCTTTCCCCAGGTGAAGATGGACAGCTCCACCGTGGTCGACGGCAAGCGCTACGGCATCACCGAAAAGTTCGGCTACAACACCATCGGCTACAACAAGACCAAGGTCGATCCGGCCGACATGCAGTCGCTGGCCGCGCTGACCGGCGACAAATACAAGGGCAAGATCGCCATCTACGACTATTACCTGCCGGTCATCGGCATGGCGGCGCTGGCGATCGGCAAGAAGACCGCCGAGCTCACCGAAGCCGACCTTCCGGCCATCAAGCAAGAGTTGCTCAAGATGAAGGCCAATGCCAAGCTGGTCGGCGAGGTGACCGCCAGCCAGACCGCGCTGGCGACCGGCGAGGTCGACATTCTGGTCGGCGGCGGCGAATGGGTGACGGCCGGGCTGGCCAAGGAGAACCCTGCCCTCGATTTCTCGATCCCCAGAGAAGGTGCTGTGCTGTGGTCGCAGTCGCTGGCCATGTTCAAGGATTCCAAAAACAAGGACACGGCGCTAAAATTCATCCAGTACATTATGAGCCCTGAAGGCCAGGCGCGGCTTGCCACTTCTGCCTGCTATTGGGGCATGCCGGCGAATACCAAGGCGGCTCTGACCGATGAGCAGAAGAAGATCCTGCGCTTCGACGAGCAGCCGGATTTCCTCGCCCGCGCCCAGCCCTATCCGGCGCCGAACGCCGATCTCGACAAGAAGATGCAGGACGTCTGGACCGAAATGCTGCAGGCGCAGTGACCGGTCGCCGGTCGTGAACTCTGCCACCAACAGCGGGCGTGCCCTGCCCCGGGCGGGCCGTGCCCTGCCCCGGGCGGGCCTGCCCTGGGCGCTGGTCACGCCGGCGCTCGGCTGGACGCTGCTGTTCTTCGTGCTGCCGTTCGTCGCCATGGGGTTTTCCAGCCTGACGGCGCATGACGGCAGGGGCTTTACACTCGCTAATTACAGCCAGTTCTTCACCAACCCGGCCTATTGGCAGGCGATGGTGAATTCGCTGCAGGTTACAGCCATCGTCACCGTGATTTCGGTGCTGCTCGCCTACCCTTTCGCCTGGATCCTGGCCGAACAGGTGCCGGAACGCTGGCAGCGGCTGGCGCTGATGCTGGCGGTGCTGCCGTTCTGGACCTCCTATGTCGTGCGCTCCTACTCCTGGCTGCTGGTGCTGGCGCAGAACGGCGTGATCAACCGCGCCCTGACCGGCTCCGGCCTGTTCAGCGAGCCGCTGCAGCTCGCCAACACACGGCTGGCCACGGTCATCGGCTTCGTTCATTTCTTCGTCATGCTGTTGACGCTGACGATCTTCGCCAATCTGAAGCAGCTCAGCCCGAGCTACCGCAAGGCAGCCGCCGATCTCGGCGCCGGGCCGGTGCGCACGTTCCTGCATGTCGTCCTGCCGCTGACCTTGCCCGGCATCATGGTCGGCGCCTTCCTCACCTTCGTGCTGTGCATCGGCGACTACATCACGCCGCAGATCCTCGGCGGCAACAACGAGCTTTTGATGCCGCAGCTGGTGATGATGCAGATCGGCCGGCGCGGCGACTTTCCGCTCGCCTCGGCGCTGTCGATCATCCTGATGGCGGTCGTCACCATTGCCTATCTCGCCTGCGCCCGCTGGCTCAAGATCGAGCGGGCCTGACCATGCGCGCCCTTGTCCGCATCGTCTCGTTGCTCTACGCCATCGCCATCTATGGCTTCATCTTCCTGCCGGTGGTCGTGCTGGTGCTGTTTTCGCTGCAGGCGACGTCGTTTCCGATCCCGCCCTTCACCGGGCCGTCGCTGCGCTGGTACGACGCCGTGCTCACCGACACGCGGCTGACCTCGGCGCTGGTCAATTCGCTTCTGGTCGCGGCCCTCTCCTCGGCTGCCGCAGTCACGCTCGGTTTCCTCTCTGCCTGGGGTTTTGCGCGTTTCGTCCTGCCGGGCTCGGCCCTGCTGCGCGGGCTGATCACGCTGCCGCTGACCGTGAGCTATCTCATCATCGGCATGGGGCTGCTGGTGCTGTTCAACTGGGCCGGCATACCGAAGTCGCTGCTTGCCGCCGGCATCGGCCACGTCGTGATCAACCTGCCGCTCTGCTTTGCCATCATCTACAGCCAGATGGGCGACCACCAGACCAACATCGAGCGTGCCGCGCGCGACCTCGGCGCGCCCGAATGGAAGGTGCTGCTGCTGATCACCGTGCCTGTCATGGCGCCGGCGATCTTTGCCGGTTTCTTCCTGTCGATGACCTTCTCCTGGGACGAATTCGTGATCTCGTTCCTGCTGACGCGCTTCGACACGACGCTGCCGGTCGAGATCTGGAACCTGCTGCGCTCAGGCCTCAATCCCAAGACCAACGCCGTCGGCTCGCTGGTCTTCGCCGTCTCCATCGTGCTGGTGGTGCTTTTTGAACTGATGCTGTTGCGGAGGAAGCCGGCATGACCGCGCCACTGGTCGATGTCCGCGCTGTCTCGCATCGCTTCGGCCAGCACACCGTGCTGCGGAATGTGTCGCTGCAAATCGAGCCGGGCAGTTACACCATCCTGCTCGGCCCGTCGGGCTCCGGCAAAACGACGCTTTTGTCCATTCTCGGCGGCTTCGTCACGCCGAGCCAAGGCAAGGTGCTGATCCGCGGCGAGGACTGCACCGCGGTGCCGCCGGCGAAGCGGCCGACGACGACGGTGTTTCAGGACTATGCGCTGTTCCCGCATATGAGCGTCGGCAGCAATGTCGGCTTCGGCCTGCGCATGCAAGGCGTCGATGCCGCGACACGGAGCGCGCGGGCGCGCGGGGCGCTGGCGCTGGTTGGTCTGGCCACCGCCTTCGACAAGAAGCCGCACCAGCTTTCCGGCGGCCAGCGGCAGCGCGTCGCGCTGGCCCGCGCGCTTGTCGTCGAGCCGGCGGTGCTGCTGCTCGACGAACCGCTCGGCGCGCTCGACCTAAAATTGCGCCGGCAGATGCAGGATGAGTTGAAAGCGATCCAGAAACGCGTCGGCACCGCCTTCATCCATGTCACCCACGACCAGGAAGAGGCGATGGCACTGGCCGACCATTGCGTGGTCATGAATGACGGGCGCATCGAGGACGAAGGTCCGCCCGAGCGCGTCTATGCGCGGCCGGCGACGCGCTTTTCCGCAACCTTCATGGGTGAGAGCACGCTGATATCGGGAACGGTGACGGCGGCGGAGCACGGAACAATCACTGTCGCGACCCAAATCGGAGCGCTTTCGCTAACCGGCACACTGCCGGCCGGAACGACTGTCGCCCTCGCCGTTCGTCCGGAGCACCTTGTCCTCGGCGCGGCCGGCGGCGCGGTAAGGCTCGGCACGGCCAAGGTGAGCGACGTGGTGTTTCAAGGCAGCTTCAAGCGCGTGCTGGCTGTCTCCGAGAAAGACCCGGCGCTGCACTTCATCGCCAGGGTTCCCGCTGCTGCGGCCGTCCAGCCGGGCGACATCTCTGCGGTTTCGTGCGACGCTGGCGATGTCATTCTTCTGGCGGACTGAGCCATGGGCACGCTTCCGATCATCGACGCTGCGAATTGGTATGAAGCTATCCGTATGGGCGATGGCGTAACGCTGATCCACGAGCCGTGGATCAAGCCGTTCTTCCGCTGCAACATCTGGCATGTGCGCGGCCGCGATCGCGATCTTCTGTTCGACACCGGCCTCGGCCATTTCAGCCTGCGGCGCCACGTCCCGCTGGTGACGGAGCGAAAGCTCGTTTGCGTGGCCAGCCACACGCATTTCGACCATATTGGCTGTCATCACGAATTTCCGGACCGTTGCGTGCATGCGGCCGAAGCAGAAATCCTCGCCGACCCGCGCAATGAATGGACGGTCGCCGACCGCTACGCGACCGACGCCATGTTCGACGCAATGCCGCAAGGCTGGGATGCCACGCGCTACCGGATCCAGCCGGCGCCGGCCGATCGTCTGCTTGGAGAAGGCGATTTCGTCGATCTCGGCGACCGTGTCTTCGAGGTGATCCACACGCCGGGCCATTCACCCGGTGGCATCGCGCTCTACGAGAGGAAGACCGGCATCCTGCTTTCCGGCGACATCGTTTATGACGGCCCGCTGATCGACGATGTCTATCATTCCGCTGTCGACGACTATGTCGAGACGCTGCTGCGGATGCGCGAGCTCGATGTTGCGGTCGTGCATGGCGGCCACTTCCCGAGCTTCGGCAAGGTGCGCTACCGCCAGCTTATCGACGAGTATCTCGCACAAAAGCGGCAGGCCGGCTGCCATCTGCTGCAGGCGCGCTAAGCACCGGCCTCCTATCGCGAGAAGTGCTTGGCGAAGTCACAACGCCCGTTGCGGGCACGGCGTGCCGGCGGCATCGCCGCAGCGTGAAGCCGTGGGTTGGGGTCTCAAACTCGTCTGTTCCGACTGGCGCACCAGTTGGGCAAAGGCAAGCGCAAAACTTCCCAGCATCAGGACGATGACAATCAGGCGTGTTACCGGCAATAAATCGGTCCGACTAGCTGGCCCCACGCCGCCCATGCCGGCTAACATGGTCGATCCGGCTTTACGAGAGTTTAATTCCCGTCTTAACCATCACATTCGCTTGTCACTCGACACGATGCGCGAGCAGCAGGCCGGCGGCTCCTCCCGGCGCTGTATCAAGCGGCGCCAGATGTCTCGCTTTGCAGATCTGCCAGCCCATGCTAACCCGGCGCTGGCGCGGCCCAAGCAAACCGGTCGCCACCGACCGGTCGCCATCAACACTCGCCATTGGGGAGCCATGAACAAAGCCGCCAGCCGCTTCGCCTTCGTCTCGTCCGACACCGCCGACGCCAAGGCGGCGCTGGAGAGCCTTTCGGCGCGCTATGGCCAGGCGTCCATCGAAGATGCGGAGATCGTCGTGGCGCTGGGCGGCGACGGCTTCCTGTTGCAGACCTTGCGCGACACGATGAGCACGGGAAAAAAAGTCTACGGCATGAACCGTGGCACCATCGGCTTCCTGATGAACGAATATCGCGCCAGCGGTTTGACCGGGCGCATCGCGGCAGCCGTTGCCGAAACGATCCGTCCGCTGGAGATGCAGGCGGTGACGGCAGAGGGCGAAACGATCTCGGCGTTGGCGATCAACGAGGTTGCGCTGTGGCGCCAGTCCTACCAGACGGCCAAGATCCGTATCACCGTGGACGGGCAAGTGCGGCTGGAGGAATTGAACTGCGACGGTGTGATGGTCGCGACGCCGGCCGGCTCGACCGCCTACAACCTCTCCGCGCACGGACCGATCCTGCCGCTCGACGCGCCGCTGCTGGCGCTGACCCCGGTCAGCCCGTTCCGCCCGCGCCCCTGGCGCGGCGCGCTGCTCTCCAACAAGTCGACCGTTCGCTTCGATATCCTGGAGGCGGAAAAGCGGCCGGTGAACGCCGCCGCCGACCACACCGAGGTGAAGGCCGTAACCTCGGTTACGGTGCAGGAATCGCCAACGGTGACGGCGACGCTGCTGTTCGATCCGAGCCACTCGTGGAACGAGCGCATTCTCGCCGAACAGTTCCGCTATTGAGCCGGCGCAGCGACAGCAGTTCGATTAAGCATCGCGATTAAGGTTACGACTTCACAATCGTGCCGTCCCCCGCCTGTTTGTGTTGACAAATCGTGGGCTTGCGCCTACCTGCAATACCAATCTTGCAGGCGCGCGGCGCTTGCCGCGACCGCTTGCGTTGCGCCCCCGAACCAGCCAAAGACAGCCAAACTTGTCCTCAGACACCCAGATCGCTCAAGACGTGTTGACCTTCGCAGACCTCGGCCTGTCGCCGAAGGTCCTTTCCGCAGTCACCGACGCCGGTTACACCGACCCGACTCCGATCCAGGCCGGCGCAATTCCGCACGCTTTGCTCGGCAAGGATATTTTGGGCATCGCCCAGACCGGCACCGGCAAGACGGCCTCGTTCGTGCTGCCGATGCTGACCCGCCTCGAAAAAGGCCGGGCGCGCGCGCGCATGCCACGCACGCTGATCCTTGAGCCAACGCGCGAGCTTGCCGCGCAGGTTGAAGAGAACTTCATCAGATACGGCAAGAACCACAAGCTCAACATCGCGCTGCTGATCGGCGGCGTATCCTTCGACGAGCAGGACAAGAAGCTGGAGCGCGGCGCCGACGTGCTGATCGCGACGCCAGGCCGCCTGCTCGATCATCGCGAGCGCGGAAAGCTTCTGCTCAACGGCGTCGAGATCCTGGTCATCGATGAGGCCGACCGCATGCTCGACATGGGCTTCATTCCCGACATCGAGCGCATCTGCGAGATGATCCCGTTCACGCGGCAGACGCTGTTCTTCTCGGCGACGATGCCGCCTGAGATCACCAAGCTCACCGAGAAATTCCTGCACGCGCCGGTGCGCGTCGAGGTTTCGAAGGCGGCGTCCGCCGCGACCAACATCATCCAGCGGCTGGTGAAATCCGGCTCGAAACCCTGGGACAAGCGCGAGACGCTGCGCAATCTGATAAAGGCCGAGGATGCGGAACTGAAGAACGCCATCATCTTCTGCAACCGCAAGATCGAGGTCTCGGAGCTTTTCCGCTCGCTGCTGAAACATGATTTCGACGCCGGCGCGCTGCATGGCGACATGGACCAGCGCGCGCGCATGCAGATGCTGGCCAATTTCCGTGACGGCAAACTGCGCTACCTTGTTGCGTCGGACGTCGCGGCGCGCGGCCTCGACATCCCCGACGTCAGCCACGTCTTCAATTACGACGTGCCGATCCATGCCGAGGACTATGTCCATCGCATCGGCCGCACCGGCCGCGCCGGCCGCTCGGGCAAATCCTTCACCATCGCCACCAAGTCCGACACCAAATACATCGAGGCGATCGAACGGCTGATCGGCAACAAGATCGAGTGGCATGACGGCGATCTGTCGACAGTCGTCGCCAGCGAGAGCGGGGACGACGATGCTCCCCGCCGTGGCCGCGGCGCGCCGCGCCGCGCCGGCCGCAAGGGCGATGGCAAGGGGAGGGGCGAACGCAGGCCCCGCGAACGCCCCGCCAAGCAAAGGGAAGCTGCAGCACCGGATGCGGCGCGCGAGGAACAGCCGGTGGCAGCCGAGCCCGCGGTCGCCGATGCCGGTGAGCGGCGCGCGCGCAAGGAAGCGATCCGCTCGGAAAACACCGAGCGCCACACTTCACCCGAACGCCAAGCTTCACCCGAACGCCAATCTTCCCCCGATCGCAAGGCTTCGCCCGATCGCCATCGCAACGAACAGCGCGCGCCGGAACGTGGCGACACCAGGCCGCAGCGCGACGGCAATCGCCCGGCCCGCCATCGCCAGGAAGACAACGATGGGACCGTCGGATTCGGTGACGACATGCCCGCGTTCATGCGCATCGTCGCCAAGGGCTGATCACAGCAGAAATTGGGCTGATCACAGCAGAAATTCTCAAAGACCAGCAAAAACGGCCCCTCCCGGGGCCGTTTTCATGTGCAAAACCGTCTTCTTGCGTGTCTTGCTCAGGTGAGCGGTGAGAGCTGGATCTCGACGCGGCGGTTCTGGGCGCGGCCGGCGGCCGACGCGTTGGAGGCGATCGGACGCGTCTTGCCGAAGCCGGTGACGGCGAAGCGGCGGGTATCGACGCCCTGCCCGGACAGATAATTGGCGACCGCCAGCGCGCGGCGCTGCGACAGGTCGAAATTGTGTTCGTCGCCACCGGTCGAATCGGTGTGGCCGAACACGTCGACGGTGGTCTGGCGGAACTTGTTCAGCACAAGCGCGACCGAATTCAGCACTTGATAGAAGCCGGGCTTCACCGCGTCCTGGTCGACGTTGAAGGTGATGTCGGACGGCATGTTGAGGATGATCTGGTCGCCGCTGCGGGTGACGCTGACGCCGGAACCCTGAAGCTGCCGGCGCAGTTCGGCCTCGTTCTGGTCCATCGTGGCGCCGATGGCGCCGCCAGCGAGAGCGCCGACGCCAGCGCCGATCAGCGCATTGCGGCGATCGTTGCCGCCGGCGAGCAGGCCGAGCCCCGCACCCGCCAGCGCGCCGATGCCGGCGCCGGCCGCAGTGTTGGAAACTTTCTGTTGTCCGGTATACGGATCGGTGGTGGTGCAGGCACTCACGAGCACAGCCGTCGCCACTGCGACGAGCACAGTCTTTTTCATCAGGTAGTCCCTCTCCAGTCCGCGGTCCCACCAGTGGCGCGCCGCATCCCTTGTGCGTCCAAGTGGACGCGAGTCGCTCTATGCTTGTAACATGAAATGCGGCGAAAAATGGAAGGGGAAAAGCGGCTGGCCACGGCTTTTCCCGGTCAATTCAACCGCCGCTATTTGCGCAATTCCGATCGGCTGGCAGAGACTGTCGGCTACCAGAGATTCTTGCCGTCGATGACGACGACCTCGACCTGATCGAGGTCGAAATCGTCGAACAGGCGAGAATTCACGCTGATTTTCGGATTGTCGAAATCCGGCTTGCCGGTCGACCAGTCCGGCGTTTCGGTGAAGGTGCCGCAGCCGCAGGTGGCGCAGAAACCATGTTTTACCGTTTTCGAGCCCCATTGATAGAAAGAGACATTCTTGAGCGGGCTGGTGAGCTTGAATTGCGACGGGACGTAATAGGCCCACAACGAGCCGCGTTTCGAGCAGAAGGAGCAGGTGCATTGCGTCACGGTTAGCGGCGCTTCCGAAACCTCGAACGTCGTCGCCCTGCAGTGGCAGCTTGCCTTTATGGTCATGACGCCTCCCTCGCGATTGCTTTCCGCCAGCGCGGTAAGGCAACATAAAGAGGCGCTGTTGACAACCGTCTGTCGGCAGACTCGGCTTGCCTGCGTCGGACGCGTGGCGCGCTTCAATCTTTTTGATGCATGTCGTATCCCAAAACCGCTGCGCAGCCTCGGGTCAGGCCATGGCCCTCGGAGCAAACTTTTGGGCGACATGCATCAAAACGACGACGGTGGCACGAACAGGCAGATGGTCTTTCCGTCATTGGCGCCGGCAACCGAACACCAGTGATATTCGCCGTCGGGCGAATTCTTGATCCGTGCATCGCTGTAGCCCACGACCTCGCCTGTTCCCTTGATGACATAGCCCTCCGGACGCTCGCTGATCGACGTCTGCGAGACCGCGCGGCAATCGTAGCCGGAACAACAGGAGAATGGGTAACTCCAGCCTTGCGGCTTCGCTGCAGTCGGCGTGGCGTCGTGCGCCAAGGCGGATGCTGCAAATGTAGTGATGGCGGCCGTCAGAGCCACCACCGCAATGATTGAATTCAGGAGGCGGAGCGCCGTCTTGACGGCTGAGGCCAGTCGGGTTGTGGAAGCAGGCATGGGCGCAATTCCTATCACCGAGTTATCAAGCGTTTCGCTTGCCCGTTCTTGGAACGTATCTTCCCAGTGGCCGGCTCGTCAGGTCGCAGATACGCCGCGTCCGGCCATAAATGCTTTTTCCCCCAGCGTTCGGATGCTGGGCTGATTCCTTTGCTGGCGCAAGAAATTGCTGTGCAACCGAGCGCCGCCATCTGCAGCCGGAACCAGCCTGCCGGGGTTGACGAGAGTGACTTCATCAACCCCGGCAGTGGGATCGCGCGGATAACGAGAATCAGCTCGCGGTGGTTCCGGGCCAGGCGACGGCCGGCCTGCAACAATGAACCCGGAGGAAGAAGTAATTGTCGAAAATTCGATGAAAAAACAAAGCCATAAAGCACTCGCTCAATTACAGTGAAGAGCCTGTTACTCTAGCGTGATGTTCCTGCTGCTTGGGGCGTAGAAGCTTCAGTCGATATCGGCCACCACTTCGCCGGCGCCGCCCTCGATGCGCTGCGACAGCGAGGCCTCCATGAAATCGTCGAGGTCGCCATCCAGCACGCTCGACGGGCTTGTGCTCTCGACGCCAGTGCGCAGATCCTTCACCAGCTGATAGGGCTGCAGAACGTAGGAGCGTATCTGATGGCCCCAGCCGATATCGCTCTTCGACGCTTCGGTGGCGTTGGCCACCGCCTCGCGCTTCTTCAGTTCTTCCTCGTAGAGCCGCGAACGCAGCATCTCCCAGGCCTTCGCCTTGTTCTTGTGCTGGGAGCGCTCAGCCTGGCAGGCGACCGCGATGCCGGTGGCGAGATGGGTGATGCGGACCGCTGAATCGGTGGTGTTGACGTGCTGGCCGCCCGATCCGGACGAACGATAGGTGTCGATGCGGACATCCGATTCGGAAACGTCGATCTCGATCGTATCGTCGATCACGGGATAGACCCAGACGCTGGCGAAGGAGGTGTGACGGCGCGCATTGCTGTCATAGGGCGAAATACGCACGAGACGGTGAACGCCGGATTCCGTCTTCAGCCAACCATAGGCGTTGTGGCCCTTGATCAGCAGCGTGGCGGACTTGATGCCGGCCTCTTCGCCGTCATGCACCTCCAGCACCTCGACCTTGAAACGGCGCCGCTCGGCCCAACGCGTGTACATGCGCAGGAGCATCGAGGCCCAGTCCTGGCTTTCGGTGCCGCCGGCGCCGGCATGGATTTCGAGATAGCTGTCGTTGGCGTCGGCCTCGCCGGAAAGCAGCGTCTCGATCTGGCGGGCCTTTGCTTCGCCGCGCATCGAGCGGATCGCCGCTTCCGCCTCGGCGACGACGCCCTCATCGCCCTCTTCCTCGCCGAGCTCGATCAAGCCGATATTGTCTTCCAGCGCCTGGGCGAGGCCTTTGACCGCGGCGATGCCTTCCTCGAGGCCCTGGCGCTCACGCATCAGCTTCTGCGCCTCCAGCGGTTCGTTCCAGAGGCTCGAATCCTCGGCACGCACATTCAGGTATTCAAGCCGCTTTATGGCTTGATCCCAGTCAAAGATGCCTCCTCAGCAGGGTTATCGCCTGCCTGATTTCGTCGACAATATTCTGCGTTTCCGCGCGCATGGCTGGCCGTTCTGTCCTGTGCTGAAATGGTGCCCTGTCGCTTAAGCAGAGCTTGGGTTGGCGCGATACATAGGGATGGCACCGCCGCCTGTAAAGCGAAATGGGCCGGCTCGAAAGCCGGCCCAAATACACTAGAGCGGTTCATCGTTTCACAGAAACGCCGAACGGCTCTATCTCTTTGTTTTTGCGCAATTCCGGACGGAAAACCGTTTCACACTTTTCCTGGAATTGCTCGAACCCATGTCAGTAGAGCCCGCCGCCGCCGGACTGGATGGCTTGGTTGGCCTGTGGCGACAGCGCGCCGCCGGAGGCGTTGGAGCCGTCCTCACCCATGCCGATCACCCAATAGCTGTCGGCGGGGCCGGTGCCCGGCTTGAAGGCTTCGATAAAGGCGCCGGCGTCCTCCGGGTTGGCCCGCATGCCGGTTTTGCGATTGATGGCGATCAGCTTCATGCCTTCGGGAACCTGGAAATCGACATTGGGCGTGCCGTCCAGCGCCACGCGCATGAAGTCCTTGAAGATCGGCGCAGCAAGGCCGCCGCCGGTCGCGCCCTTGCCAAGACCTTTGGGCTGATCATAGCCCATATAAAGGCCGACAACGAGGTTGGGCGTATAGCCGATGAACCAGGTATCCTTCTCGTCGTTTGTCGTTCCGGTCTTGCCGGCGATGTGGCGGCCGAGTTCGGCGACGGTAGCGCCGGTACCGCGCTCGACAACGCCCTCCATCATCGAGGTGATCTGATAGGCGGTCATCGGATCGAGCACCTGCTCGGAATTGTCGACCAGTTCCGGCTCAGGCTGGTTCTGCCATTCAGCCGCATTGCAATTTTCGCAGCCGCGTTCGTCCTGCCTGTAGACCGTCTTGCCGTAGCGATCCTGGATCCGGTCGATCAGCGTCGGCTTGATCGACTTGCCGCCGTTGGCCATGATCGAATAAGCCGATACCATGCGCATCACGGTCGTCTCGCCCGACCCCAGCGCCATCGGCAGATACGGCGCCAGTCGATCATAGACGCCGAAGCGCTCGGCATATTCGGCGACCAGCTTCATGCCCATGTCGTTGGCCAGGCGCACAGTCATCAGATTGCGCGACCTCTCGATGCCGGATCGCAAGGTCGCCGGGCCGGCTGTCCTTCCATCGTAGTTTTTCGGCGTCCAGGTCGTGTTGCCGCTCTTGATGGTGATCGGGCCGTCCATGATCACCGAAGCCGGCGTATAGCCATTGTCGAGAGCGGCCGCATAGACGATCGGCTTGAACGACGAACCCGGCTGCCGCATGGCCTGCGTGGTGCGGTTGAATTCGGAAAGCGAATAGGAGAACCCGCCGACCATGGCCAGAACGCGCCCGGTATGCGGATCCATGGCGATCAGGCCGCCCTCCACTTCGGGGGCCTGGCGCAAGATATAGGCCCCATCCGTATCTTCTTTCTTCTGCACGAAGATGACGTCGCCAGGCTTCAGCACGTCCGCCGGCGATTTGGCCTTGACGGTCTTGCCGCCGACCACATGACGCATGGCGAAGCTCATGTCCTCGCGGCTGACGGTGCCTTCGACGCGATCCTTGACAAGTTCGCCCGAGATCTGCCGGGTCGGCCGAAGGCCGATCGACAGACCGCTCTCTGAGCTGTCGAGCACGACGGCGAGCGACCATTCGGGCACGTCGTCCAGTCCCTTGACTTCGCTCAAAGGCACGCCCCAGTCGCCGGACGGGTCGATAGTCTTCACCGGCCCACGATAGCCGCGCAGTGTATCGAACTTCATCAGGCCGTTCTGCATGGCTTTGCGGGCGATGAGCTGCATCTTGGGATCGAGCGTCGTACGGACGGATAGGCCGCCCTCGTAGAGCGCATTCTCGCCGTAGCGCGCGCTGATCTGCCGACGCACCTCCTCGGTGAAATATTCGCCGGCGAACAGATAGGTGCCGGAGCGGCGTGGCTTGACGCCGAGCGGCTCGGCCTTGGCCTTGGCGCCTTCCTCTTGCGTGACGTAGCCGTTGCCGACCATCTGGTCGATCACCCAGTTGCGGCGCTCGATGGCGCGGTCGGCATATTTGAATGGGTGATAGTTGGAGGGGCCCTTCGGCAAAGCCGCCAGATAGGCGGCCTCCGCCACGGTGAGTTCATTCACCGCCTTGTCGAAATAGGTGAGCGCTGCGCCGGCGACGCCATAAGCGCCAAGCCCGAAGAAAATCTCGTTGAGGTAGAGCTCGAGGATGCGGTCCTTCGAATAGGCCTGCTCGATGCGGAAGGCGAGGATCATCTCCTTGATCTTGCGCTCGTAGGTCTGGTCCGAGGACAACAGGAAGTTTTTCGCCACCTGCTGGGTGATCGTCGAGGCGCCGACCTGGCGCTTGCCCGAGCCAGCATTCTGCAGATTGACCATAACTGCGCGGCCAAGGCCGGTCATATCGATGCCGGGGTGATTGTAGAAGTTTTTGTCCTCGGCAGACAGGAAGGCCGCCTTGACACGATCCGGCACCGCCTGGATCGGCAAATACAGGCGCCGCTCGCGCGCATATTCGGCCATCAGCGCACCGTCGGACGCATGGATGCGGGTCGTCACCGGCGGTTCATACTTGGCCAGGACCTCGTAATCGGGCAAATCCTTCGACAAATGGCTGATATAGATCGCCACGCCGGCCGCGACCAAAAGGGCCAGCGCGGTGCCGATGCCGAAGAAATAGCCAATAAGACGAATCATGCCCGCTCCAGTCCTTGGTTCGGGAATTGCCTAAACGAAGCCGCCTTTCGCGCAAGCTTTCGAGACGATCCCGACCGGTAATCGAAAATCCATGTCGCCACCATGTGGGCAAAATGCGGCAGCCTGGAATTTCGGCTTCGAATGGCGAAAATATAAGTGCAAAGTGTTGTCGTCGTGCAACGCTGCCTCTGGTTGTGGCGATGGCGGGCATCTCAGCCTCCGGTTCCGGCTCCGGCCTTGGCTGAAGCGAACAGGGCGATGGCATTGGTTATGCTCTGGGCCGCCTTGCTGCGCCAATCGGCGCTGAGCAGTTGCGCCTCGTCCTTGGCATTCGACAGATAGCCGAGTTCGACCAGCACGGAGGGAACATCCGGCGCCTTCAACACCTTGAAGCTGGCCGAACGCTGCGGATTGTTGATGAGGCCGACGCTGGTGGAAAGCTGGCCGACCAGCGTTTGGGCAAAGCTCATCGAGAAACTGTGCGTCTCGCGGCGAATCAGGTCGATCAGGATGTCGGTTACTTCCTTGTTGTCGTCCTTGATTTCCATGCCGGCGAATTGGTCGGAAAGGTTTTCACGGTCGGCGAGCGCCTGCGCTTCGGGATCGGAAGCCTTGTCGGAGACGGTGTAGACGGTAGCGCCGCGAAGGCCCTTGACCCTGATGGTGTCGGCGTGGATCGAAATGAGCAGATCGGCCTCGTGCTGGCGGGCAATGCGCACGCGGTCGTCCAGCCGCAGGAATTGGTCCGTCTCGCGCGTCATGAACACGTCGTATTTGCCGACTGCGGCGAGTTTGTCCCGCAATTCGGTGGCGAAAGCGAGCGTGACGTTCTTCTCGACGGTGCCGTTCATGCCCTCGGCGCCGCCGTCGATGCCGCCATGGCCTGGATCGATGACGACGGTGAAGCGATGGCCTGGATTGGAGACCGGGCCGGTGCCGACCCTGCCGCCCTTGTCGGAGGAGACCGTCGAGCCGGTGGTCAACGCCTGATTGGCAAGAGCGGCGTCGAACTCCCGCACGGACGCCGCCGACATGTCGATGGCGATGCGGTAGCCGTTGCCGTCATCGTTCTTGAGCACGTCGAACCTGTCGACGGCGAACGGACCCTTGCCGGTGAGAATCAGCCGCGACACGCCCTCGCCGAGATCGCCGTAGCGCACGCTCCTGACCAGGCCGCGCGCCTTCACGTCCTTGGCATTGATGGCGAATCTCGTGCTTGGCAGGTCGACGACCAGACGGTGGGGGCCGCGCAGCAGGAACCATTTGACGTCGGGCTCACGATCGAAATTCATGACGATGCGCATCTTGGTGGCGTCACCGGCCATTTTGTAGCTCGTCACTGCCAGCGGCGCGTCGGCGGCAAAGGAAACTGGCGAAAGAGCCAGGCAAACGACAACCAGCAACAGCAGACAAGCAGCGCGGAAGAAGTGGGCAGCGCGGAAGTAGGCGGCGTAGAAAAAAATGCCTCCGGCGCGACCACTCATGTGCGTGAAGACTGCCAGTCCCATCTCTTCCAGTCGCTCCGGTTTGGCGTGAGACGCCCGATCCTGTTGTCGGCCAATCTTGCTTGTCGGAGTGTCGTCGTCTTGTCGAAACGCCGGTCAGGCCGCGAACTCGATTAACGGTTGGTAACCAGAGAAGGTTAACCAAGCCTTTTCACGCAACGCTTAAAGCCGTGCTTCCGTTGCGGAACTGCATTTTGCCGGCATCGGAAATCGGGGTTGCCTTCCAACCCGCCAAATCATAAAAGCGATGGTGGATCACTGCAATCCTGGAGCCGTCCTTCTCCGCAGCTTCCTGCTACAGGCGAGATGAACGACGGCTCCTTTCGCGTCAGGCGAAAAAGGCAACAGGTGATCGCGACGAATTTCGCAGGTGTAAGCCCGTGGCGGGGGAAGCGCCTGCGTGAGGAAAACGGCCGGGATTGTCCCGCGCCGGCTCTGTACGAGCAAACAAGCTGGTCCGGTTTTCCCGGGCTTTGGTTCAAAAAGGTTCTGCTGGTTACGATGGCTTCAAGCGCAATCATGGAAAGGTCCGCAGCAAACCGCGCCATTATGGCTGCGGGCGGCACCGCCATGGCGCTCAGGCAGCGGCCGGCGGACATTCAATTGCCCGGCACCCATGTTCATCCACACTCACAGCGGCGGGCTTTGCCTCGCAAGCTGCGGCTGACGGCTGCCGGGGGGAAACGAAATAATGCCCAACAAAATGCTGATAGACGCCTCCCACCCGGAGGAAACACGAGTTGTCGTCGTTCGCGGTAACCGTATTGAAGAATTCGACTTTGAATCCCAGGACAAGAAGCAGCTCAAAGGAAATATCTACCTCGCCCGCGTAACCCGCGTCGAACCCTCGCTTCAGGCAGCCTTTGTCGAATACGGCGGCAACCGTCACGGTTTCCTCGCCTTCAGTGAAATTCATCCCGACTACTACCAGATTCCGGTCGCCGACCGTCAGGCGCTGCTGCGCGCGGAAGCGCAGGAGGCTGAAGATGAGGACGATGAGGACGGCGATGGCGACGATCGCCAGACCCGCGATCGCGGCCGGCGCGGACGCCGCCGCGGCGGCAAGAGCCGCGACCGAGGCGAACACAAGCGTGATGCAGGTGCGGCCGATTCGGACGCTTCCGGCGATTCCAATGACAGCGGGTCCAACGACAGCGGCTCCAATGAGGGCGGCGAACACGGCGAGGATGCGGTCGCGCAGAACGTCGATGCCTCAGAAAAAGTCGACACGCCGTCCGCTGCTTCGGAACATGGCGAGGATGTCGCCAGTCATAGCGAGGCAAGTCCTGATGAGACGAGCCGCGACGAGACGAGCCGTGACGAGAAGACTGGCCGTGACGAGACGAGCGATGACGAAACTGGGCCTTCCGAAGGCGGTCCGAATTCCATCGCCGCCAGCATCGAATCGGATGTGATTTCCGAAGCCGTGCCGCAGGCTGATGCGGCCGGCGAAGCCACCTCCACCGACAATGATCGCGGCATGCTGGAAGAGGTGCAGTCATCGCATTCGGATGACCATGAGGTCGAATCGGTCGGCGCCGAGGATGCGCTGGAAGAAGCGCGCAACCGCCGCAAGCCGGTGCGCCGCCAGTACAAGATCCAGGAAGTGATCAAGCGCCGGCAGATCCTCTTGGTGCAGGTCGTCAAGGAAGAGCGCGGCAACAAGGGCGCGGCGCTCACCACCTACCTGTCGCTTGCCGGCCGCTATTCGGTGCTGATGCCGAACACGGCGCGCGGCGGCGGGATCTCGCGCAAGATCACCAACGCGCAGGACCGCAAGCGGCTGAAGGAGGTCGTCGCCGATCTCGAAGTGCCGCAGGGCATGGGCGTCATCCTGCGCACGGCCGGCGAAAGCCGCACCAAGGCCGAGATCAAGCGCGACTACGAATATCTGATGCGGCTTTGGGAAAACGTCCGCAACCTGACGCTGCAGTCGACGGCCCCTGCCCTCGTCTACGAGGAAGGCAGCCTGATCAAGCGCTCGGTGCGCGACCTCTACAACAAGGACATCGACGAGATCCTGGTCTCCGGCGAAGAGGGCTATCGCGAGGCCAAGGATTTCATGCGCATGCTGATGCCTAGCCACGCCAAGGTCGTGCAGCCGTTCCGCGACACGACGCCGATCTTCGTGCGCAACGGCATCGAGGCGCAGCTCGACCGCATGCTGCAGCCGCAGGTGACGCTGAAGAGCGGCGGCTACATCATCATCAACCAGACCGAAGCGCTGGTCGCCATCGACGTCAATTCGGGCCGCTCCACCAAGGAGCACTCGATCGAGGACACAGCGCTTCACACCAATCTGGAAGCGGCCGAGGAGGTCGCACGGCAGCTGAGGCTGCGCGATCTCGCCGGCCTGATCGTCATCGACTTCATCGACATGGAGGAGAACCGCAACAACCGCTCCGTCGAGAAGCGGCTGAAGGATCACCTCAAGAACGATCGCGCCCGCATCCAGGTCGGCCGCATCTCGCATTTCGGCCTGATGGAGATGTCGCGCCAGCGCATCCGTGCCAGCGTGCTGGAATCGACGATGAAGCCTTGCCCGCATTGCGGCGGCACCGGCCATGTGCGGTCCGATTCGTCCGTCGCGCTGATGGTGGTGCGGGCGATCGAGGAATTCCTGCTAAAGGATTCGCGCAGCCACATCACGGTGCGGACGCCGGCGGCGACCGCGCTCTATGTGCTCAACCACAAGCGCGGCACGCTGGTGGAGCTCGAAAACCGCTTCGGCCTGACCATCACCGTCGAGGCCGACGATACGGTCGGCGCCCAGCACTATGCGATCTTCCGCGGCGCGCTGGCCGAAAAGCCTGAAGGCTTCGTCGAGGTGCGGACCTTGCCCGCCTATGTCGAGCCGGAAGAGCCCGCCGACGAAATCGTCATCGGGGAGGAGGAAGACGAGGTCGTTGCACCGGCGGAACAACCGCGCCAGGCGCAGCAGCCACAGCAGCCAAGGCCCAGCGAGGATGGCGAAGGCCGCGACCGCAAGCGCCGCAAGCGCCGCAGACGGCGCGGCGGCAAGGATCGCGACCGCGAGCATGGCGCCCCCGTGGAAGGTGCGTCCATCTCGGCCACTGCCGATGGCGTCTCCGAGGCGGCAAGCGATGAAGGCGCCGAAGCAGACCACGAGGACCAGGTCGGCGTCACCGAGGCGGTGGAAGCGTCGGATGACGGGCAAGAGCCTGAAGGTCGGGAGCCTGATGAAGGTCCGGAGCCTGACGAAGGTCTGGGCAAGAAGCGTCGGCGCGGCAAGCGCGGCGGCAAGCGCAATCGCCGTGAAGACGGCGAAGGCGAGGTCGATGCAGGCACTGCCGAGGCGGCTGACCGTCCCGAGGTCTTGGAGGCCGTCTCCGGCGAACCGGCAGCAGCAACGCCGGTCGAAGCCACGCCGGTCGAAGAGCCTGTGGACCTTGCTCCGGCCAATGACGACATGCCAAGCGCCGAAAAGCCGAAGAAGCCGCGCCGCGCCGCCAAGCCGAAGAAGGCTGCGGCGGACGTCGTTGCCGAGACGCCGGTAGCCGAGCCGGAAATTTCTGCCGAGGCTCCCGCAGCTGTTTCGGAGGAAACAGCCGTGGCCGCCGTCGACGAGAAACCGAAGGTCCGCCCATCGCGACGCAAGCCCATACCGGTCGATGCTCCGGTTGAGCCGATCGTGTCCTCGACTGTTGCCGAAGAGGAAAAGACCGAGGAGAAGCCGAAGCGTGCCGGCTGGTGGCAGCGGAAAGGCTTTTTCTAAGCTTTTCGGTAGTTCAGCCTGATCTTTTGAACAAAAAAATCCCCGCTGTCCTGTCGACAGCGCGGGATTTTCTTGTCTGAAGCGGGCAAATCTCTATGGCGCGAAAACCGACCAGTTCATCATCTTCGCCAGCCTTTCCAGCGCAATCGAACCCAGCCTGGAATTGCCGTTGGCGTTGAGGCCGGGCGACCAGACGGCGAGCGAGGCCACGCCCGGGACGATCGCCAAAATGCCGCCGCCGACGCCGCTCTTGCCGGGGATGCCGACGCGGAAGGCGAAATCGCCTGAGCCGTCATAGTGGCCGCAGGTCAGCATCATCGCGCCGATGCGGCGCGCGCGCTCGGCCGACACCACGGAATGGCCAGTCGCCGGGTTCTTGCCGCCATTGGCGAGGAAGCGGCCGGCCAGAGCCAGTTGCCGGCAGCTCATCGCGATGGCGCAATGGTGGAAATAGACGCCCAGCGCCAGATCCGGCGCGTGGCTGAGATTGCCGAAGGACTTCATGTAGTTGGCGAGCGCCAAGTTGCGAAAACCGGTGGCTCGTTCCGAAGCCGCGACCTCGCGGTCGATGATGATGGTCTCGTCGTCGGCCAGGAACTGGATGAAGCGCAGGATCTCGCCGATCGCCTCGCGCGGCTGGTGACCGGCGAGCAGAATGTCGGAAATGACGATGGCGCCGGCATTGATGAACGGATTGCGCGGAATGCCGTTTTCGTGCTCGAGCTGGACGATCGAGTTGAACGGGTTGCCCGAAGGCTCGCGCCCGACACGCTGCCACAGCGCGTCGCCGACATTGCCGAGCGCCAGTGTCAGCGTGAACACCTTCGAAATGCTCTGGATCGAAAACGGCTCATCGGCGTCGCCCGCCATCAGCACGCGACCGTCATTGGTCACCGCGGCAATGCCGAACTTTTTCGGATCGACCTTGCCGAGCTGCGGTATGTAGGTCGCGACGTCGCCGCGATCCGTGCGCTCGGCCATTTCGGCGGCAATCTCGGTCAAAGCCTGCTCGAGGTCCGGCATCACGCTATCTCAGCCAGCGCTCGATGCGCATCATCGCCTCGACCATCTCGTCGTGGCTGCCGGCGTAGGAAAAGCGCATGGCTCGATGGCCTTGAAGCGGATCGAAATCGCGGCCGGGCGTCGCCGCCACATGCGCCTCGGCCAGCATCTTGCGCGCGAAGGCCATGCTGTCGTTGGTGTGCCTGGTGACATTGCAGAAGGCGTAGAACGCCCCGTCCATCGGTGCCGCCAGGGTAAAGCCGAGTTCGGGCAGGCGTTTCATCAAAAGCTCGCGATTGCCCGCGTAGCGCGCCTTCACAGCCTCCAATTCCGCGGTTGCCTTGAACGCCTCGATCGCGGCGATCTGGGACAGTTCCGGCGGTGAGATGTAGAGACTCTGGGCGATGCGCTCGACCGGCCGCACCAATGGTTCCGGCAGCACCATCCAGCCGATGCGCCAACCGGTCATGCAGTAGTATTTCGAGAAGGAATTGATCACCGTCACGTCAGGGCCGCAGGCAAGTGCTGTGCTGTCCGGCGCAGCGTAAGCCAGCCGGTGGTAGATCTCGTCGGAGATCACGGCGATGCCGAGCTCTTGTGCCGTCGTCACCAGCGCCAACAGCTCGTCGGCGGGGATAATCGCCCCGGTCGGATTGGCGGGGCTGGCAAACAACACGCCCTTCAGATTCTTTTCGCGATGCGCAGCCTTCAGATGTTCGGCGTGGAGATAGGCATCACCGTCGAGCTCGATCTCGACGATCTCGATGCCGAGCGCGGCCATGATGTTGCGATAGGCCGGATAACCGGGTGCGGCGATGGCGACACGGTCGCCTGGATCGAACATCGCCAGAAATGCCAGGTTGAAGGCGGCCGACGATCCGGTGGTGACGGCGATCCGGCCGGGTGAAACGGCCAGCCCATAGTGGTCGGCATAGTGCTGGGCGATATTCTCGCGCAGGCCCGCAAGACCCAATGCGTCGGTGTAGCCGATGCGCCCCATCTTCAATGCGTTCGTCGCCGCTTGCCTGACTCCGGCCGGCGCCGGATCGGACGGCTGGCCAACGGCCATGGAAACGACCGGCACGCCCGTGGCCTTCAGCCGATTCGCTTCCGCCAGAACGTCCATGGCGTGGAACGGCTCGACGTCGCCGCGACGCGAAAGCGATACAACCATTTGACCTCATTTTCCTTGTTGGCCCTTTGGGTCGGCCCTTTGAGATCGGCCCTCGGGCCGGCGCTTGCCGGCTGCCGGCGCCGAGCTTTGGCGTCCCGCGCCGCACAAATGCCCGATTGATGTGAGGATCACAAGTTCAGTAAAAGTTTCAGTGCCGACTTTTCATCCTTCACCCGCTCGTCTACCAGTGGACCTGCCATGTTGAGCCGACCCAAATCGACGATAGCCAGGGCAGCGCGCGCCTTCGCGACGCTTTCGCTTGCCGCGACGGTCGCTGTGAGCAGCACCGTCAGCGCTTTTGCGCAAAACGTGCCGGTGGTGCGCGATGCCGAGATCGAGGCGCTGGTGCGCGCCTATGCGCGGCCGATCTTCAGGGCCGCGGGCCTGCCGGAAGACGGCGTCGACATCGTGCTGGTCAACGACCAGAGTTTCAACGCCTTCGTTGCCGGGTCCCGCCTGTTCATCAACACCGGCGCCCTGATGTCGGCGGAGACGCCCAACGAGATCATCGGCGTCATCGCCCATGAAGCGGGCCACATCGCCGGCGGCCACCAGCAAAAATTGCGCAACCAGCTCGAACGCGCCAAGACGATGGCCATCATCGCGACGCTGCTTGGCGCCGGTGCCATCGTTGCCGGCGCCACCAGCAAGAGCCGGGGCCTGGCCGGCGCCGGCATGGGGGTTGCCGCTGGCGGTGGCGAGATGGCGCAGCGCAGTATCCTCGCTTATCAGCGCACCGAAGAGATGACCGCCGACCGCTCGGCGATAACCTATCTCAATGCCACCGGCCAGTCCGGCCTGGGCATGCTGAAGACCTTCGGCCGCTTTCAGAGCGCACTTTCGCTGTCGGGGGCGCAGGTCGACCCCTACCGGATCAGCCATCCGCTGCCGCGCGAACGCATCGCCAACCTCGAAGTCCTGGTCAAAAAAAGCCCCTACGTCGAAAAGGTCGATCCGCCGGCGCTGCAGCAGCGGCACGACATGATGCGCATCAAGATCGCTGCCTATATGGGAGGTCAGGCCGCCGCATCGCGGCTGATGCGCAAGATGCCGGGCAGCCTCGCCTCGCAATATGGCGACGCGCAGACGAGCTATCTTTTCGGCAATCTGGCCGGGGCGCTTGCCAAGACCAACGCGCTGATCAAGGCACAGCCGAAGAACCCCTATTTCCAGGAATTGCGCGGCGACATCCTGATGAAGGCGAACAAACCGAAGGCTGCCGCGGAAGCCTATGCCAAGGCGGTCAGCCTCGACCCAGCGCGATCCGGGCTGCTGCCGGTTTCCTACGGCCAGGCGCTGATGGCAGTCGGCACGCCCGATTCCCTGGAGAAAGCGGTGGTGCAGATCAACAAGGGTCTCGCGCGCGACCGAGAAAACGCCGTCGGTTACCGCCATCTTGCGCAGGCCTATGGCGAGCTTGGCAACATTCCGGCCGCCGACCTTGCGACCGCCGAAGGCCATTTCTATTCCGGCGCCTACAAGGATGCCAAGATCTTCGCAATGCGCGCGCAGATGAAAATGAAGCGTGGCGAGCCGGGCTGGATCCGCGCGCAGGACATCATAAACTACGCACCATCAGGCAAGAAAAAGTGAACCTTCCGGCCGTGCGCGGCGACAAGTGGTTGGACCAATCGGGTAGTCGAACCAATCGGGTAGTCGGGCCAATCGGGTCGGACAACCCGGCCGGAAACCAGGCAAGAGGATCAGGATGATGAAGAAGGCAATTCTGCTGGGCACCACGGGCGTGGCGGTCGCTCTCGCCATGCTGGGTTTCGGGTTCGTGACCGGAAGTCCGCAGACGGCAAAGGCCGATGCCGCGCAGATCGCCCAGGCAGCCTCCGCCGACACCAAGATCGACCGGGCTGAAGTCGAAGGCATCATCCGCGACTATCTGCTGAAGAACCCGGAAGTGCTGCTGGAAGCTCAGGAGGCGCTCGAGGCCAAGCAGAAGGAGGCGCAGCGCGTCGCCAGTCTCGACGTCATCAAGGATGCCAAGGACCAGATCTTCAACTCGGCCTTCGACGGCGTCGTCGGCAATCCGAACGGCAAGGTCACCATCGTCGAATTCTACGACTACAATTGCGGCTACTGCAAACGCGCCATGGAGGACATGCAGACGCTGACGACAGCCGATCCGGATCTGCGCTTCGTGCTCAAGGAGTTCCCGATCCTCGGCCCGGATTCGCAGAAGGCAAGCGTCGTCTCGATGGCCTTCCACCTGATGATGCCGGAGAAATACGGCGAGTTCCACAACGCGCTGCTCGGCGCCCAGGGACGCGCCACCGAAGCGGCGGCCATCAAGGTAGCGCTTTCGCTCGGCGCCGACGAAGCGACGCTGCGCGAGAAGATGAAGGATCCGTCGATCGCCGAGGCCCTCTCCAAGACCTATGATCTTGCCAACAAGCTGGCCATCACCGGAACGCCTTCCTATGTGGTCGGCAACGAGGTGGTGTTCGGTGCGCTCGGCCAGGACGTGCTGGCGGAGAAGATCGAAGCGGCCAAGGCCGCACTCTGATCGGCGGCTGGCTTTCGGCGCAAGCCATTTTCCGCCTGTTGTGGACAGCGAAAGAACCCACTTGCGCTCTTTTCGCAGGCGTCTAAGCCCATTATAGAGGCCCGGTGCGCCGACTGATGCCGGCGCTGATGTGGTGGATTTGAAGTTCCTGCTGCTTTGGTGGCGTCAGTGTTCAGGAACTTTAAATCCACCACATCAGAAATGTATAAATTGCCAGTGTGGCTTTGAAGCCGAAATTCCTTCAAAGCGCTGCTCCAAGGTATTGCGAATTTCGGATTCGAAACCACACCGGGAAAGGTCGGCATTTTGAAAACGGTTTTCGTCCTGAACGGTCCCAACCTCAACGCGCTCGGCAAACGCGAGCCCGGCATCTATGGCGGCAAGACGCTGGCCGCGATCGCCGACGATTGCAAGCAGGCAGGTGCGGCACTTGGGCTCGAGATCGATTTCCGTCAGTCGAACCATGAGGGCGACCTCGTCGACTGGATACAGGAAGCCGCCGACAAGGCTGTCGGCATCGTCATCAATCCGGGCGCCTACAGCCACACCTCGATCGCCATTCACGACGCCATCCGCTCCGTCGCGCCATTGCCCGTCGCCGAAGTTCATCTTTCCAACATCCATGCGCGGGAATCATTCCGCCACGTCTCCATGGTCTCGCTGGTCGCCGTCGGCGTGATCTGCGGGTTCGGGCCGCTCGGCTACACACTGGCGCTGCAGGCGCTGGCCGCACGCCTATGACCGGCCAACAAACAGAAGGCTCGAAAATGTCGATAAAAAAGAATGGTGTTGACCAGCAGCTTATCCGCGATCTGGCGGGCATACTGAACGACACCAACCTCACCGAGATCGAGGTCGAGCTGGGCGACTTGAAGGTGCGTGTGTCGCGACAGGCGCCGGCCGTCCATGCGGTCGCCGCAGCGCAGCCCGCCTATGCGCCGCCGGCAGCGCAGCCGGCTGGCGCAGCCGCCCCGGCAGCGGCCGACGTGTCCAAGAACGCAGTGGCCTCGCCGATGGTCGGCACCGCCTACCTGGCGCCATCGCCCGACGCCAAGGCGTTCATCGAAGTCGGCCAACAGGTCAAGGAAGGCCAGACGCTGCTGATCATCGAGGCGATGAAGACGATGAACCAGATCCCCTCGCCGCGTGCCGGAACGGTGACGGCGATCCTGTTCGAGGATGCGCAGCCGGTCGAATACGGCATGCCGCTCGTCGTGATCGAGTAGAGCCGGGAACAGCCGAAAAATGTTCCAGAAAATCCTCATCGCCAATCGCGGCGAAATCGCTCTGAGGGTGCTGCGCGCCTGCAAGGAGCTCGGCATCCAGACGGTGGTGGTGCATTCCACCGCCGACGCCGACGCCATGCATGTGCGGCTCGCCGACGAGAGCGTCTGCATCGGGCCACCGCCGTCGCGCGACAGCTATCTCAACATCCACCAGATCGTCGCGGCGTGCGAGATCACCGGCGCCGACGCGGTGCATCCGGGCTACGGATTCCTGTCGGAGAATGCCAAATTCGCCGATATCCTCGCCGCGCACAACATCACGTTCATCGGCCCGTCCGGCGATCACATCCGCATCATGGGCGACAAGATCGAGGCCAAGCGCACCGCAAAGCGCCTCGGCATTCCGGTGGTGCCCGGCTCCGACGGGGCGGTCACCGAGGAAAAGGAAGCCAGACGCATCGCCGCCGAGATCGGCTATCCCGTGATCATCAAGGCGTCGGCCGGCGGCGGCGGACGCGGCATGAAGGTGGCGCGCAGCGAATCCGATCTTGTGGTCGCACTGCAGACGGCGCGCTCGGAAGCCGGTGCCGCTTTCGGCGACGACGCCGTCTACATCGAGAAGTATCTCGAAAAGCCGCGCCACATCGAGGTCCAGGTGTTCGGCGACGGTGCCGGCCGCGGCGTGCATTTCGGCGAACGCGACTGTTCGCTGCAGCGCCGCCACCAGAAAGTCTGGGAAGAGGCTCCCTCGCCGGCGCTCAATGCCGAGGAGCGCGCGCATATCGGCGGCGTCTGTGCCAGGGCGATCGCCGATCTCGGCTACTCCGGCGCCGGCACCATCGAATTCCTCTATGAGAACGGCGAGTTCTACTTCATCGAGATGAACACGCGCCTGCAGGTCGAGCATCCGGTGACTGAGGCAATCACCGGCATCGACCTCGTGCACGAGCAAATCCGCGTCGCCTCGGGCGGCGGGCTTTCCATGCGCCAGGAAGAGATCCGCTTTCAGGGCCACGCCATCGAATGCCGCATCAATGCCGAGGATCCGCGCACCTTCACCCCCTCGCCCGGCACGATCACCCACTTCCACACGCCGGGCGGCCTCGGCATCCGTGTCGATTCCGGCGTCTATTCCGGCTACAAGATCCCGCCCTACTACGACAGTTTGATCGGCAAGCTGATCGTGCACGGCCGCAATCGCGTCGAATGCATGATGCGGCTGCGGCGGGCGCTCGACGAATTCGTCGTCGACGGCATCAAGACGACGCTGCCGCTGTTTCGCGATCTCGTCGGCAATGCCGATATCGCCAATGGCGAGTATGACATCCACTGGCTGGAAAAATATCTGGCCGATGAGGATTAGGACGTGAACTTATAGAATATAATGACGCGATGACCCGTCCCTACGCGCCAGGCTATCGCATCCCGACCGACCTGTTGCTCAAGGCCTACGCCTCGGGCGTCTTTCCGATGGCCGAAAGCGCCACCGATCCGGAAGTGTTCTGGGTGCGGCCGGAGACGCGCGGCATCATCCCGCTGGATGGTTTTCACACGCCCAAAAGCCTGAGGAAGGCGATCCGGAAAAACCTGTTCGATATCCGTTTCGATTTTGATTTCGAAGCGACCATCGACGGCTGCGCCGAGAGGCGCGAGGAACGCCGGTCGACCTGGATCAACGCGCCGATCCGCGAGGCCTATGTCGAACTCCATCGGATGGGCCATTGCCATTCGGTCGAAGCCTGGCGCGAGGGTCGGCTGGTTGGCGGCCTCTACGGCGTGTCTCTTGGCCGGGTGTTCTTCGGCGAAAGCATGTTCGCCAGGGAAACGCACGCGTCGAAGGTCTGCCTGGTGCACCTGGTCGAACGCCTGAAGGATCGACACTTCGCCTTGCTCGACACGCAGTTCACCACCGAGCACCTCAAACGCTTCGGCGCGGTCGACGTGCCAAGGGGCAAATACGAAAAGATGCTGGCCGACGCGCTGAAGGGCGAGACGGTGTTTTTCCCATGATCTGCGCCAAAGGTCGGGTTTTTGGTCAGGTTTTTGCGGCAGGCTCAAGAGGCGTGTGCGCGTGGAACATCATCTTCCAGCCGTTGACGCGATGGACATAGCCGGTGCTGACCAGCGCCGCATAAGGCTCGCCATTCTCGCGCGTGGCATGGGCCTCATAAGTCAGCATGACAATGTCGCTGCCCGGCTCGATGATGCCCTTGAGGTCGATGTCGAGATCACGCCAGCGATTTAGGCCCGTCGCGGTTTCGGCCAGATCGGCGTTGCTCATCGTTTGCGCCATCTGTGGGAAAGCCACCAGGCATTTGGTGTCGGCATTGGCTTTGAAATAGGCAGCGTCGCCGGCCCAGAACCCTTTTTCGAGATCGAGGAGTTCGTTCTTGTTGGCCATCATGGGACATCTCCGTAACACCAGCCATGACCAACGCACGGAGAATAAGGCGGTTCCGGAAGGCTCAGTAAGTGATTGCGAACGGGCGATCCCGCACGCCAGGCATTATAACTGGTCTTGGCTAATTGGTTTTGACCGCGTCGGGTGCCGGCACCTCCGACTTCTGCTTGCAGCCCTTCAGCCAGACGTCGTAGACGGCGTGCTCGACGGCGTTGAGGCCGGGGCTTTCGGCAAACATCCAGCCGGTGAAGATACGGCGGATCTTGCGATCCAGCGTGATCTCGTCGACCTCGACGAAAGAATCGGTCTTCGGCTCTTCGGTTTGCGGCCGCGAATAGCAGATGCGCGGCGTCACCTGCAAAGCGCCGAACTGCACCGTTTCGTCGATATAGACATCGAACGTGATGATGCGGCCGGTGATCTTGTCGATGCCGGCGAATTCGGCGACAGGATTGGTGATGCGTTGTGGCGCCGCCGGTGCCGCCGGCGCCACTGTCGCATCCGGTTCCATTGGCGCATCCGGGTCCACTGGCGCATCCGGGTCCACTGGCGCCTCAAATTCCGTCGGCGCCCCCGGGTCCACTGGCGCCTCAAATTCCGTCGGCGCCCCCGGGTCCACTGGCGCCTCCAGCGTCTGAGCGGCGGCCATGGCGCAAGCGACAAAAGCGGCGGCCGTCGTCAGTCCGCCCATCGAAATTCGGCTGAAAATGCTCATGCAGGGATCCGGTGGTTTGCGCCCGGGGTGATTCTGTCGCGCCCAAGGCTAGTCGCTGCTGTCAGATCGACAAGCAGCTAAACGCCAATTGTGGCGATAAAGGATCGATCCGCCCTTGGCGAGCGGTTAGACTCGCCAGAGCGAATTTCGAACCAGTCTCTTACGACCCCGGCGTCCAGGCGTCGTAATCGCCGGTCACCTGCGGGCGGTGCTGATTGCTGAGTATGGAACCCTTGGGGCGATAGGCGGCGGCACTTCCGGTGAGGTTCGGCTGATGCGGCTTCTGCCAGTCGCGTGGCTTGTAGGTGTCGCTCGTCGGCGGGACATCGACGCGGTGATGCATCCAGCCATGCCAGCCGGGCGGAATCATCGAGGCTTCCGAATAGTCGCGATAGATGACCCAGCGGCGGGTGCGGCCTTCCGAATCGACACCACCCTCGTAGTAGACGTTGCCAGCCTCGTCCTGCCCGACTTTCTTGCCATGCCGCCAGGTGTGGAAGCGCGTGCCCAGCGTCTGGCTGTTCCACCAGGTGAAAAACTGCAGAAGGAAAGTCTTCATCCAAAATCCTCGCGCGCCAAGTCCTCGCGGCGGCAGCGGTGGCGCCTGTTCCTGCTTATGGCGTCAGGCCGTCGCCAAGGCAAGGGTTTTGCCGCACGAGCCACGCAAATGGCCGTCGGAAAACCGACGCACAGTGGCAAGCCTTTCGCGTCCTTTCGAGGCATGCCTTGCCAAGGCTGCCTGGTCTTTCTAAAGCTCAGCGCGCCGCATGCAGGTACCCAGCCTGATTGACGGTTGAGGGAGGGAATGATGGCCCCAGACGCATCCGGCGCCGATCCGCGGATCAGTGCCAGCTCCATTCGCCTACGCAAGGGCGGCGAGCCGATCGTCTGCCTCACCGCCTATACCTACCCCATCGCTCGCCTGCTCGACGATCATGTCGACCTGCTTCTGGTCGGCGACAGCGTGGCCATGGTTCTCCATGGCCACAAGACCACGCTGGGCGCCTCGCTGGAGATGATGATCGCCCACGGTCAAGCGGTGATGCGAGGGTCAGCCAAGGCCTGCGTGGTGGTCGACATGCCGGCCGGAAGCTATGAGGCGACGGCGCGCCAAGCCGTGGCCTCGGCGCGGCGGGTCGTCGGCGAGACCGGTTGCCAGGCCGTCAAGCTGGAGGGCGGCGTCACGGTTGCCCGACAGATTGCGGCGATTGTCGCTGCCGGCATTGCGGTCATGGGACATATCGGCTTGCAGCCGCAATCGGTGGAAAGCGACGGCGGCTACAGGATCAAGGGCCGGACCGACGAGAATGTGGCTGCGCTTTATCGCGACGCCGAAGCGGTCGAAAAGGCCGGCGCGTTCTCGGTGGTCATCGAAGGCACCGTCGAGACCGTCGCCGCCGACCTCACCCGCCACATTTCCATTCCAACCATCGGCATCGGCGCCAGCGGCGACTGCGACGGCCAGATCCTGGTCATCGACGACATGGTCGGCCTGACCGTCGACCGGGTGCCGAAATTCGTCAAGCAATATGCCGACCTGCGCAGCGTCATATCGCAAGCGGCAGCCAGCTATGCAGCGGAGGTGCGCAGCCGGACATTCCCCGGCCCGAGCCACGTTTTTTCGGCCGCGCCCGACAAGAGCGAACCGTGAGCCGGGGCGAAGCATGAGCGGACCTCTCGTCATCGAAAGCGTCGCCGCCCTTCGCGCGCAAATCCGCGACTGGCGTCGCGATGGCCTCAGCCTTGCCATGGTGCCGACCATGGGTGCGCTGCATGACGGCCATATCTCGCTGATCAGGATCGCCCTGGAGAAGGCCGATCGCTGCGTCGTCTCGATCTTCGTCAACCCGACCCAGTTCGCGCCGAGCGAAGATCTCGACAAATATCCGCGCCAGCTCGGCCGCGACCTCGATCGGCTGGCCGAGGCCGGCGCACAACTTGCCTTCACCCCTGGTGTGGCGCAGATGTACCCGGCCGGCTTCGCCACCAGGATCTCGGTCGGCGGCCCAGCCGCCGGGCTGGAATCGGATTTCCGGCCGACCTTCTTCGACGGCGTCGCAACCGTCGTGGCAAAGCTCTTCCTGCAGGCGTCGCCCGACTGCGCGGTCTTTGGCGAAAAGGATTATCAGCAGCTTTGCGTCGTCAGGCAGCTCTGCAGCGATCTTGATCTGCCGGTGGACATCATCGGCGCGCCAACAATACGCGACGCGCACGGGCTCGCCATGTCGTCACGCAACGCCTATCTCGGCGAAACCGAGCTCGCGGTGGCGCGCCAGCTCAACACCATCTTGCGCCGAACGGCGGCGGCACTCGCGGCAGGCGCGGATGAAGGCAGTGCGACTGCCGAGGCCAGCCGCGCGCTGGTCGAGGCCGGCTTCGACAAAGTCGACTATGTCGCGGCGCGCGAGAGCCTGACGCTCGCCCCGTGGCGGCCAAACCGCGACGGACGCCTGCTCGCAGCCGCCTGGCTGGGCAAGACCCGGCTGATCGACAATGTGGAAGTTCCCTCCGCCTGAAGCGCGTGCCGTTTGGATGGATTCATGCGACGCGCTTCAAGTTGTTGCTTTGATGCATGTCGTTATTGCAAAACCGCTTCGCACCCTCGGTTCAAGCCCGAGGGCGTGCTTTTGCGCGACATGCCTTAGGGCCAATCAGGCATCAGGGCCAATCAGGCGACCTTGAGATCCTTCATCGCCTTCTCGTAGACATCCTTGATCGGCTTGGATACGTCTTCGGCGGCTTTCGTCGCCGCCGCCTGAAGCTCCTTGCTCTGCTCGACCGTCTTTTCCACCTGCTTGCGCAAGAAGTCTGTCTGCAATTCGACGAACTCGGAGGGCGATTTCACGGTAACCAGGGCTTCGAGGTGAGAAAAGCTGGCCTCAACATTTGCGCGCAAAGCGGCGATCGTCTTCAGCGACAGCTCATTGCTAGCGGTCTTGGCTGTTTCGAAGGATGACTCAAGAGCCTTCTGGGTCGCCTCGGCGCCGGTCGCCAATTTCGATAAGGCTTCTTTCGATTGCTCGACGCCCTTTTCGGCGACAGCACGGAACTGATCGGTTACCTCGGTCTGGACTTCTGCATTCTCAACGTTTTCAGCAGTTTTGTCAGCGGTCTTCGTCATAGTTTCCATCCTTTGCGGTGGGCGACCTTTGTAGAAAGGCCGTCTCGTTCATCTAGAACCTGACGTTACGGCATCTGCAGTGCATTGCAATATTTTTGTGCGTCGCACCATGATTTTTGCCTCAGCGTTAGCCACCGGTGAATTTCTACCTTCGGGCGTGTTTTTTGCGGACCGCGATTCCGCAATTCAGCCCGCAACCGACCGGCGCAGCCCCGTAAAAACGCAACTGACTGCGACCTGTCAGGCCAGGCATCTATTCGATCGCCTTTTCCAAAATCAACGCCGGCAGCCCTGAGCCACCGCCACAGTCAGCAGTATTCCCGGCTGGCAAAAACCCTTTCGAGCGATAGAAGGCGACGGCGGGAGCATTTGCCTCTTCCACTTCGACACGCAGCGTCCGCGCCTCGGGAAAGCTGGCCTCGACCTCTTCCAGCAGCGCCTGGCCGATCCCTTGCCTCTGGCAGGCCGGATGCACGTAGAGCTGGTTCAGCATGACGATCCTCGCATCCGTGGTGGCTGCGGCGAACGCCATGCCGCCAATGCGGTTGCCGTCGTCTGCGACCAGGAATTCGGAGTTCGGCCGTGTCAGCCGCGCCTTGAGCGAGGCGATCGAATGCCATTCATCTGTTATCTCAGCGACTTTGGCAGCACCATAGATGGCGTCGTAGGTGGCGTGCCACGTTTCGACCAGCAGCGCCCGGACCGCGGCAAGATCGCGCTCGCCAGCGGTGCGAACGAACATCATCCTATTCGATCCCGAGCTTGGCCTTGACGAGGTCGTTGACGGCCTGCGGGTTGGCCTTGCCGCCAGTCGCCTTCATCACCTGGCCGACGAACCAGCCGCCCATGCCCGGCTTGGCGCGCGCCTGCTCGACCTTGTCGGGATTGGCTGATATCACCTCGTCGACCGCCTTTTCGATGGCACCGGTGTCGGTGACCTGTTTCATGCCGCGGTTTTCGACCAGCTGGCGCGGATCGCCGCCTTCGTTCCAGACGATCTCGAACAGATCCTTGGCGATCTTGCCGGAGATGGTGCCCTCTTTTATCAGGTCAATGACCGCGCCGAGCTGATCGGGCGAAACCGGAGCATTTTCAATACCCTTGCCGGCTCTGTTCAAGGCACCGAGCAGATCGTTGATGACCCAGTTGGCGGCAAGCTTGCCGTCGCGACCAGCGGCCACCTTCTCGAAATAGTCGGCGACCGCCTTTTCCGACACCAGGATCGAGGCGTCGTAGGTCGACAGGCCGAGCGAGGAGATCAGCCGCGCCTTCTTGGCGTCGGGCAGTTCAGGCAGATCCTTTGCCAGCGCATCGACATAGGCCTGGTCGAATTCCAGCGGCAACAGGTCGGGATCCGGGAAATAGCGGTAGTCGTGCGCTTCTTCCTTGGAACGCATCGAGCGGGTCTCGCCCTTGTTGGGATCGAACAGCCGCGTTTCCTGGTCGATCTTGCCACCGTCCTCAAGGATGGCGATCTGGCGGCGCGCCTCGTAGTCGATGGCCTGGCCGATGAAGCGGATCGAGTTGACGTTCTTGATCTCGCAGCGCGTGCCGAATTCGCCGCCGGGCCGGCGCACCGAGACGTTGACATCGGCGCGCAGTGAGCCTTCGTCCATGTTGCCGTCGCAAGTGCCGAGGTATCGCACGATGGTGCGCAGCTTGGTGACATAGGCCTTGGCCTCGTCGGCGGATCGCATGTCGGGCTTGGAGACGATCTCCATCAGCGCCACGCCGGAGCGGTTGAGGTCGACATAGGACATCGTCGCATGCTGGTCGTGCATCGACTTGCCGGCATCCTGCTCCAGATGCAGGCGCTCGATGCCGACCTCGATGTCCTCGAACTCGCCCTGCCGGTCGGGACCGACGGAGACGATCACCTTGCCCTCGCCGACGATCGGCTGCTTGAACTGTGAAATCTGATAGCCCTGCGGCAGATCGGGATAAAAATAGTTTTTCCGGTCGAAGACCGATTTGTGGTTGATCTCGGCCTTCAGCCCGAGGCCGGTGCGGATCGCCTGCTTGACGCATTCCTCGTTGATGACCGGCAGCATGCCCGGCATCGCCGCATCGACGAGGCTGACATTGGCGTTTGGCGGCGCACCGAACGCCGTCGAGGCGCCGGAGAACAGTTTTGCCTGCGAGGTCACCTGCGCATGGACCTCGAGGCCGATGATGATCTCCCAGTCGCCGGTGGCGCCTGATATCAGGCGCTTGGCGTCGGGTGTGCGGGTGTCGATGAGGGTCATGGCGGCCTGCGCGTTATCGGTGACGGAATTCACGTGAATTCGACGTTTAAAGTGAAGTCATCAGCTAATGCAAACCGCAAAAGGAGACAAGCGTGAAGCCGCAGGCTGGTAGGGGCAACCGTTATTGGAAACGTTTGCGCTGCCCCTCACCTGCCTGCCGGCATCCTCTCCCTGTATAGTGACGGGGAGAGGGGCGCCCGCATCAACGATTTCGCCAATCTCCATTGTAGCAAGAAAAGCCGCCAAGGCTGCGGCCGGCCCCTTCTCCCCGTCACTATACGGGGAGAAGTGCCCGGCAGGGCGATGAGGGGCGGCGCCGACTTCGACAAAACTTGCTGGCGATCTCACGCCGTCGCGATATAGGCCCTGATCTCTGCGGCCTCGCGCTCGACATCCTCGATGCGCCGCTTGACCACGTCGCCGATCGACACGATGCCGTCGAGCAGGCCGTCCTTTTCCACCGGCAGATGGCGGAAACGGCCACTGGTCATGATCTCCATAACCTCGTTGACGGTGTGGTTCTCATTGCAGATCTTCACCTTGGGGGTCATCGCCGAACGCACCGCGATATCCAATGCGGCGGCCCCTTCCCTGGCGAGGACCCGCACGACGTCGCGCTCGGAAAGGATGCCGACGATCTTGTGATCACCATTGGTGATGACCAGCGCACCGATCCTGTGCTCGGCCAGGATGCGAATGGCCTCGCTCAGTTTTTCGTTCGGCCCGAGCGTCAACACGTCGTGGCCCTTCTGCTCGAGAATTGCCTTAACAGTCATGGCGTCCTCCTCAGTTTACCTTGCCGGTTCCTGCCCTGACCGGCTTTCCCTAGTGCCAGACATCGTGCGCCGCGATCGATTGGTTTTCAAGTGCGGCGAGGCTCAGGCCCTGAACTCGTCCGCCTGCTGCTGCGATCGAAAGCCCGCAGGCCGAAGAAGCCGGCGACGAAACCGCCAATATGAGCCTCCCAGGCGATCTGGCTGTCGATGCCGGGCGCGAAGGCAACGAGGCCGGTGGCGAGATTGATCACCATCCAGATGGCAAGAAAAGTCACAACGCCGCGCGAGCGGAACACCGCCGCCATCGGCAGCGGCGCGCCGGCGAAGGCGGCTTTGCCGGACGAGCGGTCGGTGCGGAAGCCGAAGCGCGCGGCGGCCCCCATCATGCCGGAAATCGCCCCCGATGCGCCGACCAGCGGCGCCTCGCCGAGCGGATGCACGGCCCAGAACAGCACCACCGCCGCCAGCCCCGTCGCGGCGAAGAAGAGGCTGAAACGAAGCGCGCCGAAGCGGTTCGCCAGTGGCGAGCCGAAAGCCGCCAGCCACACCATGTTGACGGCCAGATGAGCAAAGCCGCCATGCAGGAAGGCATAGGTGAAGGGCCGGGAAAACAGGAACCAGTCGAAGCCATATTGGCCAGTATAAAGAACTGGAATGAAGGCCGCATCGTACAACAATGTCAGCAGCTGGCTTTGGCTAAGCACGTACTCCTGCATGAGATAGAGGACGACGCAGATGCCGATCACCGCCAGCACAACGGGCGGCATGTTGAAAACCGGCTCGCGGCGCGGCTCCGGCTCATGGCCGACAGGTCCGCCCTCGCCCTGTTCGATTTCCGAGGGGCTTGCTGGTTCGCTCATATGGCTCGCACTCAGTCGCTGGTTTCGACTTCGCGAGCATGTAGATCACGGTCACCCGATTCACAAAGGGCGAATCGCCCCACGCAAATCAAAACGGCGCGAATCAAAATTGGCGCGAATCAAAAAGAAGCCGTCCAAGGTTGCCCTTGAACGGCTGGTCGAGCCCCCATGCTCCCCCAAACTTTTGACTGAAATGCTGCCGATCGCTGCGAAACGACCGCTTCTGGAGTGGTTTTAACGTGCCACGGGCCTGGGCGGAGCGCAACGTAAACCACTTGTTAACCTTAACGGCCCCGACCCGTGAACAAGTGTTAACGATGCTGGCACGCATCCTGCTCCGCAACGCATGTAGGTCCTCGGAGGGCGCCCTTCTGTTCACCGATGGGACATCAGACGACAGATTGCGCGGAGCAGCATAACATGAACCAGAACGGATCGATCACGCTGTTCCATTATTGGAACCGGCTGCGTGACGGGCGCCCTGCCCCGAAGCGTTCGGAAGTCGAGCCGGCCGATATCAAGTCGCTGCTGGCCGACACATTCATCCTGGAAAAGGATACGCGCGGCGAAGCGGTATTCCGGCTCGCCGGCACCAGGCTTTGCGCGGTCTATGGCCGTGAACTCAAGGGGTTTTCCTTTCCCTCGCTGTGGCGCGAGAAGGACCAGCGGCTTATCTCGAAACTGATCCAGGGCGTCTTCGATCAAAAATCCGTCGTGCTCATCACCTATGAAGGTTTCAGCCGCACCGACCGTTCCAGCAAGTTCGAGCTGCTCGCCCTGCCGCTCGACGGCGGCGTCGACAATCCGCGCTGCCTCGGCGTGATAAGCGCCGCTGAAAAACCCTTCTGGCTGGGCGCGGATCCGATCGCCGACGCCCTGATCGATTCGATCCGTCTCGTCGATCCGGAGAAGGAACCGAAATTCCTCAAGAACCGGCCGGCCATCGACGTTCCCTCGCTTGTCCCGTCGGAACTCGATCCGTCCCAGACGATTTCGGCGCTCGGCCAGGCACGCCGCATCCGTCATCTGGTCGTATTCGACGGCGGGCGCGGGGAATAATCCAAAATCCTAAAGTAGCGGCGTCAGGCTTTCCCCTTTGTTAACCCGCTTCGCTGTAGCTTTCCGGCGAAGTTCCTCGCATCAACGCGCGGAATGCCAAACGGGGTGTAGGCAGTCATGAGGTCAGCGGCGGTCGACACCGCGCCGTCCCAAGCTGAAAGGCGCAACTTTCAGCGCGTCCGCGTGAAGATCTATGGACGCTTCATGCTGGAGGATCGCACCGAACATCCGTGTCAGGTGGTCGACATGTCGCCGGGCAATGTAGCGCTTCGCACCGAGCGCATCGGCATGCCGGGCGAGAAAGTCATCGCCTATATCGATCACATCGGCCGCATCGAAGGCGTCGTCACCCGTATCCTGCAGGACGGTTTCGCGATGACGGTCATCGCGTCGGAACGCAAGAAGGACAAGCTTGCAGCGCAATTGACCTGGCTTGCCAACAAGCACGAGCTCGATCTGCCGGAAGACCGCCGCCACGAACGCGTGGCGCCGCGCAATCCGACCAGCGTGCTTCAGCTCGGCGACGGGCGCCAGTACCAGTGCCGCATCATCGACCTGTCGCTTTCGGGCGCCGCGGTCGAGATCGACGTCAAGCCGGCAATCGGCACCCAGGTCATGCTGGGCACCATGCGCGGCCAGGTGGTGCGCCATTTCGAGGACGGCATCGCCATCGAGTTCGCGGTCATCCAGAGGCCGGAAACGCTCGATTCCGAATTCAACGCATCCGGCACCTGACAAACAGCGCACACTCCCGCAATCGACCGGCCCATTTCGGCCGGTTTTTTGTTGACTCGCGCCGGCCAACGCAGCCTGCCACCGATGCCGCACCAAGGCGCCGCGCCGCGCCGATGTGATCCCCGCGAAAAACGCCTCAACAATTTTATACTGAAATGATTCAAATTTTATGTTTATTCTATGGGCGTTTTACTTAATGTCTACTTCGAGCCTTTGCGCCGAATAAATCCAATCGTGTCATTGTCTCCTCAAACGGGGAGACTGGACGATGAAGAAGACGAGGGGCAAGCTGTTGCTCTTGGCAATGGCGACGCAGCTTACCGCCTGGGGAACAGCGTATGCAGCGGGACCTGCCTTCATGCACACCGGCAGCCGCACCACACAGCCGGTCGGCCATTACGAGTTCTGCCAGAAGATTCCGCAGGAATGCAATCAGCGAACGCCGAAGCAGGCGCCGATCGAACTGACCCGCAAGCTGTGGGCGAAGATCGTGAGCATCAACAATTCGGTCAACAGCAGGATCGCGCCGCGCACCGATATGGAACTGTGGGGCAAGGAAGAGGTCTGGTCCTATTCCAACAGCGAATTCGGCGACTGCGAGGACTATGCGCTGGAAAAGCGCCGCGCGTTGATGAACATCGGCGTTCCGGCCGGCGATCTCTTGATGACGGTTGCGCGCCAGCCGAACGGAGACGGCCACGCGGTGCTGACCGTGCGCACCAGCCTCGGAGAGTTCATCCTCGACAATCTCGAAACCAAGGTGCTGTCCTGGACCAACACCGACTACACCTATCTGAAGCGCCAATCGAGCCAGAATTCTGGCGCTTGGGTAACGATCAACGACGGCCGCTCCGGCGCGGTTGCCAGCGTCCGCTAAGGACGCGACGCAAAAGCCCGGTCGAGCCCCACCTCCCCGTCCCCAACGACCGGGTTTAGGAGCCGGCCCAGTCCCCGGGCCGGCTCCACTTTTTCAAGCGGTACTAGGATCCTGGTGAGTGACAAATCCTACTTGCGCGTCGGGAATGGCGGGAGACGACCGGTGCGGACATTGCTCCGATTGCGACAAATTCAGCGGCGCAATAAGCTTCGGCCGTGAGCTACCAGGCGATGAAAAATCGAGTGATCTGTGATCAGAGGACTGTTCGGGAATGTTTCCTAGACGCTTGGTTTCATTGAGAGGTTTCCGGGCACCGTCAGGACACAGAAGGAATCTGAATACACTGAGCGCAAACCGAACCTCAATTGAGACACAACTGAAACACATCGACGCGCCGGACGACATGTATGCGAAACGTTTTGGGCGGATGGTCGAGCCGCAGGCAGGCCAGGAGCGCAGGAGCGTCGCCAATGACACCCGACCAGATTCGACTTGTTCAGGATAGTTTCCACGAGGTCCTCCCGATACGCGTGGCAGCCGCGGCTCTGTTCTATGAACGCCTGTTCGCGATCGACTCGGATCTTCGCGCACTGTTTCTGGCGAGCGACATGCCCAAGCAAGGCGCAGAGCTGATGGCGAGCCTGGGCTCCGTCGTGCGCGGACTGGATCGTGCCAACACCGTCCTTCCGACCGTACGCGAGCTCGCCAAGCGCCATGGGGCTTGCGGTTTCAAGGAGCATCATTATCCGATCGTCGGGCAAGCGCTCATCGACACGATGGCGGCCGGCCTCGGCACGGCCTTCACGCCGGCGGTCGGCGAGGCTTGGGAGGCAGCCTATGCGTTGCTCGCAAGTGTGATGATCGCGGCTGCTCGCGAGGATCAGCTCGCAGCGTGAGGCATCCGATGCCGGAACAATCGGCACTTAAGTTAGCGATGTTCGCGCTTTGAAACCAAACGCGCCCGTGGCCCAGCCCGGCGGCCGCGATTGACAGTGGCTGTCGATTCCCGTGGTTGCATACGCAATTTAACGGATCCATTCCGTCGAATTCGACCATAATTCGACGGAGGCTCAAACGCTCACTCCCCTGGTCTTATCGCAACCTCCTCTAATTGACGGCGCGAATGGTCGCGTCGCGAGGATGAGGATGAGGATGAGGATGAGGATGAGGATGAGGATGAGGATGGAGAAAAAACGACCCCTATCGATCACGCAAACTATTCCGCCTCGAGAGACAGGCTCGACGCTATCGGCTTCGCCAAATCCGCGATCCGCCTGGCCTTCCGTGCATTGAAGATGCGCAGCGAGCGAGTCGCGCTACATTCAACGCCCGACTTATCTGCTCAACGACATGTGCATCGGCCGCTCGGAGATCGATCACGTCAAGTCCATGCGGTTTACGATTGCCAACAGCGCTCAACGCGGTCGCTTGAACGCGAATGATGCTGATCCACATTGACTCGGCCTGGTGAACAGGCTCGGCTCGACGGGCGCGAGAGGTTGCCCCGAAGTCGGGCCAAGCCTTCAACATAAGAATTATTCAACCGCGCAATCCTGGGCGATCACCTCGCCGGGGGTTTTGGCGCTTTGAACAAGGCCCACGTCTCGCAGATCGTTTCGTAGCGTGGAAGCATGTGGATCAGCAATTCCATGGCAAATTCCACGAACGCAACCACCCTCGTTCAAACGCAGCGCCGTCACAAGGAAGCGGTCCGGCAAATTCGCCGCACTATTCACTTGGAGAAGACGATGCAACACACCACCAAGGCCTCAAGGCCACCGTTGAACGGCGTCGACACGCCGAACCTTCTGGCAACGATCAACTTTGTCGCCGGCCAGCCTGAATTGGCCAAGTTCCAGTTCCGCGTCCACAACGAGTGGGTCGAAGGCACCCACAGCAAGAGCGTCATGCTCGGCTTCCACGGCGCCGGCCAGGAACAGAAGCATGCCAAAGCCTATTACGCCGACAGCGACCACCCGGCCGTGCTGTGCGGCGCCGATCACGGGCCCACCCCGGTCGAATGGCTGCTGCATGCGCTCGCCAGCTGCCTGATGGCGGGCGTCGCCAACATCGCCGCGGCGCGCGGCATCAAGCTGACCAAGGTGCAGTGCTCGGTCGATGGCGACATCGATCTGCGCGGCATCCTCGGGATTTCCGACGAGGTCCGAAACGGCTTTCAGAACATCGCGGTGGCGTTCGAAATCGAGGGCGATGCGCCGTCCGAGAAGCTCCAGCAATTGGTCGAGCAGACACGGGCACGGTCCGCGGTCTTCGACATGCTGACGAACGGTGTTTCCGTTTCGGTCGGTGTCAAAACCATCCAGTAATCCACCCGGAAAGGCGGTTCGGACGGGTGTCTGAACCGTCACCCTCCAAAATTGATGGAAACAATATGGAACAGGCTGACGTTGTCATCGTCGGCGCTGGCCAGGCGGGCATCGCCTTGAGCCATTGCCTTCGAAAACGTGGGATCTCGCATGTCATTCTGGAACGCGGGCGCATTGGCGAACGGTGGCGGTCCTCGACATGGCGTTCGCTCCGCCTTTTGACGCCCAATTGGCTGAACGCGCTGCCAGGCTCCCCATATTGTGGCTCCGAACCCGACGGCTACATGAGCCGCGACGCGTTTGTGGAAACCCTGGTTGGCTATGCCCATCGATCGCAAGCGCCGGTGCGCTCGTACGTCGATGTCTTGTCGTGCGAACAGGATGGGCAGGGCTTCAGGCTGCGGACGACCGCCGGCGACTGGTCGGCGAAAGTCGTCGTTGTGGCCACTGGTCATTGCGACGTGCCGAGCATGCCCTTCCCCCTGCATACCAGCGCGGACCAACCGGTCAGCATCCACGCTTCGCAGTACCGAAGTCCCGACCAGCTTGCGTCAGGCGGCGTGCTGGTTGTCGGCGCATCGTCGTCGGGCGTCCAGATTGCCGACGAGCTGCGACGCAGTGGCAGACGCGTAATCCTGTCCGTCGGCAAGCACACGCGTTTGCCGCGCATCTGGCGAGACAAGGATATCTTCTGGTGGCTCTACCATATGGGATTCATGTCCCAGCGGCTGGACGATTTGACAGATCCCGACAGCGCCAGACGACAGCCTTCACTTCAACTTGCCGGTCGGGCGGATCGCTCCAATGTCGATCTGGCGACCCTTCAGGGCATCGGAGTCGAACTCACCGGGCGGTTGAAAGGCATCTCGAACGGGACAATTGGCTTTGCCGATGATCTCAAAGATAGCATCACGGCGGCGGACGCCAAGCAGGACCGGCTCCTTCGCCAGGTCGACCAGTTCGCGGGTCACAAATCCATGGCCGGCGCCCCCGCCCCGATCGAGCTGCCGACGAATTGCCTCAAGCGCCTGTCGTTCGCGAACGACGACATCGGCACCATCATATCGGCGACCGGCTACAGCCGCTCGTTTTCATGGCTGAAACTGCCCGTCATCACCGCCGATGGCGAACTGGCCCACAAGGCCGGGATAACGACCGTCGCCGGCCTCTATGCGCTTGGCTTTCGCTTTCTGCGCAAGCGCGATTCCAATTTCATTGGAGGCGTTGGACCGGACGCGCAAGCGATCGCCGACCATGTCTCACACTATCTCGGTCAGAGCGGCCTCAAGGCAGCATAAGGACATTCCGATGCTTTCCAATGTCGTCCCCGCACATTCTCACTACGACGCCATCATTGTCGGCGCGCGCTGCGCCGGAGCCTCGACGGCAATGCTGCTCTCCCGGGCAGGATTGCGGGTGCTGGCAGTCGACCGCCAGTCCTATGGATCTGACACTCTGTCTACACACGCGCTGATGCGACCAGCCGTCATGCAGCTTTCGCGTTGGGGCCTGCTCCAACCGTTGATCCAAAGCGGTGCGCCGGTGATCAGGTCTACCACTTTTCACTATGGCGAGCAGGAGGTCACGGTGCCCATTCGGCCCGAGCCAGATATTCCGGGCCTGATGGCTCCACGCCGCACGGTGCTTGATCGCATGTTGGTCGATGCAGCACGAGCCGCTGGAGCCACGATTATGCATGACACACCGGTCCATGATCTCATGTTCGACGCACATCGCCGTGTTCGCGGCGTCACATTGAGAGATGCCGGCGGCCAAACTCGCGAGATAAGCGCCGATATCGTGGTTGGAGCAGACGGGCTCGGCTCGTTTATCGCTCGCAAGGTCGAGGCACGGACGCTGGTGCAGGGGCGGTGCTCAGTGGCACATGTCTTCGGCTACGCCCCGGCGCCGGCGTTCTCGGGATACCACTGGTATTTCGGCCGGAACTTATCCGGCGGCGTGATACCGACGAATGACGGGCTTGCCTGTATCGTCGCATCCGTTCCGACCGAGCGGTTCGACGCGGAGTTCCGTTTCGATCTTTCCGCCGCACAGCTTGCCCTGGCAGCGCTGGCACCCGGATTGGGATCGCGGGCCTTCGGCAATGGTGGCGAACGTCTGAAGGCCTTCCGCGGCACGCCCGGCCGATTGCGGCAGGCATACGGCCCTGGCTGGATGCTGATCGGCGATGCCGGCTTCTTCCGCGATCCGCTGACCTCGCATGGTATTTCCGACGCCCTGCGTGATGCCGAAGGGGCCACGACGGCAATACTTTCCTGTCGCGCGTCCGCATTGCGGGAGTTCCAGGAAGTACGCGACAGCCTCGCGCTGCCCATTCTTGAGACCACGGACGCCATCAGTGCCTTCGACTGGTCCCTCGAAGAGCTACCTGAACGCCACAAGCGCTTCAGCGAGGCGATGAAATCCGAAGTCACTGTGCTCTTGGCCCGGGCGGCGCGCGATCGCGAGGTTCCGCCTCTCCCGCAAGGGCTAGTGACGTCGCAGCTAGAGGCAATCTGAAACACAAAACGGAGCAAGGCTATGCAAACGACCATACGATCCGGATGGTCCGGAGTCCGGTTCGGACAACCGGAACTCGGGGCCAGTGCAGAGCGAAGGCGCATCACTCGGGCTAGCGACATCATTGCGTTCAGCGACATGACCGGCGACAGAAACCCACTCCACTACGATGATGTCCTATCCGCCCGCACCGTATTCGGCCGTCTCATAGTTCAGGGCGGTGTCACTTCCGGCCTTCTCAATGCTCTGGTGGCCGAGGACTTACCAGGACCCGGCAGCGTCTTTCTTGGCGTCGAGTGGAAGTTCCTCAAGGCCGTAGGTATCGGCGAGGAGATCGTCGCACGCGCGGAGGTGCTTAGCGTGCGGGAAGACAAGCCGATCTGCACGCTGTCAACCACCGTCGCAAACTCGGCAGGCGAGATTTGCCTGTCCGGCACGGCAACAACCTACACTGTGCCGCTCGATTAGCCGCCATAGGCTGCCGGGCGGCTCCGCATTTCCATGCTCTCCCACACGCTGTCTCCAACGGGCAGAACGCATGTTCGAGGAACTTAGCGGAATGGTCCGCTGCAAACCAAGGAGCCAACTTTATGAACATCTCATTCGGTATCTATGCAACCCCGACATCCACTCTGTGGAAAGACATCCGCAAAGGTCCGCCGCTCGAGGCAGTCCGGGAGCATCTCGACCGGGTGATTAACTTCAGACGCCTTTGCGAGATCGCTCGCAGGGCTGAGGTCCGGTGACGGAGTACGGGTCAAATGCGATGGCGGGCGTGAAGACACGTCCGCCATCGGTTTGGGTATTGCGAACCCAAATGCTTCGTCGCTAATGTAAGGCCGACCATACGGTTAGGACAACCGGATTGAGCTCGGCCTTCGAAGTAAGGGTCTTTGGCGACCTCACGGTTCGCCGTGACGGCGAGCCTGTGGCCCTAACGCAATCGCGCAAGACGCGGGCGTTACTCGCCTATCTGGCCGTGCAGCAAAAGCAGCAGCGCCGCGAGTGGCTTTGTGAGATGTTTTGGGACGTCCCTGATGATCCTCGGGGCGCGCTGCGTTGGAGCCTTTCGAAGCTGCGCCAGATCTTAAACGCTGACGGCGAGACCCGGCTTGCGGCCGATCGCAACGTGGTCCAACTGAAGCCGGGATCGATCTGGCTCGACTACGATCTGATCAGGAGCCTGTCGGCCGATGCGGTTGGTTCGCTGCCTACAGAGCGTCTGGAAGCGATCGCTGCGGCTTTCGCCGGCCCGTTCTTGTCGGACCTCTATCTGCCGCGCTGCCAGGCGTTCGAGGCTTGGCGCGTCTATTGTTCGAACGAGACCGAGATTCTGCACCTGAAGGCGCTACGCGCCCTGATCGATCGCCTGGGCGACGAGCCTGAGCGGGCGCTTCCCCACCTGCACACACTGCAGTCACTTCTTCCGGACAATGATCTAGCAGACGAGATCGCCCGCATTAACGATCAGGCTCGACTGACCGTCGCCGCTGCCCCGATCCGAAGTGGCACGACGGCTGGACCTGTTGGCCGGCCGGCCCCCGAACCTCCGCTGACGGGGCCTGTGCCCGAACCCGTCCCATCGCCTTCGACGAAGGTTTCGTCAGGTAAGCAGCAGATACGCTACGTCAATGCCCGCGATGGCACCCGGATCGCCTATGTCATCAGCGGATCCGGGCCAGCGATCGTGCGTGCCTCGCACTGGATGTCCCATCTCGACTTCGATTGGGAAAGCCCGGTTTGGGGACATTGGATCCACGGCCTGTCCAGCGGCTTCACGCTTGTACGCTACGACGGGCGCCTGAACGGCCTTTCCGACACAGTCTGTGAGGATGTGTCTTTCGATGCATTCGTCGACGATCTCGAATGCGTCGTAGAGGCCGTGGGCCTCGACCGTTTCGTCCTCCTTGGAATATCGCAAGGCTGTGCTCTCTCGGTCGAATACGCCATTCGCCATCCCGAGAAGGTCGCGGGTCTCTTGATTTGGGGGGGATATGTTCGTGGATGGCGAGCGCGCGGAAATGCGGCGGAGATCGTCAGACGCGAAGCAATCTCGGCGTTGATGCGTCAGGGCTGGGGTCGGGACGATCCATTGTTCCGCCAAATGTTCACCAACCTGTTTATACCGGGCGCCAATCGCGTGCAGATGGATTGGTTCAATGAGCTGCAGCGCCGGACACTCACGCCGGAAAACGCGATGCGGTTGAGCTATGTCTTTGCCGACATTGACATATCGCGATCGCTTGAACGGCTGCATGTGCCAGCGCTCGTGCTGCATGCCAACGGCGACCGGGTCGCGCCTTTCTCGGAAGGTTTGGAGCTCGCCAGATCGATAACTGGTGCCCGCTTCGTCGAACTGGAAAGCGCCAATCACATCCTTCTTGCCGAGGAACCCGCGTTCCGCAACTTCATTCTCGAGGCGTCGACATTTGCCAACGAGGCGCTTCAGGCGCAAACGGTCGTTGCGGTCGACCCGAGGACCCGGCGACAGGCAACGATCCTGTGCGCCGATTTCCAATACGCCGAACCGGTGATGGAGAACCTGCCTCCCGATGTCGCGCTGGAGCGGGTCGACCCCTTCCTCATGCAGGCCACCGCACTCGTGCGCGACAACGGAGGAACGGTTCTGACGATTTCCGAGAACGACCTCGTCGCGTCGTTTGGTGCGCCTGAGCCGCTCGAAGGACATGCTGCACTTGCCTGCCGGACCGCACTCGCGCTGCGCGAGCTCGCGCTGCGCCATGGCGATTGGATGACCGGCGTTCGTGCTGCCCTGGACACAGGCATCGTGATCGTCAGCCCGGCACGTGACCGGGCTTTGGAGGTGCGCGGCGGGCCGGTGTCCGTGGCCCATACGCTGAGCCAGGCGTTGGGGCGCGATCTCGTGGTGGCAACCGCCAGGACCCGGGCATCGGCTGGCGGCTTCGTCAGTATGGAAGCGCTGGCAGCGCCACTTCTGTCGGAATACCCGAAGAACCAGCGGCTCTTTGAAGTGATCGAGATCAGGCGGGGCCGCTCGCGCTGGCAGTTGCGCGCCGAAACGCAGCTGTCGCCGTTCGTCGGCCGCGAGATGCAACTGCAGATTCTGAACAAGGCCTGGCATGAAGTATTCGACGGCGAAGGTCAGACGGTTTTCGTGGTCGGCGATCCCGGTCACGGCAAGTCGCGTGTCACGCATGAATTCGTTGGGGCCATCCCTCACGATGATGCTGAGAATCTGGAGGTCGGCGCGCTCGAAACGGACCTGCGCAGCGGCTTCGTCGTAATTCGGAAACTGCTGCAAACCCTGTTCGGCGTGGGCGACACCGAAGCGCCGCCAATCGCAATCGAAAAGGTACTGGCCGCGCAAAGCGCGCAAGGCTTCGATGAGCGGCTCCTCGATCCGATCATGGCAGTCATGGAACTGCCCGTTCAGGATCCGAACTGGGCTATCATTTCTGGCCAGGAGCGATCCCGGCGCATGCAGGAAGCAGCGGTTGGGCTTCTGCTCTTCCTTGGCCGCGAGAAGCCCGTCGTTCTCCTGGTCGAGGACCTTCATTGGATAGACGCCGAGAGTGAGGGGGTCCTGGTGCGGCTGGCGCAGGCACTGCCCACTGTCCGCTGTCTGCTTATCCTGACCTGTCGACCCGAATACGATCGCGGTGCCTTCGCCGCTGCAGGACCTTCCGAAATCCGCCTGCCGGCGTTCAATACGGCCGAAGCAGCAGCATTTCTTGACTACCTGGTTGGCAGGGACCCTGAGCTGGCGCAGCTCCGCGGTGCAGTCGGGGATGCGTGCAAAGGCAATGCATTGTTCCTGGAAGAGACCGTCCGCGCTCTCGCCGAGACCGGCAAGCTGGAAGGGCAGCCGGGCCGCTACCGGCCTTCTGGCGAGGTCGACGAGATCGTCGTTTCGGCGAGTATCCAGACGATCGTCGACGCTCGCTTCGAACGTCTCGACAAGGATTCGAAGCGGGTAGCCGAGGTCGCCTCGATCTTCGGCGGAGAGATTCCGGTGCCCTTGCTACGAAGGATGGCGACGCTGTCGAGCCTGCGCTTCGATGCCGCCCTCCAGAATTTGAAGAAGGCCGATCTCCTAGTGGAGCTTCAGGTTTTTCCCGAGGCTTTCGTCCGCTTCAAGCACGTCCTCATCCGAACTGCTGTGTCCGGACGTATCGTATCGTCGGCGCTCATTGAGCTCCACAGGACTGCGCTTGCCGAATTGAAGGCCCATTACGCGGACCGGCTTGATGAGCACAGCGAACGCCTGGCCAGACACGCGCAACAGGCTCACCTCTGGGTCGAAGCCGTCGGCTATCTTCTGATCTCGGCTCGCAAGGCGATCAGGCGGTCGGCGCACGTCAGTGCACTTGAGCAACTGGACCTTGGGGTCAGGCTGCTGAGGAGCAACGATGTCGCCGACGCCGATGAGCAAGAGATCGAGTTCCAGCTCGCGAGGGGCGTGGCCCTCATGGCGGCCCGTGGCTGGGGTGCGACCGAAGTGCTCGCCGCGTTCGAGCGCGCCGAGGAACTTTGCAGTAAGATCGGCGACCAGGCGCGTCTGTTCACGGCGCTGCGCGGGAGAGCCCAATACTACATGCTTAGCGGTAAGCCGGCAGCGGCGCAGGAACTGGCCTGCCGATGGGCTGGCATGGCTAAGGACGACAGCGATCCCGGTCTCGCGATCGAGACCGAGCACATGTTCTGGACAAACAATTTCTTCCTTGGGGAGACCGCGGCGGCCCAGAACCATGCGGAACGCGCCATCGGCCTCTACGACCCCGACCGCGATCATTATCTGACGTACAAGTACTCCGGTCATGACCCGGGCGTCTGCTGCCGCTGCTTCTCGGGATTGTCAGCCTGGCTGGCCGGCGAGCCGGATAAGGCAAGGCTACGGTGCGAAGACGCAACCGGGCTCGCCGGACGTTTCGAGCATCCGCTGAGCATGGCGCTTGCGTTTTGGGGGACCAGCTACCTCCATATGTTCGCGGGGGAGCCTGAGGCCGCGCTTCGGGCGGCGGAAAGCGAGTTGCAGATAGCAGAGAAGTTCCAGTTGCCGCTCCTTGTCGGCCAAGCCGCGTTCCAGGTTGGATGGGGGCAATTCCGGCTTGGGGAACGGGGGGCCGGCCTGCGCGGCATGGAGGAAGCTATATCTGCCATTCGCCGGACCGGCGCTGAAATGGGGCTGCCCTATCTGATAGGCCTTTACGCCGAAGCGCTGGGCGACAGCGGCAGGCTGGACAGCGCTCGCAAGTCGGTTGAAGCTGCCCTCGAGCTCGGCCGCTACAACGGAACCTATTTCCAGCTCGCCGAAGTACTTAGGATCGAAGCCTGTATCCGCGAAAAGAGCGGTGGCGGACCTGACGAGATCGAGAAGATGCTCCACAAGGCTGCGAACGTCGCCACCTTGCAGCGTTCCGCGATTGGCCAACTGCGTATCGCTGTGGAACTCGCTCGCTGTCTTCGAAGCCTTGGAGATGTCGAGAAAGCGCGTGAATTTATCGCGCCTCACGGCGAGCTTGTCGGTAAGCTCGACGACAGCCAGGATGCGCGGGCGGCGCGTGAGTTCTTCTAGCCAACGTGGCTACGTGACGCGTGCCCAGCAACCGCGCCGCCGCCACTGCGGCTGAATAAGCATCCGGCTACGCTAGGTTTTCGAAATCCAGTATGCGTCGGTGAAGCCGACATATACCTCACCTCGCGCTGAAACCGCGTTAGCCCGACAGGCCCGCCTTGCGAAGGCCTTCGATATATCTGCTGCGATCAGTCCGGTCGATAAAACGGCGGCAGCACCTCGGCGAGATTCGAAAGCCGCAGCAATGGATCGAACGCGCAGACCCGAGCCATCATTTGCTGCGCTTCCGATAGGCGCCCCGCAAGGGCATGACCCGCCGCCACTACACGCATCGCGCTCACGTGGTTCGGCTGGTGCCGCAGCGACTTTCCCGCCCAAGCGACAGCGTCATCGTAGTGGCCGGCACAAAAATGGGCGAGCCCGGTGTTGAACTGCCAAGCGAACAGGCGTGGACCAATGGGCTTAAGACGCATGGCAAGCGCGGCGTGCTCGACGGCCTTGCCTGGCTCGCCCAAGCAAGCCCGCACCCAGCTGCTGACGCCCAAAGCGGCGGCCAAGTTCGGGTTGAGAGCGAGCGCGCGATCGATGCAAGCGGCACTGTCATCAAGGTCGCCGCCTACGTAGCCGAGGACGTATCCACCGTAGGAAAGCGCAATCGCATCGTCCCTTCCGAGTTCGACCGCTCTCCTGGCCAGTCGAGTAGCCTCGGCAATCTCTTCCGCACGGTCGACCATCCAGCCGTTGCTTTTTCCGGTAGCGTAGCACCGCGCCGCCCGCGCATGGGCTATCGCGAACTACGGATCACGGTCGATCGCCTTCATAAAGAGGCGCAAGGCATCGTCAATGGCCGATCCACTAGTGATCGTCCGGTCAAAGGCCGTTTCATTTCAAGAGGCGAGTCGCCTAGTTGCAGAGACGCTTGCAGTTCTCTTCGGCTGCACCTCGCGACGGGGTCAAATCGTGGCCTCCCCTCCCGCCAGCAACCGGGACGACGCCCGTACCACGTACCGCGTCCTTGATACACCGGATTGATCCGCTAGTTAACCTCCGTGGGCGCCTTAGTCGCGAGTTTTGCATGGCGGCGGCGGTTGCGCCGTCCTGACTGCATGCCGCGGAAAGACGGTTCGACCGACGCACTTTATGGAGGTGGTCGTGCGTCAATCCCCTGAATCCAGCTGGGCATGTTTCGTATTCGTTTGCTCGATCGCGGTAGCTTGCGCAGGAGCTACCGCCGGCGGCGAGCGCGGCGGAGGCAAAAGCGGTGGCAACCATGGTGGCGGAGGCAATAGCGCTGCCAGCCAGGGTGGCGGAGGCAATAGCGCTGCCAGCCATCACGGTGAAGGCCGCAAAGACGGCGCGCACAAAGGACCCAGCGGCTCCAGCAGCAGGTCACCGGTGGATGACGATGGGACCAGCACCACTGCAACGGCGGCAGTTGCGGCAACCACGGCCGCCACTGCCGTCAGTGTCGCCCGGTCCGCAAGTGGACGGTCGCTCGACCTTCCGTCCAGCCTTCAGCCTCCTGGTGACGTCGACAGTCCAGCAACGGTCAGTCCAATCAAGGCGCTGCCGGGCGTCCCGGATGAAGTCGTTCGCGCCTGCCATGACGCAATCGAGTCAGCCGCCGCCCCGTTTGGCGCGACCAGTGTGCGCGTCAGCAGCGCAGGTTCCATGCGTCGGTTGACCCCGGATACGATCTCAGCTCCCGTCGAGGTCAGCATCGACTATGGACGGCAAGGCAACGTGGAGACGCGGCAGGCGCCGATCAAATGCGAATTGAATGCTACAGGCAGTGTGATCGGGCTGACATAGCGTATCGCGCAGAACTACTCGCCGACGAGAGCAGAATGAATTCGAATGGGGTGATTCGATTCATCCTAGTCTACTCTCGCAATACACACGTGTCGCAATGATCTCAAAGAGCTTGGGCCTTCAACAGGAGGACCGCGCAGTCGTTTTGGAAATCACTCCAATGTCGCCTGTCTTGGCCTGAGGGGATAGGGAAGTGTGAGAGAACGCACCCCCGCAATCCGCGCCGGGTCGCGAGCCTTGCTGCGTGCAGTCTTCTGGCTGACAGCCTTCACCCCGCCGGCAGCGGCGGCTGCGCGGCCAGCGCGCCGCTTCAGCGGCGGCTCAATCTTGGCGCTGCGACGCTCAGCCCTGAGCCTGTCATTGTCCGCGCGCGCGGCGGCCAGGTCGCGGGAAAGAGAAACAGTGACGTCACGTTGCTTGTCCAAGGCCTCCTTCAGCTTGGCGACCTGTAGCAAAAGTGCTCGGGCGGCGTCGCGCTCGAGGCGAGCTTTATCGAGGTCCTCATGGGTCGAGACTGCCGCAGCGCGTTCTCGTGCCAGAGCATGCGCCGTCTCGGTTGCAGTCTGCTCCACTCGTTCTCTCGCTGCGACTGCTCTGGCTCGTTCCTGGTCAGCCGCGTCGCGCTCGATGCGAGTTTTTTTCAGCTCCTCCCCCGTCGAGACTGCTGCAGCGCGTTCTGTTGCCAGAGCCTGCGATGTCTCGGTTGCAGTCTGCTCGGCACGCTTTCTCGCTGAGACTGCCCTGGCTCGTTCCTGTTCAGCCGCGTCGCGCTCGAGGCGAGCTTTTTTCAGCTCCTCACGCGTCGACGCTGCTGCCGCCTGTTGTCGCGCCAGCGCCCGCTCCGTCTCGGCTGCCGTCTGCTCCACTCGTTCTCTCGCTGTGACGGCACCGGTCAATTCCTGCTCAGCCGCGTCCGCGCGCTCCATGAGCGCAGCATTGGACAGTTTCACTTTGGAGAGCTCGCCACGAAGTTCGTCTGACTTTCGGCGTTCGTCATCGAGCATTCCGCTCGCTTGCGCCAGCGAAGCCTTGGCCTTGGCGCGATCCTCGGCGGCCTCGGTCTCAAGCCGCTCAATTTGCGCCTGCGCTCGCGATAGATCGCGCGCCACCCATCCGGCTCGCTGACGCTCCAGGTGAGCAGCGGGCATCTCCGTAAAGACATAGTTGGTGGCCTCGCTCAGCATCGTGCGGGCATCTCCCGCAAGGCGCCGCAATGCGTCAGCTGTAAGGGCTGCCGCTAGCTCGTTGCGCAATTGCTCCTGGCGTACGTTGGCGGCGGCTGCCATGCTTGTCCTCAGCGCGTCGATCTCCTTGCGCGATTCGAGCAGCGCTCGCTGCAGAGCGGCGCTCCTGGCGCGCTCACCTTCCGCCGCCCGGCGCTCCTGGCCGTCCAATTCCTTCGCTGCGGCTGCCTGAGCACCAGCTGCTCCGACTTGCGCCCGGGCAGCCGTGAGATCCGGGCTGAGCAATTCGACACTCGTGCGCTCGTCTCCCTGGGCTGGCCTACGCACATCCAATGCAGCACTCGCCGGAAGCTCGAAGGATCGCGAAAGCTCCGGATTGACGTTGCCTTGGACCAGCGAAATGGCGGGGGCGCTTTCGACCCAGTTTTGTCTCGTCATCGCATAGGTAAGCGGCACGGCCAGACAGATTGCTGCGACGCCAAAGCGGGGCACAAGACCGATCGGCCTGCGAATGCGAGGAGGTGAGGCCGTCGCTGTGGTGGGGTCGGGATTCTCCGCGAGGGCGAGTTGTGTTGGCATACGGCTCAGAGCCGTCAATGCTGGACTAGTTAAGGCGGCAAGATTTGCCGCCACCTGCCTATGAACATAGCCAGCGATTTCCCTGATCGATGTCGCAAGTCGGCCGGATTGCGCTATGTTCGTCGCGGAAGCGACAGCGTTGGTCCGGGTGACAGACGAGCTCTCGCAAGCTTCGGAGATCACGTCGAAATACTCGATTCGCACCCCGAACCGAAGGCAATTGGCATCCTGACGCCGAATATCCAGGTCTGCCGCGTCTGAGGGCACGGCAACCTGAGAAGAAGAAGCAGGCTCGGTTGCAAGGTTGACCGGGATTTCCCAATCCCAAGACACCTCCTCCTCGGGGAGGTCAGATCCGCGTTCGCTCACATCTGATTTGAGGCGACGCCGTTGCACCCCGATAAGGATACGCCTTAGCACAAGATAGAGGCCCATCGAGGCAAATGCTGCTATCCCACCCAGGACGGCGAGATCTGCGCTGTTTGCGTAAATTTCGGCAAGATGATTTCGCATTGCCGTGCCTGTGCGGTTTTGGGTGTAATCTTAAGATCGTGAAGCGTTGTTGGCCCCTCGCCTTGGTGCTGGCTAAAGCCTTTGGTCGCGTTCGAAGCTGTCACTTGCTTCGAGGTCCCTCCAGTGCTCGAATTGTTGTTGCATGGCGGAGCGGCGGTCGCGCGTTGATAGGCGTGCCGGCGCAGATGACTTTTGTTTGAAACGAAACTTGACAGGCCGTGGCCGCCGATTGTCGGCCGCCAAGGGCGCACAGGCTCTGAAAAGCCGACTTGCACCTCTGCATCTCACGTCCCCAGAGTTCTCCCACGGTAGCGCACCATCCCACCATTTCCGGCTCTGGACGGTCCGGCTAAGCTTTAAGCTAGGTCACAGGCCTCCACGGTCAACCGTCACCTTATAGTTAGCATCCATCGGCAGTACGTCGGCCATCTGGTGCCGAAGCCGTTTGCCTCGCTTCACGCTGACACCGCGTTAATCGGGCAGGCCCGCCTTGCGAAGTCCTTCGATATATCTGCTGCGATCGTCCGGTCGACAAAACGGCGGCAGCACCTCAGCGAGATTCGAAAGCCGCAACGTAGGGTCGAGTTCGCGCAGGCGGGCCATCATCTTCTCGGCTTCCGAAAGCCGACCGGCCAAGACGTAACTTGCCGTCGCCACACGCGTCGCACTCGCGTAGTTTGGTTGCGAGCGCAAAGACCTTTTCGCCCACTCAGCAGCATCGTTGTAGCGCCCGGCACAAAAGTGAGCGAGTGCGGTGCAAAATTCCCAAACAAAAAAGCGAGGATCGAACGGACTGAGGCGCATTGCCTGCGCGGCGCGCTCGACGGCTTTCTCCGGCTCACCTAAGCACGCTTGAACCCAGGCGCTGTAACCCCACGCCGCAGCCAAGTTCGGGTTCAGGCCAAGCGCGCGTTCGACGCACGCCGCGCTTTCCTCCACATCGCCGCCTACATAGCCGAGCACGTATCCGCCGTACGAAAGGGCAATTGCATCGTCCCATCCAAGTTCGATCGCTCTCTTTGCCAGTCGGGTCGCCTCGGCAGTCTCTTCTAGGCGATCGATCATCCAGCGGTTGCTCTTTCGCGCCGCATAGCAGCGCGCCGCCCGGGCATAGGCGGCAGCGAACACCGGGTCACAGCCGATCGCCTTCATGAAGAACCGCAGAGCGTCATCCATGGTTTCCTTGGTGTTGACCGCTCGGTCGTGGGACGCCAACCCGCGCAGATAATAGTCGTAGGCGTCGAGGTCCTCAGTCGGCTTGCGCTTGGCGCGCTCAATTTCGGCCTCCTCGACCTTTGGGGTGATCGCGCCGACGATGCTCGAGGCGATCTGGTCCTGAAAATCGAAAACCTCGGCTAGAGTACCTTCAAAACGGTCAGCCCACAGGTGGAGGCCGCTCGAAGCGTCGAGGAGTTGTCCGGTGATGCGCAGGCGCTCACCCGCTTTCCGCACACTTCCCTCGACCACATAGCGCACGCCCAGTTCACGCCCGACCTGCTTTATGTCTATCGACCGTCCCTTGTAGGTAAAACTCGAATTCCGTGCTACTACGAACAGGGCACGAAAGTGAGCCAGGGCGGTGACGATGTCCTCCACCATTCCGTCGGCGAAATATTCCTGCTCGATATCACCGCTTAGATTCTGAAACGGCAGCACCGCAATTGACGGCTGGTCGCCGTGTCTCGTTAGGACTGCCAGCACCTGTGCCGGCGCCGCGACGCCAGAGCTTGGCCCCGGCTGCTGATCCCCAGGTCGTTCCCGGGACTGCAGAGAAGCCGCCAGCGAGCTTGTCTGCGCCTCCGGCTCAGCATCCAGCTGCTTTTTCAGGGCAGTCCGACAAAGTTCGAACTGGCGCAAGGCGGCGTTTTCGTGGCCGCGATGCGCGTGGATCCGGATCAGCGCCCGATGGGCGGCCTCCGCGGTAGGATCTGAGGCGAGCAATCTCTCGGCGAGCCCTTCGCAGGCCGTCTCTTCCGCTGAGCCGGGTATCGGCAGCGCGAGGCTCAGCCGATCGACCAACTGCAGGGCCTTGCGCTGATACCTGTCCAGATAGGGTCCAAACCACTCATCCAGTTCCTCAGGAATGGCTTCCCCCGCAAGCACCCCACCGCGGTAGAGGTCGGCGGCGACGGCGAGATCGGCCGCCCCGCCCTGCTCCAGTTTCCGGTCGAAGATCGAAATGTCCGCGTCATCCGGACCGGCAATCAGCGCGATGGCTTCCTGATCCCCATCGATGTAGAGGGTGGCATCCTTGCTGGTCGGGAACGAGCGCCGGATGTCGACCAGCGCTTGCCGCAAACTATTGCGGGCCTGGCCATTGCTTCGTCCCGGCCAAAAGGCCTCGGAAAGCTGCTCGCGACGATGGCCGCGGTGGCCCGCCAGCACCAGGGCAGCAAAAAGAAGCGAAGTCTTGCGCGTGGCGAAACGGACGGGCCGGCGCTCCGGCGAAGTAACCTCGAGGCCGCCCAGCAACCTGATGCGCACAGATGGTCTCCAGACTTTGACCGCCGCGGCGGAATACATTTCGGAGGATAGTTTTAACACCGATTTAACGGCAGCTCGTCGGGCTTTTCGGTTTTTTTCACGCACAGCCGAACAGCCCGAAAACACCCGCGTGGCACGCTCTCATCCGCAAATCTCGAATGGGAGACTAAAAATGGCTGACACGCAAACTCGCGCCGCCCGCACCTCGAAAAGACATCTGTTTGGACCTGGCCTGAAAAGCGCAGCAATTATGATTGCCACCTTCAGGGGGTGGCGGCGCACCGTCGCAAGACGCAGGGCACTGGCCGACTTGACGGCCGATCAGCTGAACGACATCGGTCATCCGGAGGCCCATCGACCCGCACTCGACATCAAGGCAGGTCTGATCACGAACTTGATGTCGATGCGATAAGTTCGGCGTACGGCTGCGCAAAGCTATCGACCTGCTCTCCAATCGCAACCCGCCCATGGCGCTTTCAGGCAGCGGCGGATGGGGGCAATATGGCGGCCAATTCAACCTCCGGATCGCTGCGATGTTGGAAATCCCGGAAGATCGATGCGAGCGCCACCGCCTGTTCAAGGCCATCGACGACGCGTTCAAGGCGGGCGACTTCGAGGCCCTCGGTGTGGCTCTCGGCGGCTCACCCGGCTGGTTCGACGAGCAGATGCCCTTTGAACTCGGCCTTGGGCATCCACTGGAGTATGCGATCTATTGGAGCCCCGCCGCTTTCATCTCGATCTTACTGGATGCGGACTCGGACCCGAACTATCACCACCACGGCGGTTTTCCGGCAATCATTGCGGCACTCTCCGCCGACCGGGCTGACAGACTGGAAATAGTCCGAACCCGACGGTGGGGGCGCAGACCTGAACATGCGGGGCGTAAACGACTGGACGCCGCTTCACTATGCGGTCGCCATTCGTAGCGTCGATGCCATCCGCCTACTGTTGGCGGCGGGCGCCGACCCATCCATCGAAACCCGCATCGACGACTATACGACGGCCCTCGAGGACGCCGACAATGCCGGCTTTGAAGCTGACGCTTCGTTGCTGCGCGATGCAATGACCAGGCGCGGCTCCAATGGAGGGTGAGTTGGGGGACAATGCCGGTGAAACCATAGCCGAAGATTTGACCAAGGCTGGCCTCAGGTCTTCGTCAGCCCCGCCTTGAAGCGCTTGCCGTTGGCGACGTAGTGCGCGGCCGAAGCGCGCAGGCTTGCCACCGCGGCATCGTCCAGTGTTCGCACCAAACGGGCGGGCGAGCCGATGATCAGCGAATTGTCGGGAAATCCCTTGCCTTCGGTGACCAGGGCGCCGGCGCCGACCAGCGAGTTCCTGCCGATCTTCGCGCCGTTCAGCACGATGGCGCCCATGCCGATCAGGCTGTTGTCGCCGATCGTGCAGCCATGCAGCAAGGCGCGATGGCCAATCGTGCAGCCTTGCCCGATGGTCAGGGGAAAACCGACATCGGTATGCATGACCGTGTGTTCCTGCACATTGGTATCGGCGCCGATGATGATCGGCTCGTCGTCGCCGCGGATGACGACGCCGAACCAAAAGCCCGCGTTGCGGCCGATCTGTATGTCGCCGATCAGGGTAGCGTCGGGCGCGATCCAGTTGCTGTCGGCGTCCTCGAAACCGGGGGCTTTTCCGTCGATCGCATAGAGCGGCATTTTCTCCTCCGAATCGTCTCAGGCTGAAAGATCGGTCGACCCTAGGTGAGTGCCTGCCTGGGATGCAATGTCGATCAGCACGACGCCCAACGCCAAAGATCCTCGCCGTACAACCGCAAGAGATCAGCGCCGTCAGGCAACACTAAAAGCAACGAGTGTGTGTCCAACCGGACCCATCTTCACCTTCCATTTACCATGAAACCGCACAGTCGTGTTTCGACAGGCGTGCCGCAAGAGCCGTGCCACGCGATAATCGGGGATCGCGATGAAGCAGGCAGCCACCGCCAACGGTCCGCAACTCACCGTCGTTGATTCCAAGCTGATGAAGCGGGTGTTCTACGTGTTCGCTGCGCTGGCAGTGCTTTCGATGACGATCAGCCTTGGCGGCAAATGGTTGGGCCGCTCGATCGCCATGGCCGGATATACCGACGACACGACAGTCCACGAGGTGGTGATCGGCAACAACGTCATCGCCGTGCCGGCCAATGTCATCCGCTTCGACCAGGCGCGGCGCGACGGCATCGCCTCGCGCCTCGACCTCTATCTGCGTTATCCCGAAATGGACGGCTACAGCGAGGCGGCCCGCGACGATTTCAACCACACTGGATCAGCCAAGAGCATCATCTTTCTGTCGTTCGAACGACAGGTCATGTCGCGTGACATGAGCGGCCGCTTCGCGCCGATCTACAGCGCCCTGATTGTCGAACCCGGCACGCCCGGTCCGGGCGGCACGACGCTTTACGGCTTCAATGAAAAATCGGGCTATTTCAACGAGGTGCTGGTGGTCGGCAATCGCCGGGGCAAGGACCCGTTCGTGGCCCGCTGCCTGAGCGGCCCAAGTGCTGCGCAATCGCTGGCGCCCTGCGAACGCGACATTCTGGTCGGCGACAATCTCAGCCTCACCTACCGCTTTCCCATGGAATTTCTGGGCGACTGGCAGGCGCTCGACGCAGCCATCGCCGCCAAGGCTGCGCGTATGCTGAAGGCCGGGCATTAGGATGATGATGAAGCGAACCGTGCGAGAATCTGCTCAGTGACTTTTGATCGCGCAGCAGCGCAGAAATTTGCGCGACGTCGGCGGGACAGCACCCCCAGCACCCCCCTCTGCCCTACCGGGCATCTCCCCCTCAAGGGGGAGATTGGCTATTCGTTCTTCTTTCGCCAATCGCCAACGTTGAAGAAGAGGGTGCGGCGAGCAAGCTGGCTCAAGGTCGGCCGGCACCGATCGCCTCCCGGCTCAGGCGAGGTCGATGTCGAGGATCGCCATCGAGAAATTATAGTCGCCGTCGTCCTCGTCCTTGAAGACGATGCCGAGGAATTCGTCGCCGACATAGACCTCGGCCGAATCATCCTTGCGCGGCCGCGCCTTCACTTCAAGCTTGGGGTTCTGGAAGACGCGCTTGAAATAGGCGTCCAGCTTTCTGATTTCGTCCGGCTTCAAAAGTCTTCTCCGATCGTCGGTCTTGCTCGTTTGAGCGCGCTTCTGGCACGTCGACAATGGCGATGTAAAGGCAAGCCGGCGAGAGAGACAGGGCAATCGCTTGAGGTTTGCGCTGCCCCTCATTGCCCTGCCGGGCATTTCTCCCCGTATAGTGACGGGAGAAAGACGCCTTTGCAAAGGGCCCCTGCCCGAGCGCTCAAATATCGAAGCTGACGACGTGGTCCATCGACTGCGACGGCAAAAGCTGGTCCATCTGCCGCGAGGGCCGGTCGCAGCCCGTCTCGCCGACGACGCGGGCCGGCACGCCGGCAACCGTCTTGTTATGCGGCACCGGCGACAGCACCACCGAGCCTGCCGCGATCTTGGAGCAATGGCCGACTTCGATGTTGCCGAGGATCTTGGCGCCGGCGCCGATCAGCACGCCGTAGCGGATTTTTGGATGGCGGTCGCCGCCGGCTTTGCCGGTGCCGCCCAGCGTCACGCCGTGCAGGATCGACACGTCGTCCTCGATCACCGCCGTCTGGCCGACGACGAGGCCGGTGGCGTGGTCGAGGAAGATGCCCTTGCCGATGCGGGCGGCCGGGTTGATGTCAGTCTGGAACACCGAGGACGACCGGCTCTGCAGGTAGAGCGCGAAATCCTGGCGGCCCTGGTTCCACAGCCAATGCGCCAGCCGGTGCGTCTGGATGGCATGAAAACCCTTGAAATAGAGCACCGGCATGATGAAGCGGTCGCAGGCCGGATCGCGGTCGTAGTAGGCCTGAATGTCGACACGCACCGTCGACGCCCAATCCTTGTCGTCGGCTGCCATCGCCTTGAATGTCTGGCGGATGAGATCGGAACCGATATCCTGATGGGCGAGCCGCTCGGCCAGCCGATGGATGACCGCTTCCTCCAGGCTTTCCTGGTTGAGGATGGTCGAATAGAGGAACGCCGCCAGCAGCGGATCGCGGTTGACCGCCTCCATCGCTTCGTCGCGGATCGAGCGCCAGATCGGGTCGATCGGCTTCACCATGGTCGGGCGGGCAATCGTAACGCTGTTCATCAATGGTCTCCGGCCTAATGTCTCCGGCTTGGCACCAAAACCGCTGCGCACTTTTGCGCGACATGCTCTATAAGCCAGATCATAGCACGGTTGAACTCAATTTTCCTTAGTGCTTTGTCAAATGGATTTGGTTCACGGAAATTCAAGCGGCGATGGAAGACCAAGCCTTGATCGACGAGCCGCTGAAGCGCGAGCTTTCCGCGCTCTATGAGGCGGAGGGTCGTCACTATCACAACCTCGGCCATATCGAGGCGATGCTGGCGCTGGCCGGCCACTATCGGGCATCGTTGCACGATCCCAAGGCGGTCGAAGCGGCGATCTGGTTCCACGACGCCATCTATAACAGCCGGGGCAAGGACAACGAGGCGAGGAGTGCCGTCCTTGCCGAGAAAAAGCTCGCCGGCCGCACCGATGCGCAGCGCCTTGGCCGCATCACGACGATGATATCAGCCACCGCCACTCATGAGTTACCGCAGTTTGACGACGAAAATGCCGCCCGCGACGCAGCGCTGTTCCTCGACATGGACCTGGCGATCCTGGGGGCGCCGCCTGATGCGTTCGACGCCTATGAACAGGCGGTTCGCCGCGAATATGGCTGGGTGGAAGAGCCGATGTGGCGTGCCGGCCGCAGTGCTGTCCTGAAGGGCTTCCTCGCCCGCCCGCACATCTTCCACACCGAGGAGTTCAGGCAGCGGTTCGAGGCTCAGGCTCGGCAAAACATGGCGCGTTCGCTCGAAGCGCTCGGGGCGTGAGCGCTGCTGCTGCACCTTTGATGCCGGCGCGAAGGATCGCTACGGATCGGCTTTATCCTGAGCCGCTGCATCCTTCAGGCCTTGGGTCACCCCAACTCAACCACCGATGTACTCACAGCGGATTATCGGCATAAAACTCCAGCACCCGCTGCTTGAAGGACTTGTCGCCGACGGCCAGCATGTGGTCGCGGCCCTCGATATGGAAAGCCCTGGCGTTCGGCATCAAGGCGGCCAGTTCGTCGGGCGAACCGCCGATATCGTCCTTGGTGCCGACGGCAATCAACGTCGGCTGGGCAATGCGCGCAATGTCGGCCTCGGCCAGCAATTCCCGCGAGGTGGCAATGCAGGCGGCCAGCGCCCGGCGGTCGCTGCGGGTCTGGTCGGCGAAGGCGCGAAACGAGCGGCCGCGTGGATGGCTGGTGCTATCTGGATCGTCGGCCAGAAGGGCGGCGGCGATCGGATCCCAGTCGCCGACGCCGTCGACCATGCCGACGCCGAGACCGCCGAAGACCAGCGTCGCCACCTTATCCGGGTCGGAAAGCGCCAGGAACGCGGAAATCCGCGCGCCCATCGAATAGCCCATGACATGGGCGCGTTCGATGCCGAGATGGTTCAGCAACGCTGCCCCGTCGGACGCCATCCTTGCCGGCGTATAATCGGCGTCCTGATAGCTCTTCGACGAGGCGCCGTGGCCGCGATTGTCGGAGGCGATGGCGCGGTAGCCGGCATCGTTCAGCGCCTTGAACCAGCCGGGCGACACCCAGTTGACGTAATGGGTCGAGGCAAAGCCATGGATCATGAGCACCGGATCGCCCTGCCCCGATGCCGGCTGGCGGTCGAGGAAGGCAAGGTCAAAACCGTCATGGGCGAAAAACTGCATCTGCGATGGATCCTGCGCGTTCAGTTGTGCGCAGTGCCGATTGCCGGGTGACGCAACAGGTCGCCGTCCTCGATGCTGCTCCTGGCGGCCGTGCCCGCCTTGAGCTCGAGCACGAAGCGAACCGGCTCGCCGGGCGAGATCATCGCCTCGGATTGCGGCTCGCCTTGCTTGATCGCCCGGATTCTGCCGTCCTGACCGACAAAGATCAGGTCGAGCGGCATCGGCGTGTTCTTCATCCAGAAGCTGACATCCCGAGCCTCCTCGAACACGAACAGCATGCCATGATCGTCGGCCATCTCCTCGCGAAACATCAGGCCAGCCTCGCGCTCGGCCGAGGTGTCGGCGATTTCGACGGAGAAAGAGCGTTCGCCGCCTTTCGTCACCGCGACCAGCGGCTGCGGGTCGACGGCAAGGATCATCGCCCGGCTGTCTGCCGAAGCCGGTCGCTGCGAATGGAAGAAAGCGCCTGTGGCGATGACAAAGGCGATCGCGGCGCAGACTATGCCCGTTGTCAGCCAGTTCCTGTAAGTCATTCAGACTCCTCGGCCATCGTCCTAGGTATGTTGATATTCAAGTGGTTCCAGCCTGTATATAGTTCCCTGCGCTTGCGACCCACCAATTGTTGATCTCAGCGCTGCCCCTCATCGCCCTGCCGGGCACATCTCCCCGTATAGTGACGGGGAGAAGGGGCTGGCCGCAACGATGGCATACATTTCTACAACGGCCGGAAATTGGCGAAATCATTGATGACAGCGCCCCTCTCCCCGTCACTATACGGGGAGAGGATGCCGGCAGGCAGGTGAGGGGCAGCGCAAACGTTCGAAAAGATCTGAGTAAGGCCTGAATATCAACGCACCTAATGCGAGACGGGCAAGGTCCCCATATCCGGGTGAATTTCGGCAGCCATAAGGCCTTTGTCGCCGCGCCCGAAGCGGACCAGCACGACCTGCCCCGGCCTGAGTTCGGTAATACCGTAACGGCGCAGCGTCTCCATGTGGACGAAAATGTCCTCGGTGCCCTCGCCCCGGGTCAGGAAACCAAACCCCTTGGTGCGGTTGAACCATTTCACCAGCGCCCGTTCGAGGCCGCTTTCCGGCGTCACCGAGACGTGGGTGCGCTGCTCCTGCATCTCCGCCGGATGGGTCGCCGTGGTGAGATCCATGGAGAGCACGCGGAATGCCTGCAATCCGCGCTCACCTTGCTTGACCAGGCAGACGACGCGCGCACCTTCCAAGGCGGTCTGGAAACCGTCTTTTCGAAGACATGTCACATGGAGGAGAATATCGCCGGAAGAGCCGTCATCGGGAAGAATGAAACCGTAACCCTTGGCCACGTCGAACCATTTGATAGCGCCCGCAATCTCGACAAGACCGGCCGTGTCGCCGCTCTCGTCTCTTTGCAAGGCGTCGTGACCGGTTCCGTCCCGCCCCATGAAAGAGGCTTTTTCCCCCATAACAACGCCCCCCTTTTTCCAAGAATACCGCAACTGATTCTTGACGTTAGATTAACACTTCCGTTTCCGGTGTGTGCAAGACCTGAGCTGCGTTTTTTCACGGTTCATTGCGGGAATACCGGATTTGTTGTTTGCCGGCAGGAGCAGCTATCGGGAATTGCCCTTTGGCCGGGTGGCCCCTATGTTCCGCCGCAAAGCAACATTTCGAGGAAAATCACATGCGCTACCTCCACACCATGGTCCGTGTCGCCGACGTCGATGCCTCGCTCGATTTCTACTGCAACAAGCTTGGCCTCAAGGAAGTGCGCCGCCACGAAAACGAACAGGGGCGCTACACGCTGATCTTCCTCGCAGCTGACGAAGACGAGCAAAGCGGCATCACCGACAAGGCGCCGCTGATCGAGCTCACCTACAATTGGGATCCGGAAGACTACAAGGGCGGCCGCAATTTCGGCCACCTCGCCTACGAGGTCGACGACATCTACGCCACCTGCCAGCAGCTGATGGACAAGGGCGTCACCATCAACCGGCCGCCGCGCGACGGCAACATGGCTTTCGTCAAATCGCCGGACGGCATCTCGATCGAGCTTTTGCAGAAAGGCCCGGCCAAGGCCAAGGCCGAGCCCTGGGCGTCGATGCCCAATACCGGAAGCTGGTAACGGGCCGCATTGGGGAAGAATTCATTCATGCCGACCAGCCATGCCGATGTCGTCACTGAACATGCGAGCCGCTATCTGCAGCAGCTCTGCAAACACTGGGCGCACAAGTTTCCCGTCGCGTTCGATCCGAACCACGGCACCATCGATCTCTCACTGGGCCGCACGGTTCTCGATGCCGACCCGGCAGCGCTGCATATCGCGGTAACCGCTGACGAAGCCGGCTCGCTGGAGCGGCTGGAGACGGTCGTCGCCGACCACATCAAACGCTTCGCTTTCCGCGAACAGCTGACCTTCGATTGGAAAAAGGCTTCGGCAGCGTAGGCGACTACGCTCCGCCATTCCGGCCGGCCATCTCTAGCAGCATCAGCACCGTGCGCCAGTTGCGCGCGGTGGCGGGCACTTTCAGCGTGCGCGGGATGAGGTTGGCAAATACCGATTTGCCGAGGCCTTCTGGTGCGAGCAGGTAAAGCACGTCGCCCCTGACCTCGAACCGTTCGGGACCGGTGCATTTTTCGGCCAGCCGCGCGACCTCGTCGGCGGTCGGCGGGCGCTCCAGCACATAGGCGTGAAGCTTCGTCGGCTCGCCGGCAATTTCCGGATAGGGATTTTCTGCCACCAGCCGCTCGAACCAGCCGAGATCGCGCACCATGATGCGCGAGTGAAATCCCCATTTCTTCTCGAAGGCCGTTTCCATCTGTTTGGCCAGCGTGGCCGCGTCGCCCTTTGCCGAACGGAACACGACATTGCCGCTCTGCACATAGCTGGCGACGTCGCCAAAGCCGAGCTCCTCGAAGAACGACCGCAACTCCGCCATCTTGACGATGCGGTTGCCGCCGACATTGATGCCGGAAAACAACGCAACGAAAATCTTCGCCCGGGCACTCATATTCGGGCGCTCATATGATGAACCCGGCCAGCGTCTCGTTGTCGGTGATGTCCTGATACTGGACGCCCTCGGCCTCGAAATTGGCGTTGAGCAGCTCGAAATTGCGGCGGTCCTTGGTTTCGATGCCGATCAGCACCGAGCCGAAATTGCGCGCCGATTTCTTCAGATATTCGAAGCGGGCAATGTCGTCGTCGGGACCGAGCAATTCGAGGAAGTCGCGCAGCGCGCCCGGCCGCTGCGGAAAGCGGATGATGAAGTACTTCTTCAGCCCCTCGAAGCGCAGCGCCCTTTCCTTCACGTCCGGCAGCCGCTCAAAATCGAAATTGCCGCCCGAAACCACCGCGACGATGGTCTTGCCCCTGATTTCCTTCTTCGAAAAATCCTTCAGCGCGTCGATCGCCAGTGCGCCGGCCGGCTCCAGCACCACGCCTTCGACGTTCAGCATCTCGATCATCGTCGCGCAGAGCCGGTTTTCTGGGATCAGCCGCACCGCTTCGGTGGCAAACGCCCTGAGATGCCGCAACGGCTCGCGGCCGATCTCGGCCACCGCGGCGCCATCGACGAAATTGTCGACCCTGGCAAGCTTGATGCGCTTGCCGGTGGCGAGGCTCTCGCTCAGGCTTGGCGCCCCGGCCGGCTCGCAGAAGACGAAGCGCGTGTCGCGGCGCTGGTCGGCGAAATAATGCGTCACACCCGCTGCCAGACCGCCGCCGCCGACCGGCAGCATGATGATGTCGGGCATGCGCGCGCCCGGCATCTGGCCTGATATCTCGTAGGCGACCGTCGCCTGCCCCTCGATGATGTCCTTGTGGTCGAACGGCGGCACCATGTGCGCGCCGGCGCTTTCCGTGAATTCGGAGGCGGCGCGGTAGCAGTCGTCGAAAAAGTCGCCGACCAGCCTGATCTCGACGAATTCGCCGCCGAACAGCCGCGTCTTGTCGATCTTCTGCTGCGGTGTCGTCACCGGCATGAACACCACGCCTCGCTTGCCGAAATGACGGCAGACGAACGCAAAGCCCTGGGCATGGTTGCCGGCGGAAGCGCAGACGAACAGCTCGGCATCGTTGCCGGCGTCGAGCGCCTTGCGGAAGAAATTGAAGGCGCCCCTGATCTTGTAGGAGCGCACCGGCGACAGGTCCTCGCGCTTCAGCAGCACGCGCGCGCCGGTCTTCTTCGACAGATAGTCGTTTTCCTGCAGCGGTGTTTCCGGGAAGATCTGGCGGATCGCGGCAGCGGCGACCGCGACGCGGGAAGAGAAACTGGTCATCGAAAAATTTACCCCGGATCGTCTGTGGTGTCCGCGAAGCTAGCACACGCCGTACGTGTTTGATCAGGGCAATCGTTTTGGCTTTCGCGCAACAGTGCGATGACTGTCGCAAGCCGCTGAGCGCATTTCGGCAGGAAACGACTTACTTCTGCCGCACTTCGGCTGTCCGGGAGGGGTCGCGGAGGTTGGATCAAGCCTTTCGGCCGGAGTGGAATTCTAGAGTTGAAGAAGATTTGTATCCTTGTCCTTGCCTTGCTCGTTGCCGGCTGTGGCGGCCGGCAGACCGAGGAACTGCTCGGCAGCGCCATGGTGTCGGCGCCGGTGACCGATATCGCCGGCAACCACAGCATCTTCATCGCCACGACGCGCAAGCGCTCCGACGATCCCAGCAAGGTTTTCGACCGCGAGCGCTCGGCCACGCTGAACTATGCCCGCGTCAACGTCACCGTGCCGGGGACCCACGAAGCCGGTCAGATCGAGCGGCGCTCACGCGGCAAGTCGAACGACCCTGCCAAATATTTCATGGCCTCCGACGTCGTCGGCTACGACACCGCACCGAAATTCTCCAACGCGCTCAGTGCCGACATCGCCGCGCGCGGCGGCCGCGTCATGCTTTTCGTCCATGGCTACAACACCGGCTTCGACGCCGCCGTCTACCGCGTCACCCAGATCGCCCATGATTCCGGCTACCCGGGCACGCCGGTGCTGTTTTCCTGGGCATCGGGCGCCAAGACCCGGGACTATGTCTATGACAGGGAAAGCGCCAGTGCTGCCCGCGACCAGTTGGAAGTCACGCTGAGAATGCTCTCGCAGACCGGCGCGCGGCGCATCGACATCGTCGCCCATTCGCTGGGGACCTGGGTTACTATGGAAGCGCTGCGCCAGCTCGCCATCAATGGCGACCGCGATCTCAGCGGCAAGCTCGGCGACGTCGTGCTGGCCTCGCCCGACATCGATGTCGACGTGTTCAAGAGCCAGATGCGCCGCTACGGGAAGCCGAACAAGCCATTCATCCTTCTACTGTCCGACGACGACCGTGCGCTGCGGCTCTCCGGCCTGATCGCCGGCTCGCGGCCGCGCGTCGGCGATTACAAGGACGCGGCCGACCTCGCCGACTATGGCGTGAGCGTCGTCGATCTCTCCAGCGTCAAGGGATCGGATCGCTTCAACCACACCAAATTTGCCGACAACCCCGAGCTGGTGAAGATGATCGGCCAGCGGCTGCGCGAGGATGACGGATTTGCCAGCGACCGCGAGGTGACCGACCGCATCAGTCTGCTCGGGCAGTGAGGTGCGTTCGAAGACTTGTCTCGTCGTAGCGTTGGCGCTCGCGGTAACCGGCTGCGCCGGCCGCAAGACCCACGACCTTCTCAACACGACGACCGTGACGGTGCCTGCCTCCGACATCGCCGCCACGCATGAGATCTTCGTCGCCACCACCCGAAAAAAGGCGACGAAGGACCCGCGGCAGGTGTTCGACGGTGACCGTTCACCGACCACCAGTTTTGCCAGTGTCGAAGTCACCGTCCCGAAAACCCATCAGGTCGGCGCCGTCGAGCGGGTCAGGGGCTCCGCCAACAGCAACCCGGCGAAGGACTTCACGGCAACCGAGGTCGAATTCTACGAAGGCGCCCCGCAATTCGCCAAGGCGGTCGGCGCCGACATCGCCATGCGCGGCGACCGCGCCCTGGTTTTCGTGCATGGCTTCAACAACGGTTTCGACGACGGCATCTACCGGCTGACGCAGATCGCGCACGACACCAAATACTCCGGCACGCCGGTGCTGTTCTCATGGGCGTCGAGCGGCAAGACCACGGGCTATATCTACGACAAGGAAAGCGCCAACGCGGCGCGCGACGAAGCAGATGATCCGTTACGGCAAGCCCGACAAGCCTTTCGCCATCCTGCTTTCGGGCGACGATCGCGCCCTGAGGCTGTCCTCCCTGATCTCCGGCGACAAGCCGCGCGTCGGCGACTATGGCGACGCGGCCGACCTCGCCAGCTATGGCGTGTCGGTGGTCGACTTGAGCAAGACCAAAGGCGGCGACCGCCTGAACCACGCCAAATTCGCCGACAACCCATTCCTGGTGCAGCTACTCGGCGACCGGCTGCGCGCGCCGGCCGGCCTGGCATCGGACGAGGTCGATCCGGCGCAGCCGATCAACAATCTCGGCCAGGGCATCGGCAAGGCCGTCGGCTCCGTCGCCGAGATCGTCATCACCACGCCGTTCAAGGTGCTGACCATCGCCACCGGCGGATGAGGAGCGGGCACGCCCTTGGTCGTTGTCAGACGAACAGTTCGACTTTCTGGAACGTCGTCACGTCGATCAGGCCGACATCGGAAATCCTCAGTTCCGGGATGACGACCAGCGCCAGCAGCGAGTGCTGCATGTAGGCGTTGTTCAGCGAACAGCCCATCTGGCGCATTGCCTCGGTCAGCTTGTCGGCCTTGGCGGCGACGATTTCGGCGCGCTCGTCCGACATCAGGCCGGCGATCGGCATTTCGACCAGCGCCAGTTCCTTGCCCCTGGAGAACAGCACGACGCCACCGCCGACCTCGCCCAGCCGGTTGACCGCCAATGCCATGTCCTGCTTGCTGGTGCCGACGACGATGATGTGGTGCGCATCATGCGCCACGCTGGAGGCCATGGCGCAGTCGCTCATATAGCCGAAGCCGGAGACGAAGGCGTTGGTGACGCCTCCCGTGCCGCGGTGGCGCTCGACCAGCGCGATCTGGCAGACGTCGTTGCGACGGTCCATGGCGACCAGCCCGTCCTCCACCGGAAGATCGGCCTCGAGCGCCCGCGTCGGCGCCTGGTTCTCGATCACGCCGATGACCCGCACCCGAATTTCGTTGGCGCCGACAGGCGCCACGATGTCGAAATCCCCCGGTTTGAGCTTCTTGCCGAGCTTGACGGTGTTCTTTGCCGTCTTCGGATAGTCATATGCCGGAATGTCGATGTCGAGCTTGCCGCCCTTGGCCAGCCTGACGCCGCGGCCATAGACTTCGTCGATGGTCATTGCGGCCAGATCGGCGACGATCAGCAGATCGGCGAGCCGCCCCGGCGCGATCGAACCCAGCTCGCGCTCCAGCCTGAAATGCTGGGCGGTGTTGAGCGTCGCCATCTGGATCGCGGTCACCGGCTTCACCCCTTGGCTGATGGCGTGGCGGACCACCCGGTCCATATGGCCTTCATGGACGAGCGTCCCGGAATGGCTGTCGTCGGTGCACAGGATGAAGTTGCGCGGATCGAGCCCGCTCTCCGTCACCGCCTTGATCTGCGAGGCAACGTCGTACCATGCCGAGCCCAGCCTCAGCATTGCCTTCATGCCCTGGCGGACGCGGGCGATGGCGTCCTCGGCGCGCGTGCCTTCGTGGTCGTCCTCGGGGCCGCCGGCGACGTAGCCGTGGAACGGCAGGCCGAGATCGCGCGAGGCATAATGGCCGCCGACGGTCTTGCCCGCCCTCACCGTCGCGGCGATCTCGCCGGCCATCACCGGATCGTTGGCAGCGACACCGGGAAAGTTCATCACCTCGCCAAGTCCGACGATGTTTTCCCAGCCCATCGCCTCGGTCACATCGGCAACCGTCAGCTCGGCGCCGGCATGCTCCAGCCCAGGTGCCGAAGGCACGCAGGACGGCATCTGCACAAGCACGTTGATCGGCATGACGACGGCCTCGTCATGCATCAGCCGCACACCCGGCAGGCCGAGCACATTGGCGATCTCGTGCGGGTCGATGAACATCGAGGTGGTGCCATGCGGGATGACCGCGCGGCAAAACTCCGTCACCGTCACCATGCCACTCTCGACATGCATGTGAGCGTCGCAAAGGCCCGGCACCAGATAGCGCCCGCCGGCGTCGACCACCTTGGTGCCCTGGCCGATGGCATGGCCGGCATTCGGCCCGCAATAGGCGAAACGGCCGCCGGCAATGGCAATGTCGGTGCCGGCGATGATCTCGCCGGAATGAACGTTGACCCAGCGCCCGTTGCGGATGACGAGATCGGCGGGCCTCCTGCCCATGGCGACGTCGACCAGATGCGTCGCCGCCTCGGCCCAGGGTTTTGGTTTCGTCGCACGCGCGGTCTTCGCCATGAGGAGACTCCTGTTTTTCCGACTGTGCCAAGCCGCGCGGATTTTGACCAGCGGGGAACTTGTGGGTCGTGTGCGGCTACGCGGTCTTCACCTGTCGTTGCCGGAGGCGCCGTCGGCGGCGCTGCGAGGCGCCGTCCACGACAAAATGCCTCAACCGGAAGGCGGGTCCGTTTGCGGCAAATCAGGTTGTTCGGGAGTTTCGATCAGGAAATCGGGCGCTCAAGTATCGCCCCGTTGTTCCCTGTCGCGGCAGTTGAGAAGCTCGACCAGATCGTCGGCCTCTTCGATCGGCATGTCGATCAACGGGACGCCGACCTCGACAACCGGCAGTCCCGTGAACACATCGATGATGTCCCATGTGCCTTCAGGTGTCTTCTCAATGTCATAGCGTTGAGTCATGGGGTGGAGAAAATAGCGGGTACAGGAGAAATCAGCGCGTTTACTCGGTTATCGCTCGTTTGAGCTCCGGGAATGCCTAAACGGTTCCCGCCCGGCCTGATCAAGCGCCTCAAACAATGGGACAAAGGTGCTGGGCAGTCGTGGGTCGACGGCAAGATTCAGCACGCCGTGCAAGTGCCGGCGATAAGTCTTCGGAACGCAGCAATCGCCGTACCGCGTTGGCAACAGACTTCCCTTGTCCTGCGTCAAACTCTGCCATGTCAGGGGTTCCAGTAGCTTTAGCCCGAAACTCAGCCGCTCCGAAATGGTTCCGGGATGATTTTGATCAAGTTTGAATCAGTGGATGGCCCGTCGCTGCTGACCGGCCTGCAGCCGCCAATTCTCCAACGTCTGCGATTGGCCGAAAGCCGCCGCGCCTTCGTCATCCTAGCGACGCGGCGCAGACCCTGGGATCATTCCGTGACATCCGCCGAAGAATGCAACGGCTCAGAATAAACGCGCTCCGTAGCGATCCTTCGCGCCCCCCTCTGTCCTGCCGGACATCTCCCCCACGAGGGGGGAGATCGGCCTTCATCACTGATTTCGCCAACACCAACCTGGCAAAAAAGGACGCTGTCCGTGAAGCTGCCGATCTCCCCCCCAAGTGGGCATATGCGCTAAGATAGTTTTGGCATGGACTGAAATTTGCGCTTTCGTGGTGGCTCACGCCATCGATGTCGCAA
>NZ_JBVVPV010000026.1:0-84532 GCF_055811735.1 Mesorhizobium sp. WSM4850 | reverse complement strand
TGCGACATCGATGGCGTGAGCCACCACGAAAGCGCAAATTTCAGTCCATGCCAAAACTATCTTAGCGCATATGCCCTTGAGGGGGAGATGTCCGGCAGGACAGAGGGGGGTGCTGTCCCTCGGCCTTTCGGACTTTGTCACCCAGCCTTTTCAGTACGGGCAAAACTCTCCCGTAGGGCGATGCGCGCGAACCAGTCCCGAAGATCTGGAAACTCGGCCAGCAGTTTCCGTCCCTCAGTGACCTTGGCGAAATAGCCGATGATGGGTGCTGCATGGAGGTCGGCCAGCGTCAGTTGCTCGCCCAGCAGCCATGGCCCCTCGGCTTTCAGCGATGAGAGCGCCTTAAGTGTCGTTCTCGCCTGCAGAAGCCCATTGGCGATCAAAGCCTCGTCAGGCGCCGTTTTCTCCAGCCGCTCGACGGCGACATCCCAGACCATGGCTCGATAGGCATAGGCGTCGAGCATGCCGATGATCTGGTTCATACGTGCGCGAGGCCGGGCTTCGATCGGTTGCAACGCCGGGCCGTCGAACGCTTCGTCGACATAGCGGGCGATCGCGCCGGTCTCGTGGAGGCGGAACCCGTCATGCTCGAAGGCCGGGATGCGGCCGAACGGCTGATGGTCGAAATACCAGCCCGGAATGCCGTCCGCCGCGAAGATGTCGACCGGCACAAGTTCGTAGCCGATGCCTTTTTCCTCGAGTGCGAGGCGGACGATGCGTACATAGACGCTGTAGTCCGCCCCGTAGACGACGGGCCTGCTCACAACGCTGGTCAGGCCATCGCCTTCTGCAGATTCTCGTCGATCTTGTCGAGGAAGCCGGTGGTCGAAAGCCATGGCTGGTCGGGACCGATCAGCAGCGACAGATCCTTGGTCATGAAGCCGGCTTCGACGGTCTGGATGCAGACTTTTTCCAGCGTCTCGGCAAAACGCATCAGCTCGGCATTGTCGTCGAGTTTGGCGCGGTGCGCCAGGCCGCGTGTCCAGGCGAAGATCGAGGCGATCGAATTGGTCGAGGTTTCCTCGCCCTTCTGGTGCTGCCGATAATGACGGGTGACGGTGCCGTGCGCCGCCTCCGCCTCCACCGTCTTGCCGTCCGGCGTCATCAGCACCGAGGTCATCAGGCCGAGCGACCCAAAACCTTGCGCCACGGTGTCCGACTGAACGTCGCCATCATAGTTCTTGCAGGCCCAGATATAGCCGCCCGACCATTTCAGGCTGGAGGCAACCATGTCATCGATCAGCCGGTGCTCGTACCAGAGCTTCTTGGCTTTGAACTCGGCTTCGAACTCTGCCTCGTAGACTTCCTGGAAAATGTCCTTGAAGCGGCCGTCATAGGCCTTGAGGATGGTGTTCTTGGTCGAGAGGTAGACCGGGTAGTTGCGCAGCAGGCCGTAATTGAGCGAGGCGCGGGCGAATTCGCGGATCGAGTCGTCGAGATTGTACATGGCCATGGCGACGCCGGCGGCCGGCGCCTCGAACACGTCATGCTCGATCACCTGGCCGTCTTCGCCGACGAACTTGATCGTCAGCTTGCCCTTGCCGGGGAAGCGGAAGTCGGTGGCGCGGTACTGGTCGCCGAAGGCATGACGGCCGACGATGATCGGTTTGGTCCAGCCGGGCACCAGCCGCGGCACGTTCTTCATGATGATCGGCTCGCGAAAGATGGTGCCGCCGAGGATGTTGCGGATGGTGCCGTTCGGCGACTTCCACATCTTCTTCAGCCCGAATTCCTCGACACGCTGCTCGTCGGGGGTGATCGTCGCGCATTTCACGCCGACGCCGTGCTTCTTGATGGCATTGGCCGAATCGATGGTCACCTGGTCGTTGGTGGCGTCGCGGTGCTCAACGCTGAGGTCGTAATATTCAAGCTTGAGGTCGAGATAGGGGTGGATCAGCTTGTCCTTGATGAACTGCCAGATGATGCGGGTCATCTCGTCGCCGTCGAGTTCGACGACCGGGTTCGCCACCTTGATCTTCGCCATGGAAAGAATGCCTCATTGTTGGGGATCGGAACGGCCTTGCCCGCATGGCTTTGGCCGGGGATGCGGCCCGTATATCAAAGCATTTTTGGCCGCGCAAACGGCGATCCGCCCCAGCGGGCTCGCCCCTGGCATCGGGCGTTGCCTGCCAAAGCTTCATTTTCGCGGCCGGATATGGCAGGGGACGCTGAAATGCCGCAAACAGCAGTTCATTGAGACAATGCAAGCCAGCAACGACATCCTTCCTGCCACCGGCCCGGCGATCATCCTGGTCGAGCCGCAGCTCGGCGAGAATATCGGCATGGTCGCGCGCGCCATGGCGAATTTCGGTCTGTCCGAACTGCGCCTCGTTAATCCGCGCGACGGCTGGCCGAGCGAAAAGGCGCGCGCTGCCGCGAGCCGCGCCGACCACGTCATCGATGCCGCTGGAGTATATGACGATCTGGCCTCGGCGGTCGCCGACCTGAATTTCGTCTTCGCCACCACGGCGCGCGCGCGCGATAATTTCAAACCGGTGCGCGGACCGGTCGAGGCGGGCAGGGCGCTGAGAGCGCGGCAGCGATCCGGACAGCGCACCGGCATTCTGTTCGGCCGCGAGCGGTTCGGGCTCTACAATGACGAGGTCGGCCTCGCCGACGAGATCGTCACCTTCCCGGTCGATCCCGCCTTCTCCTCGCTCAACATCGCCCAGGCCGCCTTGCTGATGTCCTATGAGTGGATGAAGTCGGGCCTGGAAGACGAGACCAAAACCAACTTTTCCAGTCCCGACATGATGCCGGCGACCAAGGAACAGTTGCACGGCCTGTTCGCCTATCTGGAAGGCGCGCTCGAAGCGCGCGGCTATTTCCGCCCGGCGGCGAAGAAGCCGAAAATGGTCGACAACCTGCGCGCGGTGCTGACGCGCGCCGGCTTCGCCGAGCCGGAGCTCAAGGTGCTGCGCGGCATAATATCATCGCTGGACAGGTTTTCGCCGGCCATGCCGCGCGGCGACGGATCGCCGGGCGATGATCCCAGGCGGCTTCCGGCAGCGGCCCGCGCCGCCAAGGCGACAGACAAGGACCAGGCCTGAGAGACAGGCTCTAGCCGTAACCGAATGTTATTTGCTGTGGTCCATCATCCCAAAAATGATGGATCAGGCCTAAAATGATGAATAGGGATTTGTGACCATCTTCCCGCCGCGGGCCCGCAGCCTTCTCCGCCTTCTCCTGTAGACGATGACAATGACCGATCCTTCAAGCGCCCGCCCGATCCTGATGTTCGATTCCGGCATCGGCGGCCTGACGGTGCTGCGCGAAGCGCGGGTGCTGATGCCCGACCGCCGCTTCGTCTATGTCGCCGACGACGCGGCTTTCCCTTACGGGGCTTGGGAGGAAGCGGCACTGAGGGCACATGTGCTGGAGCTGTTCGGCAAGCTGCTTGATCGTTTTTCGCCGGCCATTTCGGTCATCGCCTGCAACACCGCCTCGACTCTGGTCATCGATGCGTTGCGCGAAAGATTTCCCGGTCATCCTTTCGTCGGCACGGTGCCGGCGATCAAGCCGGCAGCGGAACGCACGCGCTCCGGGTTGGTTTCGGTGCTGGCGACGCCCGGCACCGTCAAGCGCCAGTATACCCGCGACCTGATCGGCAAATGGGCGCAGAAATGCCATGTCCGCCTGGTTGGCAGCGACCGTCTGGCGGGACTGGCCGAAGTCTATATGCGCGATGGCTTTGTCGATGAAGAGGCGGTGCGTGCCGAGATCGCGCCGTGCTTCGTCGAACATGACGAATTGCGGACCGACATCGTCGTGCTTGCCTGCACCCACTATCCCTTTCTGGCCAATCGCATGCGCAAGACGGCACCCTGGCCGGTCGATTGGCTCGATCCCGCCGAGGCGATCGCGCGGCGGGCGCTCTCGCTGCTCGCGCATGCCGAGGCCAGCCACCGCGGCGAGGCGTTGCCGGAAGGCGCCGACCTTGCTGTCTTCACCTCGAAGCGGGTCGATTTCCCGACTCGCCGCCTGATGCAGGGGTTTGGGCTGGCGATTTCCTGATATCTGGGAACATCACCACGACCGGTGCGTTTTTCCCGCATCGCAAGACGGGAGAAACGATCATGCCAGCCACTTCAAAAGCCCAGCAGAAAGCCGCCGGCGCGGCTTTGTCCGCCAAGCGTGGCGAGACCAAGAAGAGCGAGCTCAAGGGCGCTTCGAAGGGAATGTACAAATCGATGAGCGAAAAGCAGCTCGAGGAGTTCGCCGAGACCAAGCGCAAGGGCCTGCCGGAGAAGAAATCGAAACACTAGCCGCTTGTCCCACCTGCAGGACAGGTCCCATGATTGGATAGCCGCGGTCCCGCACACAGCGCGCGGGGATACCGCGGCGTATCGGCTGCCATCATCGACGCCTACCGCGACCTTGACACCAGTCAAATCTCCGTCTAATCAGCCCCCAACGCCGGGCCGCAACGTCCGGTGGTTTCTTTATGTGCAATGACGTGTCCCGTGGGTTTTCCGCCGCGTTGCGTGGGAGAACCCTGTCAGGTCTCGAAAACGGGGGCCAGAGGAGGGCGCGTTTCCTTCACCCGGACCATGAGGTGCCGGGTGTGTCTTTTTGAAAGGGAATGCGATGAGCAAGCGCGAATCCGCGAAATACAAGATCGACCGCCGTCTCGGCGAAAACATCTGGGGTCGCCCGAAGTCCCCGGTCAACAAGCGCGAATACGGTCCCGGCCAGCACGGCCAGCGCCGCAAGGGCAAGCTTTCCGATTTCGGCCTGCAGCTGCGTGCCAAGCAGAAGCTGAAGGGTCACTACGGCGACGTGTCGGAAAAGCAGTTCCGCAAGGTCTATGAAGAGGCGAACCGCCGCAAGGGCGACACCTCGGAGAACCTGATCGGCCTGCTCGAGTCGCGTCTCGACGCGGTCGTCTACCGCGCCAAGTTCGTGCCGACCATTTTTGCCGCTCGCCAGTTCGTCAATCACGGCCACATCAATGTCAACGGCAAGCGCGTCAACATCGGCTCATACCGCTGCAAGCCGGGCGATGTCATCGAAGTGCGCGAGAAGTCGAAGCAGCTGGTGATCGTCCTGGAATCGGTAGGCCTGGCTGAGCGCGACGTGCCTGATTACATTGAGGTCGATCATAACAAGATGACGGCGTCCTTCGGGCGCATCCCCGGGCTGTCGGATGTTCCGTTCGCCGTGCAGATGGAACCGAACCTGGTCGTCGAATTCTATTCGCGCTGATCGATTTTTTTCATCTGCGACATCATCGAAGGCCGCCCTCGAGGCGGCCTTTTCTTTAGGATTCCGAAAATCGATTTCGATTTTCGGGCCGATGCGCTACTCCGGGCAGCAACAAGGATTTTTGGGGCCGCCGCGCGATGAACATGCTGCCAGAAACAATCGAACCGATCGCCGATGCCGCAGGCGGCTTTCATCCGCTGTTTGCCGATGTGCCGTCCTCCGTCGAATTCAACAAGCTGCGCAAGCGGCTGCTGCGTCTCGCCCGTCAGGCGATCGACGATTTTTCGATGGTCAAGCCCGGCGATCGCTGGCTGGTCGCCTTGTCTGGCGGCAAGGATTCCTACGGCCTGCTTGCGTTGCTGCTCGATCTCAAATGGCGCGGGCTGCTGCCGGTCGACCTGCTGGCCTGCAATCTCGACCAGGGCCAGCCGAACTTTCCGAAACACATTCTGCCCGATTATCTCAACACATACGCCATTGCGCACCGCATCGAATATCAGGACACCTATTCGGTGGTGACCGACAAGCTTCCCCAGGGCAGCACCTATTGTTCGCTGTGCTCACGGCTCAGGCGCGGCCATCTCTACCGCATCGCGCGCGAGGAGGGCTGCTCGGCTTTGGTGCTCGGCCACCACCGCGAAGACATTCTCGAAACCTTTTTCATGAACCTGTTGCATGGCGGGCGCCTCGCCGCCATGCCGCCAAAACTGCTCAACGACGACGGCGACGTCATGGTGCTGCGGCCGCTCGCCTATTGCGCCGAGGCCGATCTCGAAAAATTCGCCGGCGCCATGAAGTTCCCGATCATCCCGTGCGATCTGTGCGGCAGCCAGGACGGCTTGCAGCGCAATGCGATGAAGGCGATGCTCGACGACCTGGAAAAGCGCATGCCCGGCCGCAAGGACACGATGATCCACGCCATGACCAATGTGCGGCCCTCGCATCTGCTCGACAGAAAGCTGTTCGATTTCGCCGCCCTCAACGAGACCCTGACCGCAAGGCAAGACCTTCCCGATGACATTTGACGATACCGCAATCGACTGGCTCGCCAAGCTTCTGTCCGACGCTGCCATTGCCGAGATCATGCCGCGCTTTCGCCGGCTGGATGAGGGCGACGTCCGCCAGAAGACCTCGGCAGCCGATCTGGTGACGGAGGCCGATGTGAGTGCCGAGCGGCTCATCACCGTCAGGCTGCGTGAGCGCTACCCGCAGGCGATGATCGTCGGCGAGGAAGCCTGCTCCGACGACCCGGCGCTGCTCCAGGGCCTCGGCGAAGCCGATCTCGCCTTCGTCATCGATCCGGTTGACGGCACTTTCAATTTCGCCTCCGGCGTGCCGCTGTTCGGCGTCATGCTGGGCGTCGTGGTGAAGGGCGAGACCGTCGCCGGCATCATTCACGATCCCATCGGCAAGGACTGGCTGATCGGCGCCAGCGGTGCTGGCAGCCACATACGGCATGCGCATGGCACTTTGGAGAAGGTGCATGTCGCCGAGCCTGCGCCGCTCTCGCAAATGACCGGCGCGGTTTCCTGGCAGTATATGCCCGAGCCGGAACGGTCACGGCTGGCGCGCAACCAGACGAAATCCTTGTCGCAATTCGGCTATCGCTGCGCGGCTCACGAATACCGCCTGCTGGCGAGCGGCCACGCCCACTTCGTCGTCTACAACAAGCTGATGCCGTGGGATCATCTGGCCGGTGTGCTGATCCACGCCGAGGCCGGTGGTTACGCCGCGCGTTTCGACGGCAGCACCTATCGGCCTTCGCATGTCGGCGGTGGCCTTCTTGTCGCACCGGACGAAGCAAGCTGGCGCGAACTGCGCCGGGAACTCTGGGCGGAATAGGCCGTTTGGCATCGATCCGATTCGGGCCATGCCCGGCCGATCCGATTTTTGGGATCATGCGCTAATGCGGCGGTCAAACGCGACGCGCTTTAGGCGGAACTGACGCCCAAGTTTCCGCTATGGCGACTACCGCGGCATTGATGGGTCCGCTCGGGATCGTCGGCATCACCGACGCGTCGACGATGAAGGCGTTGTCGAAGCCGTTCAGCCGCAAATCCGGGTCGACGACCGCGTCGGCATCCCCGCCCATCCTGCACGTGCCGGCAGGATGATGATGTGTGGAGGCAGCGCTGGCGATGAAAGCGTCAAGCTCGTCGTCCGACTGCACCTGTGATCCCGGCAGGATTTCCACATCGCGCCACTCGTCGAGCGCTCGATGATGGCCAATCGCGCGCGCCGTCTTCAGCGCTATCCGGAAAACGGCCCGGTCATGTTCGGTTTCGAGATAATGCGGATCGATGATCGGTGCATCGTTCCGGCCCGGCCCGCTCGGTGCGATGCACCCACGACTGGTCGGCTGGGTGACGCCGCAGAGTATCGTGAAAGCCGAGCCGTAGGGCGGCGCATTCAAGCCCACTGCGGCCGATGGAGCAACGACGCAGGCGAGTACGATATCGGGGCTTCCCGTCGAACGGGTCGGGTCGCTGCCGTGCAGATACATCAGCGATTCCGAGTGCTGCAGGCGCGACGGGGGCAGCGGCTTTTTCGTGCTGTAGACGTTCCCAAGGGCCAGCAGATGGTCCTGCAGATTGCGGCCGACATCGCGCCGGTCGGCACGACAGCGAATCCCCGCCCGCTTCAGCGTATCCGGATCGCCGATGCCCGATCGCATGAGGATGAGCGGCGACGACACCGCGCCGGCACAAAGAATGATCCTGTCGGCGGAGATCGTCATGCTCTCCCCATCGCACACGACAGCCACACCCGTGGCCCGCTGGCCTTCCAGCACGAGGTGCTCGACTTCGTGAGCGGTGAGCAGAGCGAGGTTCGGTCGCACCATGACCTCCGGCGGCAGATAGGCATCGGCGACGCTCAGGCGCTTGCCGGCGCGGATGTTCAGCGAATTAGGGCTCGTGCCAGCGAGTTCGCCGCTGTTGTGGTCGGTCAGGACGGGGATCCCCATGGCCTGTCCAGCGGCTAGATAGGCGCGGACGACGGGGCTGACCTCCGCATCCGGCAGATAGACGTCCAACGGTCCGCTGCGGCCGCGCGACGGCGCGTCGAAGGCGGTGAAAGCTTCGCTGCGGACGAAGCCCGGCAACAAGCCCGAAAAGGACCAGCGCTGGCCGCCTGCTACTGCCCAGGGCCGGAAATCATCGGGATGGCCACGCACATAGGCCATGGCATGCAGGCAGCTAGAACCGCCGACGATCTTCCCGCGCGGCCATTCGTGGACGCGGTTTGCGGTAAGGGGTTGCGGCACCGTCCGATAAGCCCAGTCATAGGCGCGGCCCTGCAGCATCGTCCATTTCAACGGGTCGGCGATATCGGGATCGGACGGCATGACCCCGGCTTCGATCAGGCCGACCTGGCACGCGCTGTCCTCGCTTAACCGGCTAGCCACCACCGAGCCGGCAGATCCGGCGCCGACGACCAGCACGTCGAAATGACGCATCAATTTGAAAGTTCCCGCGAGCAGGCTGTCTGGCTAGAATACGAGACGCTCATGCCGCAAAAGCGCCGGCATTCGACCGCTCCGTGATTCGTCTTTGCACGGATAGCAAATGCGCGCGCATGGCCGCTTCGGCTGCTTCGGGGTCGCGTTTCGAGATCGCTTCGGCGATCAGACGATGTTCGCCGTCGCGCTCGGCGATCCGCTTAGGGCAGGTGGGTGCTGCGGTCCGTGCGACCTTGACCCGCGCATCGACCCCAACCTGGCGCAGCATCTTGTAGAATTCGGCGGCAAGATGGTTGCGGGCGGCAGCGACGATGGCGGAATGAAAAGCGAAATCGACCGCGCCCGACGAGGCATTCTCCGGCGTGGTTGCCGCATCGATGATCCGGGCCGTCTCGAACGAGGAGGCGCGCAGCGATGCCAGCCGGGCGAGGCCCGGTTCCATGAGCAGGCGCAACTCCAGAACCTCGATGGGGTTGGTTACCCTGACAAGTTCTTCGCCATATCGGGGCAGGGCAGTCGGCGCACGCCTGGCGCGCGCCGGTTTCAAATCACCTGATTGGCGCAGCATCTCGAGCGCCTTGCGAAGCTGATGGCGTTTCACGTTGAGATGTTCGGCAAGGTCACGCTCGGAAGGAAGCTTGCCGCCGCCCTGCTGCAAGCGGCGGACCGCTGCGATGATGTCGTCGAGATCAGATGATACGATCTGCGGCTCGAATGCGCTCAAAACCAAATCTCCTGTCTGATCGGCAGCGGTCGACTCGATGTCCCGATATCAGTTGTGACACGGAATCGATGAGCACGGCACTCAACCAACTCAACCAATCTACATCTGCGTCCGATGGTTGACAACACCAGTTGCGCGATGGTTGAGTGCCGCAGTTGTTTCTTTGACGGCTCACATCTCGGCGGGGCCGTCTTCTCCCGAGGACAGTGCATGCCGTTTGGGGAAACATTCGACTATGTCATTGTCGGCGCCGGGTCGGCCGGCTGCGTGCTTGCAAACCGCCTGAGCGAAGATCCTGATGTTTCCGTGCTGCTCCTGGAAGCCGGCGACTGGGATCGCGATCCGATGATCCACATCCCGCTCGGCTGGGGTAAGATCCTGACCGAACGCCGTCACGACTGGATGTATTTCTGCGAGCCCGAGGCCAATGTCGGCGGACGCAAGGTCGAATGTGCGCGCGGCAAGGTCATCGGCGGCTCCTCCTCCACCAACGCCATGGCCTATGTGCGCGGCAATCGCGGCGATTACGATCGCTGGGCGGCCAGCGGTCTCACCGATTGGTCATTCGACGACGTGCTGCCCTATTTCAAGAAGCAGGAGCGCTGGGAAAAGGGCGAGAGCGACTATCGCGGCGGCAGCGGGCCGCTGAACACGCAGTTCTGCCGCTACAAGGACGAACTGATCGATGCCTTCGCTACGGCGAGCCGGGATGCCGGATATCCCCAGACCGACGATTACAATGGCCCGGTGCAGGAAGGCTTTGGCCGCCTGCAGATGACGATCGCAAACGGTCGCCGCTGCTCGACCGCGTCGGCCTATCTGCGTCCTGCCATGCGCCGCAGCAATGTCAAGGTGCTGACCGGCGCGATGGCGACGCGGATAATGCTGAAGGACGGGCGAGCGATCGGCATCGCCTACACCAGGGGCGGCGCGACCCACCAGGTGCTGGCGCGGCATGAGGTCGTGCTTGCCGGCGGCGTCATCAACACGCCGCAGTTGCTGATGCTGTCGGGGATCGGCGATAGCGGCGAGCTCGCCGCGCATGGTATCGAGACGAAAGTAGACCGTCCGCAGGTCGGCAAGAACCTGCAGGACCATGTCTCGGTCATTCTGATGTATCGGCGCAAGCAGCCGGGGCCATTCCTCAAGATGATGCGGGCCGATCGTATCGGGCTGGATTTCGTCAAGACCTATTTTACCGGAAAGGGCTTTTCGGGAGATGTGCCCGGCGGGGTCGTGGCGTTTCTGAAAAGCGATGCAAGCCGGCCGTTGCCGGATGTTCAGCTGCTTTTCACGGCTGCGCCGCTTGCCGCATGGCCTTACATGCCGCCATTCAAGGCGCCCTTCGCCGATGGCTTTGCGACCCGCATCGTCGCCGTCCAGCCGGAGAGCAGGGGGAGTGTGGAACTGGCGTCGAACGACCCGTTGGCCGCGCCGCTGATCCACCAGAATTTCCTGTCTTCGCCGCGCGACTGGCAGTCGCTTCGCGCCGGATTCCGCGTCGCGCGCAACCTCGCTGCACAACCGTCGATGACGCCGTTCATCGCCTCGGAGTTCTTTCCGGGCTCACAATGCCAGAGCGACGATGAGATCGATGAGCATATTCGCAACACCTCGATCACTGTGCATCATCCGGCCGGCACCTGCCGCATGGGTGTCGACGCGGAGTCGGTGGTCGACCCGCAACTACGGGTGCGCGGCGTTGCCGGCCTTCGCGCGGTGGATGCTTCTGTGATGCCGGATCTCGTTTGCGGCAACATCAATGCGGCGGTCATCATGATCGCCGAAAAGGCCTCGGACCTGATCCGCGGCCGTGCTGAACAAAGCATGGCCGCCTGATTGCTGTCGCCCGGGTTCAACCAAGTTCCTTTGGTTGAAAACAAAATTCGAGTTGGTTGGCTGCCGAGCGATTGCCACGGCCGCAATGATACGATCCGCCGGCCATTTTCTCGCATCTTTTCGACTTTTTTGCCCCTTTTGGGGCCATTCGGCCTCCATAGAAGCACTCAACCAAAAATTTTTAAAATTCTCAGTTTTGGGATTGTCCAGAAAAACCAATCCGAATACGGTTGAGTTGGTTAAACGCATTTTCTTCGTGAAGAGAGGTGTCAGAGATGTCCTTGGCGCAACCGGCAGACCTTACCGTCACCAACAAGAAGGCAGCGCTGAAGGGCCTTTATGACGCCCTCTACGAAAAGAATATGTTCCCGTTCTGGGCGACGTCGGAAGGCGTCGATCACGACGAGATCAAGCAGCTCATGGCGACCTCGAAGGCGATCCCCTTCGTCTGGTCCTATGCCGATATCGAGCCGCTGCTGCAGCGCGCCGCCGAACTGGTGACCATGGACGACAGCGAGCGCCGGTCGCTGATCTTGGTCAATCCGGGGCTCGCGCCCAAGCGCGCCTCGGTCAGCACCATGTACACCGCCTACCGCCTAAATGATCCGGACGAGATCATGCCGCCGCACAAGCATTCGCCGAGCGCCATACGTTTTGGCCTGACCGGCAAGGGCAATTTTACCGGCGTCGAGGGCGAGGACGTGGTTTTCGGCCCCGGCGACATGGTGCTGACGCCGAACGACGCCTGGCACAATCACGGCACGGTCGGCGGCGAACAGGCGGTCAACCTTTCGGTCCTCGACCTGCCGCTGGTCGAGACGCTGCACGCCGTGCATTTCGATCACAAATACACCGAGATGGTCGACGGCAAGGAAGTCGAGAAGAAGGTGCAGACCGCGCGTTTTCCGAGCGATTATTCGCAGCGAATCTATGGCGAGGGCGGCCTGATGCCGCGCTTCGTCGACCACAAGCGCGGCGGCGGCCTGTCGTCGCCGATGTATGTCTATCGCTGGGAAAAGATGGAATCGATCCTCGACGCGCACAAGGATTGGGACGGCGATCCGCATGAAGGCATCGTCATCGACTATGTCGACCCCACCACCGGCGGCCCGGTCTTCCGCACGATCAACTTCTACGTGCAGATGTTGCGGCCGGGCGAAAAGACGCTGCCGCAGCGCGAGACCGCCAGCCTGCTGTTGGCGCCGTTCCGCGGCAATGGCCATTCGATGATCGACGGCAAGCGCTACGACTGGAACCAGTTCGACACGATCGCCATACCGGGCGGTTGCTGGGTCGAGCATATCAATGGCTCCTCGACCGAGCCGGTCATCTTCTTCGGCGCGACCGATGCGCCGACACAGAAGGCGCTGCTGCTCTACAAGCGCTGGGGCCGCAACCAGGCCGGCGATCTGCTCCGCATCGTCTAGTTTGCAGCGGAAACCGTCCGCGCCGCCATAATGGCGCGGACATCGAAAGAGACGGTTCAGCAGCAAGGGCGGATGCATTTGGTTTCGGCGTTCAACACAAAGCAGATCGGCCATGTCGACTGTCCGGGCGGTGGTCAGGTCTGGGTCGACGGCAACATTCTCTATATCGGCCACATGCGTCCGCCGAGCGGCACGACACTTGTCGACATTTCCGATCCGCGCAATCCCAAGAAGGTCGCGACGATCGACGTTCCGCCCGGCTGGCACTCGCACAAGGTGCGCGCCCAGGACGGTTTGATGATCATCAACCACGAGCGCTTCGGCAATGCGGGCCCGGCCGATTTCGGCGGTGGCCTGGCGCTCTACGATACGACCCGACCGGCGGAGCCGAGGCTGATCTCGAAGTGGATAACCGGCGGCCATGGCGTGCATCGCTACGACTATGACGGCCGCTATGCCTATATCTCGCCGACTGCCGACGGCTATGTCGGCAACATCGTGATGATCCTCGACCTGATCGATCCGGTAAATCCGGTCGAAATCGGCCGCTGGTGGATACCGGGGCAATGGACCGGCGGCGGTGAAGAGTACCCGTGGCATGATTACGTCACGCCGCGCTGCCACCATCCGTTACGCATGGGCGACCGGCTCTATGTCAGCTACTGGCATCACGGCCTGTTCATCCTCGACATTTCCGACATTTCAAAGCCGAAGCTTGTCTCGCATGTCAATTCGAGCCCGAGTTTCCCGCATCCCACGCACACATGCCTGCCGATCCCGCAGCCGCTCAAGGGCCGCAACATCATGGTGGTGGCGGACGAGGATGTCGCCAAGCTCCGACCTTCGCCGCCGGCCTTCACCTGGATCTACGACATCACCGACGAAACGAACCCGTTGCCGATCTCGACCTTCCAGGTGCCTGGCCTCGACCCGGATGGCGAACCACAACCGCCAATGACCGGCTGCCATCAGCCTTCCGAGCGGTTCAAGGGCACCATCATTCCGTTTGCATGGTTCGCGCAGGGGCTGCGGCTGGTCGACATCGCCGACCCGTTCGTACCCAAGGAGGTCGGCCATTTCGTGCCCGATGCGCCTGAGGGCGCCGAGCGATCGTCTTCCAACGACGTCACCATCGACGATCGCGGCATCGTCTACCTTATCGACCGCGTCCGTGGCGTCGATATCATCGAAACCAGCGTTCTCTAGGGGGATAGGTTGAGCGACAGCACGCGAAAATCCGCCAGCCACTACGCCATCGGGAAGAAGAATCCGAACCTGCCGTTTCATCCGGCGGTGCGTGCCGGCGATTTCATTTTCGTCTCCGGTCAGGTTCCGAAGGACGAGAACAACAACATGATCAGCGGCACAATCGAGGAAGAGACGCTGGCGACGCTGAGGACCATCGCGCGCGTCATTGCCGATGAGGGCGCAACGCTCTCCGATGTCGTGCGGATCACCACCTACCTCGAGGATACGCGCGACTTCGGCCGCTATAACAAGGCGTTTCTCGAAGGGATCGGCGACGCGGTGCTGGCGCGCACGACGGTGGAGGCAAAGGCCGTCATCAACACCAAGATCGAAATGGACGCTATCGTCTACAAGCCGCTGCCGGCCGGCAAGTAGGCCACGACACAATCGAGGAGATGATATGTACAAGCTCTTAGGCCGCCAGACATCGGGCAACGTTCAAAAGGTGCTCTTCATGCTCGAAGAGCTTGGCGCGCCATACAAGCGCGAAGATTACGGCCGCCAGTTCGAAAACACCCAGACGGCCGAATACAAGGCGCTTAATCCGACGTCGAAAGTCCCGACGCTGGTCGACGGCGACACCGTGATCTGGGAGTCCAACACCATCCTGCGCTATCTCGCGGCATCCGGCGGTGAGCGGCTGAATGGCGCCACCCCTGCGGAAAAGACCGAGGTCGAGCGCTGGATGGATTTTCTGCTGGCGGCGGTCAATCCCGGCTATATGGCTGCCTTCAAGGGCGCCAAGCTGACGCCAGAGGAACAGACCGCCGAATACAAGGAACAGGTCAAGGACCTGGTGGCGCAGCTCAAGATCATCGACGGGCATCTGGCCGGCAAGGAATTCCTGGCGCTGGGAAAGCTGACCATTGCCGACATCGCCTGCGCACCGATCCTGAAACGTTGCATCGACTTCAAGATCGACCGGCCGTCGCTGCCCAATCTCGAGCGCTGGGTCGCCGCAATCGCCGCTCGTCCAGCCTTCAAGGCGGCAACCGCTGCGGCTCCCGCAAAGGCCGCATGATGATCAAGCGCGCCGCTCTCATCGGACTGGGAACGATGGGTCCGGGCATCGCCGCGCGGCTTTCGCGCGGCGGGCTCGCCGTGGCGGCGTACGATGTTTCCGATGTCGCGGTCGAACGCGCCCGCGGCACGCTCGACATCGCCGGCGGGGTTCTGGACCGTCTCGACATCAAGGTGCCGGCAACGGGCGCCGGCACGGTGCGCTTCGTCCGCACCATCGCCGAGGCCGTCGATGGGGCGGAACTGGTCATCGAGAATGTGCCTGAGAATATCGACACCAAGGCCGAAACCTATCGCGCCATCGACCCGCTGATCGGCTCTTCGGTGATCGTCGCCTCGGACACGTCGGGTATTCCGATCACCAAGCTGCAGGCCCATATCTCGCACCCCGACAGGATGGTCGGCATGCACTGGTCGAACCCGCCGCACATCATCCCGATGATCGAGGTGATCGGCGGCGAGAAGACCGCGCCGGAAACGGTGGCGACGATACGCGACCTGATCCGCTCGGTCGGGCTGTTGCCGGTGGTCGTGAAGAAAGACGTTCCCGGCTTCGTCGAAAATCGCGTGCTTTACGCACTGCTGCGTGAAGCGGTGGATCTGGTCGAGCGCGGCGTCATCGAACCGGAGGATCTCGACACCTGCGTATCCTGGGGCATCGGCTACAAGATCGCCGTCATCGGGCCAATGGCACTGCTCGATATGGCCGGCCTCGATATCTACAAATCCGTCTCTTCGTTCCTGAACGCCGATCTCTCCAATCGGGATGATGTGGCGCCGATGGTGCTGGAGAAGACCGGTGCATCGAAGTTCGGCATCAAGTCGGGCGAAGGCATGTTCTCCTATACGCCCGAGCAGATAAGGGCGCTGCAAGGCGAACGGGCGCGCAAGCTGGTGGCGGTGCGCCGCATCCTCGAGGGCCGGGAGTAGCCGATGGCACGAGTTAGGCATGAGGCTGGCTATGCCGGGGACTTCACCCGGTTGGCCGTTCATGCGGACTGTGCCATCAAGACAGCGCTGCTGCGGCCAATCACAATGCATGGGGTGATCGACCATGCAGGTTGAAACCATTCGACCCGCCGGCGGCCGACCGACCCACATCCGCCACGACGACCTCATTTCCGCCAAAGGCGTTTCGGTGGTCATGGGCACGGATCGCAACCGGCAGCTGATCCTCAGGGATATAGACCTTGCAGTTCCGCAAGGCTCGTTCGTTTCCCTGATCGGCCCTTCGGGTTGCGGCAAGAGTACGCTGCTCAAAGTGCTGGCTGGGTTGGTAAATCCGAGCAGCGGCAGTGTCTCGGTTGCCGGCGTTTCGCCAGGCGAAGCGGCGCGCAAGCGGATGATCGGTCTGGTCTTTCAGGATGCCAATCTGCTGCCGTGGAAAAACGCCGTCGACAATGCCTCGATGCTGCTCGGCATCGCCGACAAATCGATGTCGCGCTCGGCGCTGCGGGCACGTGGACAGGAAATGCTGGATCTGGTGGGACTTGGCGATGCCGCCCACAAGCGCCCAAACGAACTGTCTGGCGGCATGCGGCAGCGGGTTGCCATCGCCCGGGCTTTGGCGCTCGATCCGGCGGTCTTGCTGATGGACGAGCCGTTTGGCGCCCTTGACGCGATCACCCGCGACTCGATGGGCCAGTCGCTGCTGGAGATCTGGCAGCGGACCGGCAAGACGATCGTCTTCGTGACGCATTCGATCGACGAAGCCATTCAGTTGTCGCGCCAGGTCCATGTTCTGGGAATCAAACCGGGACGCATTACCCAGAGCCTGGACATTCCGCTGCCTTATCCGCGCGACGCTTCCGTGACCGAAGTCCCCGAATTCGTCAGGCTGGTGCTTCAGCTTCGAACGATGCTGCGCTCCAGTCACCAGCCGGGAGGCGCGACGTGAGCAGGCAACCCCTCATGAATCTCTCATCGCCGCAACCGGTTTCCGGCTGGGACGCGGCAACGAGCAGCTGGCTTCCGGCGGCTATCCTTCTGCTGGTGACGATCGTGGTGTGGGAAGCCGCGGTGCGGATATTCTCGATATCTTCCTTTATCGTTCCTGCCCCATCCGAGATTGCGAAATCGCTGGTCGCGCAGTGGGGCACTCTCATGCAGGCGACGGTGGTCACGGCAGGCGAAATCCTGTTTGGCTTTCTTGTCTCGGTCATAGTCGGCATTGCGCTTGCTCTCGTCATCGTGCGCTTCGATTGGCTGGGCCGCGCGCTCTACCCGCTCGTCGTGCTGTTCCAGAATGTGCCGAAGGTCGCGCTGGCGCCGATCTTCATCCTCTGGTTCGGTTATGGGCTCGCTCCCAAAATCGGTCTGATTCTGGTCATCGCCTTCTTCCCGGTGACGCTGTCGATGCTGGCCGGCATGCAATCGGTCGACCGTTCGCTTCTGTCGCTGATGAATTCGGTCGGCGCCAGCCCGACCCAGATCCTGTTCAGGATCCGTGTCCCCCACTCGCTTCCAAGCCTGATGGCCGGGACCAAGATAGCCGCGACCCTGAGCGTGATCGGCGCCATCGTCGGCGAATTTGCCGGAGCCTCGGACGGGCTCGGCTACGTCATCCAATTCGCGTCGACCCAACTCGACACGGCCCTTGTTTTCGCGGCGCTGCTGCTGGTTTCAGTGCTCGGCATCGCCTTCTACTACGCAGCCGAAATTCTTGAACGTGTCGTGGTGCCGTGGGCGCCGAAATTCAGCCAGGCCTAGGATCTTTCGAACAACCAAAAAAGGGAACAGACAATGCTGAGACGCTCTCTTATCAAGGCAGCCACCTTTGCGGCGTTTGTCGGCGCGCTTGGCTTCTCGAACGCGGCGCTGGCGGCGGACACGGTCAACGTCCAGCTCGACTGGGTGGTGCGCGGCAATCACGCCATGTTCTTTGTCGGCATGGAAAAAGGCTTCTTCGCCAAGAACGACATCGATGTGAGCGAGGTCCGCAAAGGGTCCGGCTCGCCTGACGCCATGCGGCTGGTGGGTAACGGCAACGCTGAATTCGGCTTCGGCGATCTTCCCACGCTTGCCGTGGCAAGGTCGCAGAATGTTCCCGTCGTGGCGCTCGCGGCGGTCAACCAGCAGTCGCCGCTGGGCATTATTTCGCTCGCCAAGACGCTCAAGCTGACCAAGCCTTCAGACCTCAAAGGCCTGACCATCGGCATCCACCCGGCGGGCTCCACCTACATTTTCTTCAGGGGCTTCCTGGCTGCCAATGGCATGAGCGAGAAGGACATGACGCTCAACAGCGTCTCGCCGCCGTACGAAAGCTACCTGCTGCTCGGACGGGTCCAGACGGTCGTCGGTTATCTTGACGCCGAAGTGCCAGAACTTGAAGCCAAGGCTGGCGGCCCAGGGTCGCTGAGCATCATGCTCGGCGCGGATCACGGCTGGAAGGCCTATGGCTCGGGACTGTTCACCTCGGAAGCGATGATCAAGGACAATGCCGATGTCGTGCGCCGCTTCGTGAAGGCCTACAGGGAGGCTTTCGACTATGTCGCGGCCCATCCGGAAGAAGCTGCCGAAATCACTGCCAAGGCCGTTCCTGGCTATGCGGAGAAGAAGGATGTGCTGCTGGCCCAGCTCAAGGCCGACATAGCTTCGACGTTCAACAGCCCGGCGACGAAGGAACACGGCCTCGGCTGGATGACGAAGACCCAATGGGAAGAGACCTTGAAGACGCTGACGGATCAGGGCGTGCTCAAAACGGTCCTGTCGGCCGACGACGTCTTCACCGACAAATTCCTGGCGGCAGAGTGAAGGTCGGGGGCGGTGTCTGACCTGGCAAAAAGCGAGCGTCTACCGGCAGACCAGCCTGTCGTCCGCTCTGCTGCAGGTCACGGCCATTTGCCCCTTTCTTCCACTGGTTTGGTCGAGCACGATTTGCACGCGCGTGGCGTATGCCTGTCTGGCGAGGCCGCACCACAGCCGCTCGACGGGCAGGTTTTCGCGCTTGTCGTTGAGGATCGCAAATGTCCCGGTTTCTGGATCGAACCACAGCTCGACACGGGCGCTCTTGCCAGGCGCCGCGGTGGCGATCGTGGCCGAATACCAGTGGGCGAAGTCTGCATTGCAGGAAAGCGCCTCACGCCCCGCATTCGAGATCGTCAGCGGCACCGGATCGAGCCCTTCGGTGCCGGTTCGCACAGTGATGTGCCGCAATTCAACCGCGTTGGCGAACGATGTGAACGCCAGAATTATCGGAAGAATGTATCGCACAACCACCTTGCCTGAACTCCGTGTGGAATTGTTCAGGCAGTCTACCTCGCTTTTGCGCAATAACAATAAGAATATCTTGGGTCAACCGAACAGAGAGGGTAACATGTCTAAGTTCCTGAAGGGTAGCGTAAGCGCTGTTATATTAAGCGGCCTCTTGCTGGGTAATGCACTTGCCGCCGAAGTCAAGTCCATTGCCATCCTGACGCCGGAAGAAGGCACCGATTATGGCTGGAACCAGCAAGGCATCGACGCTGCCAAGGCAGCGGCGAAAGCTGCCGGTGTCGAGATAGTGACGGCGCAGGGGCTCGGCTATGGCGACGTGCGCCCGACATTGCGCGAACTGGCGGCCGACGGCGCCAGCCTGTTGATTGCCCATGCCAGCGGGTACAACACCGCGGCTCCCGAAATCGCCAAGGAAACCAAGGTGCCAGTGGCGATCGTCGACACGCCGACCGGCCTGGAGGCTGGGCTCGTCGCAGACTACACGCTGAGCGGTCACGAAGGCGCGTACCTTGCCGGCCGTCTCGCCGCCAAGATGTCGCGTTCCAAGTCGGTCGGCATCGTCGTGTCCGGCGAGCCTCCGTCGTGGAACTCGCAGTCGGCGGCGTTCGCGCAAGGTGTGAAGGCCGAGAACCCGGACGTCAAGGTCACCTATGCGGTGATCGGACCCGCCGCCTACAGCGATGCGGCCGGCGGCAAGCGCGTTACCGAAAGCGTGATCGCATCGGGCGCCGACATCATCTTCGGCCAGGGCAACGGCTCGAGCTTCGGCATGCTGCAGGCGGTCGAGACGACCAAGGCCGGCGATGGCGGCAAGGTCTATTTCATCGACGTCATCGGCGACAAGACGCCGATCGACAAAGGCTTCCTGCTGTCGTCGGTGGTTTGGAACATCGAGCCGGTCTATGCGGCGATGATCGCCGACCTCAAGGCCGACACGTTCGGCACCAAGAGCTACTCGATCGGCCTCAAGGACGATTCGGTCAAGCTTCTGAAAACCGCTGCGATCCCGGACAATGTATGGGCGGAGATCCAGACGCTGCGCGAGGACATCATTTCCGGCAAGACCAAGGTCGATCCGGTCTATGATGCAGCAGCAGTCAGGGCGCTGATGACCAGCGTCGCCCAGTAAGGCGCTTCAATGCAGACTTCCGGAGGGGTGACAATTCACCCCGCCGGACCGATTTCATGTTTTCAAGGCCTTGGCTTCATGAGTAGTGCGACCTCATTGTCGGTCGACAAGCGCGACATCGTCGCGCTTGAAGGCGTGACCAAGCGGTTTCCCGGCGTCGTCGCCAACGACAGCGTCGATCTGGCGATCCGTCCGGGTGAAGTGCATGTGCTGCTCGGTGAAAACGGCGCCGGAAAATCCACCTTGATCGGCATGCTGTCCGGCCTGCAGCAGCCGGACGAGGGCCGCATACTGGTCGACGGCGAGCCTATCGCGATCACCTCGCCGCGCCATGCGCTGGCGCTCGGCATCGGAACCGTATTCCAGCACGTGATGCTGGTGCCGACGCTGACGGTCGCGCAAAACCTGTTGCTCGGCGGCCCGTGGTGGCAGCGGCCCAAGACCGAGGAGCTGGAAGTGCGCGTCGCCGAAATCACCAGGGCGCTCGGTATCACGGTCAAGCTGCATGCCAAGGTTTCGGAACTCTCGCTCGGCGAACAGCAGCAGGTCGAGATCCTGCGCGCGATGGTGCGCAACAGCCGGCTTCTGATCCTCGACGAGTCGACCTCGATGCTGACGCCGAAGGGCATCGATGAACTGGGCGCGCTGATGCGCCGCCTTGTCGAGCAGGGGCTGGCGATCGTCTTCATCACCCATAAGCTCAAGGAGGCGGCGGCTTTCGGCGATCGAATCTCGGTGCTGAAACTCGGCCGCAAGGTCGGCGAAATTCCTCCCGAGCGGTTTCGCGCGCTAGGCGAGCAGGCGATCGTTTCGGAGATCGTCGAATTGATGTTCGGCAAGCAGAAAGACGACCCGGAAGCGTCCGAGCGTCCGGTTCGCACCATTCACGCCGGAGCGGCTCCGCTGCTTCAGGTCCATGAACTCGCGGTCGCATCAACAGACGACGCGCCGGGCCTGTTATCGATTTCGTTCGACATCCGTCCAGGCGAGCTGCTGGGCATCGCTGGTATCGACGGCAATGGCCAGAAGCAACTGGCGGAAGCGCTGGCTGGCCAGCGGGCGACGGTGAGCGGTTCGGTGCGGCTGCAGGGCGCGCCCATCGAGGCGCTGAGCGTCGGAGAACGCCGTGAGCGAGGCCTTCGCTACCTGACCGACGACCGGCTCGGCGAGGGCACGGTCGGGACTTTTCCGGTCTCGATCAACTTCTTCCTCAAGCAGGTGGGCGCCGCTCCCTTCTGGCGCAACGGCGTCGAGCAGCGCGCTGAAATCGACAAGCGCGCCGCTCAGCTCGTCCGCGAATACGACGTGCGCACGCCCAGCCTGAAAACGCCGGTCGCCCGGCTCTCCGGCGGCAATATCCAGAAGGTGCTGCTGGCGCGCGAACTCGCCGAAGGCGCAAAAGTGGTGATCTTCAACAAGCCGACCTATGGGCTCGATCTCGCCAACACATTGGCTTCGCGCCAGCGAATCCGCGATACGGCGGCACGCGGCCTTGCCGTGCTGCTCATCTCCACCGACCTGGAGGAGTTGCTCAGCATGTGCGACCGCATCGCCGTCATCTCGAACGGCTCGCTGGTCGGCACGGTCGAGAATGTCGGCGATGCCCGCTCCAAGATCGGTCGCTTGATGATCGGACTTGCCGCATGAGCATCGACACCGTCCCAGCCGCCGGCGCAACCGCACTCGATGCCACGGCTGCTGTGGTCACGCGCCGCGATATCCAGCATCGGCTGCTGATGACCATCGGCCCTATACTGGCCGCGCTTATCATCGCCGGCTGCATCCTGCTTGCCGTCGGCGTCGACCCGCTTGCCTATTATGGCTTTGTGCTCGAGAGAGGGCTTTTGTCGCCGCTCGGCATCCAGCAGACGCTGACGCGCATGGCGCCGCTGCTGTTTCTTGCCGCTGGCCTGATCGTGGCCTTTCGCGCCGGCATGTGGAATCTCGGCGGCGATGGCCAGTTCCTGCTCGGCGCGGTAACGGCCGCCGCCAGCGCGCCGCTCTTCGTGGAAGTCATGCCTGCCTGGCTGGCGCTGATTTGCTCGTTTGTCATCGCCATGGCGGTTGCGATGCTCTGGTCGCTGGTGCCGGCCCTTTTGCGGGCCTATCAGGGCGTCAACGAGATCATCACCACGCTGATGATGACGTTCCTGGGCACCTCGCTTGCCAATGTGCTGGTCAAGCTGGTGTTTCGCGATCCGGGCACGACCGTGCCGCAGACCCGCACCTTGCCGGTCGAGGACCGGCTGCCGCGTCTGCTCGACACGACCATCACCAGCGGCCTGCTTCTGGGACTGGCGGCGATCATCACCGTACATCTGGTGATGACGCGCACGGCCTTCGGCCTTAAGCTGAGGATCGTCGGGGCCAACCCACGCGCGGCCATCCATGCGGGGCTCGGCGTGCCGAAGCTCACCATTGCCGTATTCGCCATTTCGGCCGGGCTGGCCGGACTTGCCGGCGCTGTCGATATCCTCGGCGTCCAGGGTAACGTCCGCGCCGACTGGAACCCCGCTTATGGGCTGGCGGTCATTCCCGTCGTGTTCCTCGCCCGCATGAACGGTTTTGCCGCCATCGGTTTCGTGTTCCTGCTTTCGGTGCTGTCGATTGGCGGCGAGAGCGCGGCCCGCCGCCTCGGCGTGCCCAATCATTTCACGCTGGTGCTGGTCTCCATCGTGCTGATCGTGCTCGCGCTCGCCGAATACATCGATCACCGCTACAATCAGTCGCGGAGGGCCTGAAGTTATGACCGGGCTGTTCAGCGAAGTCTTTCTCAGCGCGCTTTTGTTTGGCGCCGTCACCGCGGCGATCCCGCTGCTGCTGGCTGGCCTCGGCGAACAGATGTCCGAAAGGGCCGGCGTGCTCAACATCGGCATCGAAGGCATGATGCTGGCCGGCGCCTATCTCGGCTTCGTCGGCGCCTTCTATTCCGGATCGCTGTGGCTGGGCTTTCTCACCGGCGCCGGCGGCGGTATCGCCGTGGCGCTGGTCATGGCGCTGCTTTGCGTGCGCATCGGCTTGAACCAGATCGTCATCGGCATAGCGCTGACATTGGGACTTGAAGGCCTGACGGCGCTGCTCCACCATTTCCAGTTTTCGCGCAGCTATCCCCGCCTGCCAGCGGTGGATGTGACCGTCATTCCGTTGCTGTCGGGCATTCCGGTGATCGGGCCGGCGTTGTTCAGGCAGCATCTGATCGTCTACCTGGCGGTAGCACTGGTTTTCGCCATGGGCTACATCTATCGGCGCACGCAGCTCGGCCTGAACCTGCAGGCGGCGGGCGACAAGCCGGCCGCGCTTGACGTCGCCGGCATCGACGTCGCACGAACCCGCACCATCGCCGTGCTGACGACTGGAGCGCTGGCAGGGCTTGGCGGCGCCTTTCTCGCCAATGTCGGCGCCGGCCTGTTCATTCCCTTCATCACCAATGGCGCGGGCTTTCTCGGAATCGTGCTGGCCATGCTGGCGCGTGGTCGCCCGGTCTGGGTGCTGTTCGGTGCCTTGTTGTTCGGCGTGTGCCTGTCGCTGACGACAGCCATGCAGGTGGCCGGCATCAACATACCAACCGACGTCATCCAGATGCTGCCGTTCCTGGCGGTGATGATCATGCTGGTTCTGTTCGGCCGGCGGGCCAGCCTGCCGGCAGCGCTCGGCATTCCATACGAGCGCGGCGTGCGCTGATCCGGTTCAGGCGCGGACGGGACCCGCGCCAACAGAGGAGAGAACAAAATGTCGGATACCAAGGTCTACCTGCTCGATGGTGGCTCGCTCGTTCTCGACGGCTATCACGTGTTCTGGAATCGCGGCCCCGGCGGCGAAGTGCGCTTTCCCGTCTATTCGATCCTGATCGAGCATGCCGAGGGCCGGTTTCTCATCGACACCGGCTACGACTACGACCACGTCATGAAGGTGCTGCCTTTCGAAAAGCCGATCCAGGAAAAGCACCAGACCATTCCCGGCGCCCTGGCGCTGCTCGGCCTCGAGCCGAAGGATATCGACGTCGTCGTCAACTCGCATTTCCACTTCGACCATTGCGGCGGCAACAAGTATTTTCCGCATGCCAACAAGATCTGTCATCGCACCGAGGTGCCGCAGGCCTGCAATCCTCAGCCTTTCGAGCACCTTGGCTATTCGGATCTGAGCTTTTCGGCGGAGGCTGCCGAAGCGCGTGGCGCGACCGCGCAATTGCTGGAGGGCACGACGCGGGCCAACTCGACCTTCGAGGGCATCGACGGCGATGTCGAGCTTGCCAGGGGGGTCAAATTGATCTCGACGCCCGGCCATTCTATCGGCCATTACAGCTTGCTGGTCGAATTTCCCAAGCGCAAGCCGATCATGTTCACCATCGATGCGGCCTACACGCAGAAGAGCCTTGAAACGCTGTGCCAGGCGGCCTTCCACATCGACCCGGTGGCGGGTGTCAACTCGATGCGCAAGGTGAAGAAGCTCGCCGAGGATTATGGGGCCGAGCTGATGTATTCGCACGACATGGAAAACTTCAAGACCTATCGGACCGGCACGCAATTCTACGGCTGACCGCCGCCAACGAAGAGACAAAGACCATGCGCTATCTCGAACACGCCGAACCGGTCATCACGCTCACCGCCGGGCCGGTGAACGCCTATCCCGATGTGCTGCGCGGCCTCGGCCGCACCGTGCTCTACGATTACGACCCGGCGTTCCAGCTCTTTTACGAGGCTGTGGTCGACAAGGCGCAGAAGGCGATGCGGCTGTCCAACAAGCCGGTCATTCTGCATGGCGAGCCGGTCCTTGGCCTGGAGGCCGCGGCAGCCTCCCTGATCACGCCAGACGACGTCGTGCTCAACCTTGCCTCGGGAGTCTACGGCAAGGGTTTTGGCTATTGGGCAAAGCGCTATTCGCCGCATCTGCTCGAAATCGAGGTGCCCTATAACGAGGCGATCGACCCGCAGGCGGTTGCGGCAATGCTGGAAGCGCATCCGGAAATCAGCATCGTTTCCGTCTGCCATCACGACACGCCGTCGGGCACCATCAACCCGATCGATGCCATCGGCGCGCTGGTTTCGGCGCATGGCGCCTATCTGATCGTCGACGCCGTTTCGTCCTTCGGCGGCATGAAAACGCATCCGGAGGACTGCAAGGCCGACATTTATGTCACCGGCCCGAACAAATGCCTCGGCGCGCCTCCCGGGCTGACGATGATGGGCGTCAGCGAGCGGGCCTGGGCGAAAATGAAGGCCAATCCACTGGCGCCGCGCGCGTCGATGCTCAGCATCGTCGATTGGGAGCATGCGTGGTCGAAGGACAAGCCGTTTCCGTTCACGCCGTCCGTCGCGGAGATGAACGGGCTCGACGTCGCGCTCGACCTCTACCTCAATGAGGGACCGGCGGCGGTGTGGGCGCGCCACGCGCTCACCGCCAAGGCCATGCGCGCCGGCGTCGCCGCGCTGGGTCTGTCGATCTGGGCGGCCAGCGACATCATCGCATCGCCGACCACGACTGCCGTCCGGACGCCCGAAGGCATCGACGAGGAGGCGCTTCGCCAGGCTGCGCGCGCCCGTTACGGCGTGGTGTTCTCGTCGGGCCGGGGCGAGACATTGGGCAAGTTGACGCGCATCGGCCATATGGGCCCGACCGCCCAGCCGATCTATGCGATCGCCGCGCTGACGGCACTTGGCGGCGCGATGAGTGCTTTGGGCGAAAAGCTCGCGGTCGGCAAAGGCATCGACGCGGCGCTCGCCGTTATCGACGCCGACGCCTGAGATGAAGTCACAGATCACATGGAGCACGGAAATGACTGAACGGCTTGCGGGAAAGACCGCCCTGGTTACCGGGGCCGCACAAGGCATCGGCAAGGCGATCGCCGCGCGCTTGGCCGCCGATGGCGCGACCGTCATCGTCAGCGACATCAATGCGGAAGGCTCCGAAGCGGCGGCGGCGGCGATCGGCGCAAAAGCGAAGGCGATCGCCGCCGACATTTCCGATCCGGCATCCGTCAAGGCGCTCTTCGCCGAGATCCAGGCACTGACCGGTGGCATCGATATCCTGGTCAACAACGCCAGCATCGTGCCCTTCGTCGCCTGGGACGATGTCGACCTCGACCATTGGCGCAAGATCATCGACGTCAATCTGACCGGAACCTTCATCGTCAGCCGCGCGGCAACGGACCAGATGCGTGCCGCCGGCAAGGCCGGCCGGGTGATCAGCATCGCCTCCAACAGCTTCTTTGCCGGCACGCCGAACATGGCGGCCTATGTCGCGGCCAAGGGCGGCGTCATTGGCTTCACCAGGGCGCTCGCCACAGAACTCGGCAAATACAACATCACCGCCAACGCGGTGACGCCGGGCCTGATCGAGAGCGATGGGGTCAAGGCGAGCCCGCACAACGAGGCGTTCGGCTTCGTCGAGATGCTGCAGGCTATGAAAGGCAAAGGGCAGCCGGAACATATCGCCGATGTGGTGTCGTTCCTGGCCTCGGATGACGCACGCTGGATCACCGGCCAGACGCTGAATGTCGACGCCGGCATGGTGCGCCACTAAAGCGCCGACGTCTGAAAGGATCCATCCGCAGCGCTGATACTCGATGGAAGCTTTAGTCGAAAATTTCGATTACATTTATCCGCGCGAAACCGGAGACCCGAGATGAAACCTCGGTCCGCAATTGTCGCCCTTACCCTTGCCCTGGTTGCCGGGCCTAACGCGGCAACATCGCAGGAGCGCGGCTGTCGCAGTCCCGAACCCGTCGACACCATAAACGAGATGTTCTCCGCGATCGTCGCCTGTTGGGAGCCGCCGCCCGGAACCGCGGGCATGACCCTGACGCTGCAGTTCTCAATTCGCCGAAACGGCACACTTATCGGCAAGCCTCGCGCCACCTACTCCCGTCTGGGGGATGATGGCAGCCTCAACCGGGCTTTCGTCGCTTCCGTCCTCGAGGCCCTCGACAAGGCTCTGCCACTGCCGATTTCGGACAGGATGGGTGGGGCGATCGCAGGGCGTTTGCTGTTCCCTCGCTTCACCGCAGCGAGCGGGGATGAATCCTGAAACGCGTTCGGCCTAAACCGGCGGGTTCTGCGGCTGGAAGAATTTGCCGCGCTCGGCGATCAGCACCATCACCAATGCGCCAAGCGAAACGCTGCAGAATCCGGCGGCCAAGGGCGTCACCGTGCCGTTGAAGGCTTGGCCGATCAGCGTGCCGAGCACGCCGCCGAGGAAGGTCTGCATGAAGCCCAGAATGGACGACGCTGTCCCGGCCAACTGGCCGAGCGGCTCCATGGCGAGCGCGTTGAAATTCGCGCCGAGTGCGCCGAACGGGACCATCGTGCAGGCAAAGAAGGTGATGAAAAGCCAGAGCGGCATCTTCATCTGGATGGAAACGACCAGCCAGGCGAGGCTGATGGCCAGAAACAAGAGCAGCGCGCTTTGCGACAGGCGGCGCATGCCGATGCGGCCGACAAGGCGCGAATTCAGATAGCTCGAAAAGGAGAGCACGCCGGCGATCCCTGCGAAAATCACCGGGAACATCTCGCCGACGCCGAAGACGTCGACATAGATCTGCTGCGCCGAGTTGATGAAGCCGAACATCGCACCGAAGGCAAAAGTGCTGGCGAAGGCATAGCATAGCGCGATGCGGTTGGTCAGCACGATGCGGAAACCGCCAAGGACGGATGATGCCGTCAGCGGCCGGCGATATTCGGGATGCAGCGTTTCGGGCAGCCGCAGCAGCGCCCACGCCGACACGATCAGCGCCCCGGCCGCCATGGTGATGAAGATCCAGTGCCAGGAGGCAAACAGCATGATGACCTGGCCGATGCCTGGCGCCACCACCGGAATGGCCATGAAGACCATGAAGATCAGCGACATGACTTCGGCCATGCGCCGGCCGTCGAAGGTGTCGCGCACGATCGAGACGGCGATGACGCGTGTGGCCGCGGCGCCGATGCCTTGCACCACCCGGCATAGAATAAGCGTGGCAAATGTCGGGGCGATTGCCGCCGCACTCGCCGCGGCGACGTAGATAACCAGTCCGACGACGAGCGGAGCGCGGCGTCCGAAGCGGTCCGAGATCGGCCCGAAGAAGAGCTGTCCGCCGCCAAAGCCGAGAATGTACGCGGCAATCACATATTGGCGATGGTTTTCATTTTCCACGCCCAGCGAGGCGCCGATCTGCTGCAGCGCCGGCAGCATGATGTCGATGGCCAGCGAGTTGAGCGCCATCAACGCCGCGCACAGCGCGATGAATTCCCAGCGCGGAATAGGCAAGGTGCTTGCCTGTTGCTGCGCTTCTGCATGCTGATCCACGGCAAAGTCCGATCTTCAAACGAAAAAGCGCCGGCGCACCGGCGCATTCATTCGTCTTGTGCCCCGATACCGGGGAGATAATCAGCTTGGCGAAGTGCCCTAAATGTTCGTCAGGCGGCGCCTTTGACGCTGACGCCCTTTTCGACGAGGAACGTCTGCAGTTCGCCAGCCTGGAACATCTCGCGGACGATGTCGCAACCGCCGACGAACTCACCTTTGACGTAGAGCTGAGGGATTGTCGGCCAGTTGGAGTATTCCTTGATACCTTGCCGCAGCTCGGCCGAGGTCAGCACGTCGACGCCCTTGTAGTCGGCCCCGATGTAGTCGAGGATCTGCACGACCTGACCGGAAAATCCGCATTGCGGAAAACCGGGCGTGCCCTTCATGAAGAGAACGACGTCGTTGGCCTTCACTTCGCTGTCGATGTAGTCGTTGATACCGCTCATAGAAAATCCTTTCATGCCCGCGGGAGCCGGGCTCGAAACATACCCTTTCAAATAAACCCATAGGTTGCCTGAAACAAGACGTTTGCCGCCTCGTCACGCAAATGGCGCAAAGGATGGCCTGGGCCAAGAGCATCAGACGGCTATCTTCCCAAGCCAGCAAAGCCCTAAAAAGCCTATTCCGGCACGCTGGTCTGCAGTGCGAGCGCGTGCAGCACGCCGCCCATATTGCCCTTCAGCGCGTCGTAAACCATCTGGTGCTGCTGGACGCGGCTTTTGCCGCGAAAGCTCTCGGCCACGACTTCGGCCGCATAATGGTCGCCGTCGCCGGCCAGGTCGCGAATCGTCACCTTGGCGTCCGGAATGCCTTCCTTGATCAACCGTTCGATGTCGTGCGCGTCCATTGCCATGTGAGGATTCCTTGTTCAGATCTCATAGATATGATCGAAACGGCGGATGAACCACACCGCAACGACCCCGCTCGATCAAATCAGGGGTCCGCGACCTCATTTGCCATGAAGCGAGGAAACCAGGATTCGTGGGCAGCGGTCAATTCGCCGACAGGAATCGCCCGCGCCTCGCCGAGTTTCAGGTCGCTGCCGCCGGTCGAGCCGATCCACGGCGCGAAGATGCCGAGCTTGCTCTGCTGTTCGCGAATGGCGTCCCATTCCTTGCTTTGCGGATCGATCGACAGTGTCAAGAGGTAGCGGCCCTGATCCTCGCCGAACCAGACCGGGATCGGATCGGTCCCGACCAGGCCGGGGACGGTCGCGCCGATGCCGGACGCCATCGCCATCTCGGCCAGCGCGACGGCAATGCCGCCATCGGAAACGTCATGCGCTGATGTGACGACGCCGGAGGCGATCAGGGCGCGCACATGGTCGCCGACGCGCTTTTCATGGTCGAGATCGACCGGCGGCGGCGGGCCGTCGGTGCGGCCATGGATGTCGCGCATATAGGCCGACTGGGCGAGATGCGTTCCCCATATCGCCGGCGCGCCGACCAGCTGGATCATCTGGCCCTCGGCGGCAAAGCCGATCCGCGCCATCTGGGACCAGTCGGCGATCAGTCCGACGCCGCCGATGGTCGGCGTCGGCAAGATGCCTTGCCCGTTGGTTTCGTTGTAGAGCGAGACATTGCCGGAGACGATCGGAAAGCCGAGCGCGCGACAGGCGTCGCCGATGCCTTTCACGGCGCCGACCAACTGGCCCATGATCTCGGGTCGTTCCGGGTTGCCGAAATTGAGGTTGTCGGTGGCCGCGAGCGGCAGGGCGCCGGTGGCGGTAAGATTGCGCCAGCATTCGGCCACCGCCTGCTTGCCGCCCTCGTAAGGGTCGGCCTCGCAATAGCGCGGCGTCACGTCGGAGGAGAAGGCGAGCGCCTTGGTCGGATGGCCCTCGACGCGCACCACGCCGGCATCGCCACCCGGAAGCTGCAGCGAATTGCCCTGGATCAGCGTGTCGTATTGTTCCCATACCCAGCGACGCGAGGACAGGTCGGGCCCGCCAAGCAGTTTCAGCAGCGCCTCAGCGACATCCGCTTGCGGTGCATCGCCGGCCGCCAGCGGCGCCGGCTTCTTCGGCTCGTTCCAGGGACGGTCATATTCCGGCGCCTGGTCGCCAAGGTCCTTGATCGGCAGATTGGCGACTTCGTCGCCCTGGTGCAGCACGCGAAAGCGCAGATCGTCGGTTGTCTTGCCGACGATGGCGAAGTCGAGGCCCCATTTGTGGAAGATCGCCTCGGCTTGCTTTTCCTTTTCGGGGCGCAGCACCATCAGCATGCGCTCCTGGCTCTCCGACAGCATCATCTCATAGGCGCTCATGCGCTCCTCGCGCACCGGCACCTTGTCGAGGTCGAGCTCGATGCCGAGGTCGCCCTTGGCGCCCATCTCGACCGCCGAGCAGGTGAGGCCGGCAGCACCCATGTCCTGGATGGCGATGACGGCGCCGGACGCCATCAGTTCGAGGCAGGCTTCGAGCAGGCATTTTTCGGTGAACGGGTCGCCGACCTGGACGGTGGGCCGCTTCTCGTCGATCTTGTCGTCGAATTCGGCCGAGGCCATGGTGGCGCCGCCGACACCGTCGCGGCCGGTCTTGGCGCCGAGATAGACGACCGGCAGGCCGACTCCCTTGGCTTCCGACAGGAAGATCGCATCGGTCTTGGCCAGCCCCGCCGCAAACGCGTTGACCAGGATGTTACCATTGTAGCGCGCGTCGAAATTGACCTCGCCGCCGACCGTCGGCACGCCGAAGGAATTGCCGTAGCCGCCGACGCCGGCAACGACGCCGGCGATGAGGTGCCTGGTCTTGGGGTGGTCCGGCGCGCCGAAGCGCAGTGCGTTCATTGCCGCGATCGGCCGCGCGCCCATGGTGAAGACATCGCGCAGGATGCCGCCGACGCCGGTCGCCGCGCCCTGATAAGGCTCGATGAAGGAGGGGTGGTTATGGCTCTCCATCTTGAAGACGACGCAGTCGCCGTCGCCGATATCGACCACGCCGGCATTCTCGCCCGGGCCCTGGATGACCTGCGGCCCGGTGGTGGGCAGCGTGCGCAGCCACTTTTTCGAGGATTTATACGAGCAGTGCTCGTTCCACATCGCCGAAAAGATGCCGAGCTCGGTAAAGCTCGGCTCGCGCCCGACCAGGTCGAGGATGCGCTGATATTCGTCGGGCTTCAGCCCGTGCGCGGCAATGAGTTCCGGAGTGATCGGCACGGAATTGGAAATGGTCATGGGCGGCAATTTATGTCCTTGGGATCGAGTCCCGTCTTATCGCAAGCTTTGCAGCCGATACACCCATCAAGCGACGAAAAACGATGGAAAGGGTGCAGCAAGTAGCGAAAGATCGCCACTCGGCCCGCCGGTTTCAAGCCGGTTCAGGAGAAACTGTCGTAGCCGGCGCGGCCCTCGTCCAGCAGCCGCCGGATCACGCCGACGCCGCCGGCGATGTCCTCTCGTCGCTCTGGCTGTGAAACGCCAAACCGCACGCCGTGAAAAACCTGCTCGGAACGCCCGGCCTTGAACTCGTCCTCGTCGTCGATGAGCACGCCATGTTCGAGACAGGCGTTCTTGAAGGTGCCGGAAAGCCATGGATCGGGCAGGGTGAGCCAGACGAAGGGCACATTGTCTAGTGCGTTGAAGTCGAACCCGGCTAGTGTCTCGCGCACGATCGCCACGCGCGCGTTGATCTCGACGATGCTGCGCTTGCGCATCTCGCTGGCCTGGCCGGACAGAACCAGTCGGCTACACACTTCCGCCAGCAGGAAGGGGAGGCCACCCGTCAGCATCTTGTGAGCGACCCGGATCCGGTGGCGATAGGCCGGCGGACAAGCGAGCCAGCCGCCGCGAACGCCGGCCGCAACCGATTTCGACAGGCCGCCGGCAACGATGGTCCGTTCGGGGGCATATTCGGCCAGGAGCGGCGTCGGGTCGTCGGTCAGATCGCCATAGAGATCGTCCTCGATCAGGATGACATTGTATTCGCGCGCGACGCGCGCGACGGCCTCGCGGCGCGTCGCCGACAGCGTCACCAGTGTGGGGTTCTGTGCCGTCGGCATCAGGAACATCATTTTCGGGTGTTTTTGCGCGCAGACGCGTTCGAAATCCTCTGGATCGAGCCCTTCCGCGTCCGACGTCACCAGCGCGGTGCGGCGGCCGATCAGGCCGGCGCTGCGAGAAATCTGCGAATAGGTGAGGTGCTCGAAGACGATATAGTCGCCGGGCGTCGTCAGCGCGGCAATCGCCGCCATAACCGCGGCATGGGTGCCGAGCGTCGGAACGATGCCATCGGGGCTTGGGCGAAACGAATTTCGCGACAGCCAGCTGCAGCCGGCCTCGACCCAGCGGTTGGGAAAATCCCGCGTATAGCTTGAAATCTCGTACGGATGCTCCTGCGCCGTGCGCGAAAGCACATCGGCGACAATGGCGCCCTGGCCGGTATCAGGCGCAGCCGTGCTGTCGAAGCGCAGTTTGCCGCGAGGCGCATCGATATAGCGCGTGCCTTCCACCTGCGGGTCGGGCGCCAGCAGATCGGTCTTGGTGTCATGCCGGCCAAGCACATAGGTTCCGCGTCCGACTTCGCCGCTCACCAGGCCCCGCTCGCGCAACAATTGGTAGGCCCTGCCGACCGTGCCGACGGTCGTGCCGATGTCGTATGCCAGATCGCGCTGCGGCGGCAATTTTGCCCCGGCGGCGATCACGCCACGGTCGATGTCCGTTTCGATGGAATCTGCAAGCCGCTGATAGAGCGGCCCGGAGCCGGCGGAAAGGTCGGGAAGCCAATTTGTCATGGTGACAATTTTCTATATTGCACCGTTTTGAGAGTCAATACATATGTGACCGCGCAACAAATAGGTACAATCTCGAATTTTGGTAGCAAGAAAATGGCTGCAATCGATACAATCCGTTACATGAGAGCTGGATTGCCCGGAGCCCGCCCGTCAGGCCGGCAAGGCTATGTCCGTCGCCTGGTGCGAATGGTCAACACACTCGCAAACCGGATCGGCCGCTTGCTGGATCGCCGGCGCAGTCGGCTGGTCTTGCTGGAAATGACCGACGATCAGCTTAGGGATATCGGCATCTCGCGTGCCGACGCCCATCGTGAGGGTCTGAGGCCGTTCTGGGACTGAGAATACGCGCTGAAATAGAAGACGAGCGAGCCGACAAAACTGCGGCCGGCTGCCATCGACGCTGGAACGGTGATGCAGATTTGCAGGACAAGTGCGGCCAGGCCGATGACCAGACCGGCGACCTGCAGGCAGCGGCTCACTGCCCTATGCAGCCGCACCGCAGGCCTGATTGCCAGCCTGCCAGCGGGCAATGTCCGAGCCGATGCGTGCGCCGAGCGGTTCGGCCATCAGCGGACCGTACACGTCAACTCGGCGTGAATTGCCCTGTGCCTGCACGACCAGCAACGGCTTTCCGCCATAATGCTTGACCGGAACCAGCAGGAAGCGCGGCGTGCCGGTGAACGAATTCAGCTCGTTGGCCATCTGATAGGGTTTGAAAGCGGGATCCTTGCTGGCGATCCAGCATTTGTGGGCGGCGATCGCCACCTGTTCCATGGCAAGCAGCGCACTCTTGCCCGAAGGCGCCGGCGCGTTCTTCGGCTTCGACTGGCAGGAGGCGAGCACAAGGCAGGCGGCGGCGACAAGAGCGAGGCGGGCGATCGTCTGTCTCGGGCTCATGCGGCGCCTATTTCGAATTCGGAAAAAAGATGAACGCTGAAGATATCAAGCGGCGATGCCAAGCGCACTTTCGAACAGCGCCCGGCCGTCGCTGCCGCCATGTGCCGCTTCGATCAGGTTCTCGGGATGCGGCATCAGGCCGAGCACATTGCCCTGGCCGTTGATGATGCCGGCAATGTCGTTGATCGAGCCGTTGGGATTGGTGCCTTCGGCATAGCGGAACACGACCTGGCCTTCGCCTTCGAGCCTGCGCAGCGTCTCGGCGTCGGCAAAGTAATTGCCGTCATGATGCGCCACCGGCGAGCGGATGATCTGGCCCGGCTGGTAGCGGCGGGTGAACATTGTGTTGGCGTTGGCGATCTGCAGCTTGACCTGTCGGCAGACGAATTTCAGCGACGTGTTGCGCATCAAGGCGCCTGGCAAAAGGCCGGCCTCGACCAGGATCTGGAAGCCGTTGCAGACGCCAATGACCATCACGCCCTTGGCCGCCTTTTCGGCGACCGCCCGCATCACCGGCATGCGCGCCGCAATGGCGCCGCAGCGCAGATAATCGCCGAAGGAGAAGCCACCGGGAATGGCGATCAGGTCGACGTCGGGGATTTCGGTATCGGTCTGCCAGACCGTGACCGGCGGCGTTCCCGAAATCTTGGTCAGCGCCGCGATCATGTCGCGGTCACGGTTGAGGCCCGGCAGAAGAACGACGGCTGATTTCATTTCGGTTCGTAAGGCCCCTGGGCTTCGGCAAGTCCACGCAATTCGAGACGGCGCTCTATACGTTCGAGACGATCGTCTTGACGGCCAAGAATGCCGTAGATGTTATGGATGTCGCTTTGCGTTGCGACCATGTGACCCCGAATTGCGTTCAACTCCCGCTTCACTTCGGAAACATCTGGTCGAAGTTCAGCAACTTCGTGGTGCACACGCTTCAGGAGCTCGTACATCAACTCGTTCGTGGCTTCAGTCATATATCCTCCGGCACAACCTCAGGTAATGGCCACACTATAGTTCTCAATCACCGTATTCGCCAGAAGCTTGTCGCACATGGCTTTGAGATCGGCCTCGGCCTTGGCCTTGTCGCTCTCGGCAAGCTCGACGTCGAAAACCTTGCCCTGCCGCACCTGGCCGACGCCGTCAAAGCCCATCCCGGACAATGCGTGTTCGATCGCCTTGCCTTGCGGGTCGAGCACGCCGTTCTTGAGAGTGACGGTAATGCGGGCCTTGATCACGCTGGACATGCTCCTGTTCGACGTGTTGAGCGGCAAGAAATCTCAGTGCGGCTTGCCTTTGAGGCCATCGGTCGAGGCGACGAGCACCGGCCCGGCGGGACGCGGCGGCTCGTTCTCGTTCATGATGCCGAGGCGGCGGGCGACTTCCTGATAGGCTTCGACCAGACCGCCCATGTCGCGGCGGAAACGATCCTTGTCGAGCTTGTCCTGGGTCGCCACGTCCCACAGACGGCACGAGTCCGGCGAGATCTCGTCGGCAACGACGATGCGCATCATGTCGCCTTCGAACAGCCGGCCGCATTCGATCTTGAAGTCGACAAGCTGGATGCCGACTCCCATGAACAAGCCGGAGAGGAAGTCGTTGACGCGGATGGCCAGCGCCATGACGTCGTCGATCTCCTGCGGGCTTGCCCAGCCGAAAGCAGTGATGTGCTCTTCAGACACCATTGGGTCGTCGAGCGCATCGGCCTTATAATAGAATTCGATGATCGAGCGCGGCAGCACGGTGCCTTCCTCGATGCCGAGACGCTTGGCCAGCGAGCCGGCGGCGACATTGCGCACGACCACCTCGAGCGGGATGATCTCGACTTCCTTGATCAGCTGCTCGCGCATGTTGAGCCGGCGGATGAAATGGGTCGGAATGCCCATCCGGTTGAGATGGTTGAAGATGTGCTCGGAAATGCGGTTGTTGAGCACGCCCTTGCCATCGACGATTTCGTGCTTCTTCTTGTTGAAAGCGGTCGCGTCGTCCTTGAAGAACTGGATCAGTGTTCCCGGCTCAGGGCCCTCATAGAGGATCTTGGCCTTGCCTTCATAAATGCGGCGGCGATTTTTCATCTGATCTTTTCTCTGGATTTCCGGGCAGGCGGCAAGCGACCAGTTCCTGTCCGTACGCCTAAATTAGTGCGGCAACGGTAGGGGTTCAATGCCGGTGTCTATCCCAATCGCAGTGTTTGCTCAATCGGCAAATCCTTTCAATCACCGCTTTCCGGAATGAAATGCCGCAGCGCAGCAAGTGATGTAGCATATTGACCGGCCCGCGGCCTTTTGGTTTGTGCTGGGCAAGACACATATTTCGACTGCCAACCAAATCGGATTTGACCGGAGGGATGCCATGAGCAGCATGAAAGATCGCGAGGAGGGCTTCGAGCGCAAGTTCGTAATCGACGAGGAACTCCGGTTCAAGGCTGCGGCCCGCCGCAACAAAGCGCTCGGCCTGTGGGCCGCCGAAAAGCTCGGCAAGGCCGGTGCCGACGCCGAAGCCTATGCCAGCCAGGTCGTCCTCGCCGATATCGAGGAAGCCGGCGACCACGACGTTTTCCGCAAGATCCGCAAGGATTTCGACGAAGCTGGAGTCGCCCAGTCGGATCATCAGATTCGCCGCACCATGGACGATCTGATGGCGCAGGCAATCGAGCAGATCAAGAACACCTGACCCTTGCTCTGAGCCAATCGACACGCTGGACCAATCGACCGCCTCGCCCCTCCGGGCGGTTTTTCTTTGCCTTTGCAGCTGTTTCCGGCTGAACTGCATTAGAGCGACGTGCATCCATTCGGAAAGTACGAGGTACGCTCAACTTTGACTCCTCGCATCGGGCTTGCCGATTTTGGGCCGATGCGAGGTCGAATAAGGAAGGCGCCCATGTCCCTCAAGTCACGCCTTGCGGCCGATGAAACCTTGTGCACCGCATGGTCTGGCGTGCCTGATGCCCTGACGGTCGAGATTCTTGCCAGACAGGGGTTCGATGCCGTCACGCTCGACATGCAGCATGGCGGACATCATGAGGACAGCGTGCTGCGCGGCCTTGGGCCGGTGCTGGCCGCCAACAAACCGGCGCTGGTGCGCATTCCGGTTGGCCGCTTCGACATGGCCAGCCGCGCGCTCGATTTCGGCGCCGAGGCGGTGATTGCGCCGATGGTGAATTCGGTGGCGGATGCTAGGCTGTTCGCTGCCGCCATGAAGTATCCGCCGCTCGGCGAGCGCTCCTGGGGCCCGACTTATGCCTTTCCGCGTCATGGCAAGGGCGACTATGCCGACTGGCTGCGCGACAGCAACGCGCGCACCATGGCCTTCGCCATGGTCGAAACGCGCGCCGCGCTCGATGCACTCGACGGCATCCTCGACACGCCGGGTATCGACGGCATCTTCCTCGGGCCATCGGATTTTTCGATTGCCTGGTCGAACGGCGCCGCCGTCAACTCGACGCTCGAAAGCATGATGGAAACAGTCGCCTCGATCGCCGAGCGGACGCGCAAGGCCGGCAAGCATGCCGCGATCTACGTCATCGAGCCGGCCATCGCCGGCCGTGTGGTGTCGATGGGCTATCGGCTGCTGGCGATGGGCTCCGAGCACGCGTTGATCGGGCTGGGGGCAAAAACCCTGCTGAAGAGCGTGAGGGACTCGATCAGCGCCTAAAGCGCGTCGCATTGAAGGGAATGTAACGCGCTTAAAGTCTTTGTTTTATGCATGTCGTCCCAAAACCGCTTCGCACCCTCGGGTCAGGCCCGAGGGCATGCTTTTGGGCGACATGCACTAAAGGTCGGTCAGGAATTTCGCAAAAGTCATCGAGCCTTCCGGCCACGGGCCGAAGCCGGCATCGGCGTTGAGATGTCCGGCCTCGCCGGCGTCGATGAACAGCGAGCCCCAGGCGCCGGCAATGTCCTCGGCCACCTCGAAGGTGCAGAACGGGTCGTTGCGGCTGGCGATCACCACCGAGGGAAATGCCAGCGGCTCGCGCGGATAAGGTCCGAAGGTCATCAGGTGCCTGGGTTTTATCTCTGGGTTGGCGACGTCGGGCGGCGCCACGAAGAAGGCTCCGGCGACCGGACGCTGGAACTGCGGCATTGCCTGGATCACGGCAGCGACGCCGAGTGAGTGCGCGACGATGACGACCGGTCGCTCGGCCTCGTTGACCGCCTTCGCCACGCTCGCCGTCCAGTCTTCGCGCACTGGTTTCGACCATTCCGCCTGCTCGACGCGCCGCGCCGTCGACAATTTCGATTGCCAGCGGCTCTGCCAATGGTCGGGACCGGAATTGGTGTAGCCCGGCACGATGAGAATGTCTGCATCCCTGACTTTCATGGCGCGCATGTAGCGAGGGACACGGTTTCGTGCAACCGCGCATGATCCCAAAAAGTGTGAAGCGGTTTTTGAACAAGATCATGCGCAACTGGGTCTGATCATTTTGCGATTGCTCATAATTGTGAACACCATGTTCGCTTCTTGACGTCTTGTGTGAACGATCAAGAACGACGATCTGTCATCGGGAAAAGAAACAGCCGTGTACATGAGACCCAGGATTTGGAACTGACACGACGTACGATGGTGTAGGTGGCGCGGGCTCCTGGTTTTGGGGATCTCGTCGAAGGCCGGCCAAACGGAGACTTTGATGAGCGAATTGCCTTTTGCCGCCACGACCCCGGTCAGCGTTGCCCGCGTCGGGCTGCGGGCGCGAGATGCCGAAAGCTTGGCCGCTTACTATCGCGATGTCATCGGGCTGCAGGAACTGAGCCGCGCCGGTGGCACGATCACGCTGGGCGCCGCCAATCGTCCCTTGCTCGACATCGAAGCGGATGCAGCGGCGAAGCCTGACGATCCGCGCAGCGCCGGCCTGTTTCACACTGCCTTCCTGCTGCCCAGCCGGGCCGACCTCGGGCGCTGGATCAACCACGCCATCGCCAACAATATCGGCATCGACGGCGCTTCCGACCATCTGGTCAGCGAGGCGCTCTACCTGACCGATCCCGAAGGCAACGGCATCGAGATCTATTCCGACCGCCGCCATGAGGACTGGAAGTGGAATGGTGACAAGATAGCGATGGCGACCGAACGGCTGAATATTTCGTCGGTCGTCGCCGACGTGCCCGCCGGCAATGCCGCCTGGCAGGGCATGCCGGACAACAGCATCATCGGCCATGTCCATCTGCGCGTCGGACGGCCGGAAGACGCCGAGGCCTGGTGGCACCAGGAATTCGGCTTCGATACCATGGCGAAATATGGTGGCGCGGCGGTGTTCCTGTCGTCAGGCGGCTACCACCACCACATAGGCGCCAATTCGTGGCAGAGTGCCGGCGCCGGCCGTCGCGATCCTTCCCGGTCCGGCCTCGCCTGGGTCGAAATGCGGTCCGACAATGTGACTGATGCAGCGACGCGCGAGGACCCGTGGGGAACGGTGATCAGGACCGTTCCCGGCAAGGCTTGATTATTCGAACCTGACGGTGCGGCGAGGTCGATGCCGTCTTACCTTCTCCCCTTGTTTGTGGGAGAAGGTGGCCGCCCACGGGTCTTGCCTTCGGCAAGCCCGAGGACAGGCTCCGGGGTCCGATGAGGGTGCTCCAGCTTGGAACCGCCGGCTGGGACCGGTCAAAACGGCGTGGCCTCACGCTTCTCCGAACACCCGCTTGAAGATCGTGTTGACATGCTTGGTATGATAGCCAAGGTCGAATTTTTCACGAATTTCGGCCTCGGGCAAGGCTGCGGTGACCTCCTTGTCGGCTAAAAGTTCCTCAAGGAAATCAGCGCCTTGCTCCCATACCTTCATGGCGTTTCGCTGCACCAGCCGGTAGGCGTCCTCACGGCTGACGCCGGCCTGCGTCAGCGCCAGCAGCACACGCTGCGAATGCACGAGGCCGCGGAACTTGTTCATGTTCTTCAGCATGTTGTCGGGATAGACGAGCAATCTGTCGATGACACTGGTCAGCCGCGATAGCGCGAAATCGAGCGTCACAGTCGCATCCGGGCCGATCATGCGCTCGACCGACGAATGCGAAATATCGCGCTCGTGCCAGAGCGCCACGTTCTCCATCGCCGGCAGCGCGAACGAACGCACCATGCGCGCAAGCCCGGTGAGGTTTTCGGTCAGCACCGGGTTACGCTTGTGCGGCATCGCCGACGAGCCCTTTTGCCCGGGCGAAAAATACTCTTCGGCCTCCAGCACCTCGGTGCGCTGCAGATGGCGGATTTCCGTCGCCAGCCGTTCGATCGACGAGGCGATGACAGCGAGCGTCGCAAAGAACATCGCATGGCGGTCGCGCGGGATCACCTGCGTCGACACCGGCTCCGGCTTCAATCCGAGTTTCTTCGCCACATGCTCTTCGACATAAGGATCGATATTGGCGAAGGTACCGACAGCACCCGATATGGCGCATGTCGCGATATCCTCGCGCGCATGCACCAGCCGTTCGCGGCAGCGCGAGAATTCGGCGTAGGCCTGCGCCAGTTTGACGCCGAAGGTGGTCGGCTCGGCATGGATGCCGTGGCTGCGACCGATGGTGACGGTGTCCTTGTGTTCGAAGGCGCGGCGCTTGAGCGCCGCAAGCAGGCCGTCGATGTCGGCCAGAAGGATGTCGCTGGCGCGGGTGAGCTGCACGGCAAAGCAGGTGTCGAGAACGTCCGAGGAGGTCATGCCCTGATGAATGAAGCGGGCGTCCGGCCCGACGAATTCGCTGAGGTGGGTGAGGAAGGCGATGACGTCGTGCTTGGTGACGCGCTCGATCTCGTCGATCGCATCGACGTCGAACTTGGCGGCCCCGCCTTTTTCCCAGATGGTTTTGGCGGCCTTTTTCGGGATCACGCCGAGCTCGGCCAGCGCGTCGCAAGCGTAGGCCTCGATCTCGAACCAGATGCGGAATCGGTTTTCGGGCGACCAGATGGCCACCATTTCCGGCCGGGAGTAGCGAGGGATCATCGGTCAGTCCTGACTTGCGAGGGCGTTCGCCCGCGTCGTAACAGAGGCAGACAAAATGCTCAACGCTGCTGCCGCGCAAACCAGATGCTGGCGAGCGCAAGCGCGATGAAACCGAGCGGAAAATAAAGCCGGATGCCCAGCACGATGAATTGATAGAACGCCGTTGCCATGGTGTGCACGAACTGGATGGACCAGCCAATGGTCAGTGCAGGTTCATGCCACTGGGCATAGTAGGAACGGTATTGCAGCGCAAAGAGCCCACCGGTGAAGCCGATCGTGGTGGCAAGAAGGCAGACAAACGCGGCCGCCAAGGCTACTTGCCAATGCCGCCCGAGCGAGACGAGCCGCGCCAGGAACAGGCCAACCGGAAAGGCGAGCGCACCGCCCGCCGCATAGAGCAACGAGACGAAGCGGATATTTGCCGGGGTCACCCAGTCGTCCAGCAGCAGATTGACAAGTGCGCTGGCGCCCATCGCGGCGGCCCACAGCAGGGCGCCGCAAACTGCGGCGGACGGCGACGGCAAGGCCTTGCGGATGCGATCCAGGACGCCGCTGCGTATGGCGGGGAGCGACGTCACAGCCGGCCGGTCACCGCGATCCAGCGATAGTCAGGCCCTTCGAAGCCATACTGGCGCACCGCGATCAGCACGGCATAGGCGCTGAGGCCCTGCATGGAAAATGTCTGCACCGCGCCGATTCGATAGCCGTTCGGGCAGCCTCTGCTTTTGGGGATCGACTTGTCTTCGTGCAGGAGTTCAGTCTTGCCGCCGCCTTTCGCCTCGATGCGCAACAGGCGAAAGCCGTTGATCTCGCCAAGGTTTTGGCAGGTTTCGGTATCGTTCATGCCGATCTCGTCGAGTCGGAACTCGAGCGGATCATCGACCGGCGAAAAGATCGGCCGCGGGTTGACCACCATGCGGAACGGATCGGCCGAAAGCTCGGTCACCGGGTTGGAGCCGGCGGTGATGCCGCGATTCGCCGTCAATTCCGCCTGTTTGATGATAGCTTCACCTTTCTGCCGGGCTGCAAGACGCGCCGCGTCGAGCGTTGCGTTCTCGTCGTCAAGCCGCACCCTGATCGGTGTGCCCTTGAGAAAACTGTCGTCGGCGGTGTTGATGTAATAGCGATTGGCGTAGGGAAACCCCGACCCGTCCTGGACACCGTACTCCTCGAAGGCGAAGGCGCCGCCATCCCCGGTGAAGCCGAGGATTTCAAGCTCGGCAACATCGCCGGCATGCGCGGCGAGCGAAGTTGCAAACTGGGCAAGGAGGGACACAGCAAACAGGACGAGAATTCGCATCGGATTTCCGTTTGAGCAGCCAGCGTTGTTTCGATCACTATCACGACATCGTCAAAACGTCGTGCCCTCTGAGACGCAACCCGATGCATCCAATCGTGCCGTCATTTGTTTATGTTGGCAGCTTCACCGCATCGACCCGAAAATCGGAATCGATTTTCGGAAAGTACGATGCGTTGATTTAAAGTGTTAGAGCGTCCTTTGCGCGTCCAAAAGGACGCGCGGCGCTCTAATGGAGAACCCACAATGACCGATGCAGCCAGCATTCGCGAACATATGGAAGTGATCGGCGCCGACGGCGTCCATGTCGGCACTGTGGACAAAGTTGAGGGACAACGAATCAAGCTGACCAAGCGCGACAGCGGCGAGGGCGCCCACAGGGGGCATCACCACTTCATTCCGCTCAGCCTCGTAGCCGAAGTCGAGGGCCAGAAAATCCGGCTGTCGGCAAATTCGGATGTCGCGGTCACGTTCGAGGAGGAAAAATCCGACCCCACCTGATGACGGGCCACGGCAGCCCGCATTCAGCGCGACGACCAGACCGGAAACAGGTCGCCATCGGCGGGCGTTGCGGCAAAGACGCCGCGGCTGATGGCGCGCGCCATGGTGGCGCCGGCCACGGCGTAAAGCTCGATGGCGTCGTTGGGCGCGAGCTCGATGCCGCTCTTGCCGGTCGCCAGCGCGAAAACCAGATCGCCGTCGGCCGGCGTATGTGTCGGCCAAATGGCGCGCACGAAGCCGTCATGCGCTGATATCGCCAGGCGTTTTGCGGCGGCATTGGTGAGAAGGGCGTCCGTGGCGATGACGGCGATGGTCGTGTTGCCTCCGACGTGCTTGTCGCGAAATTTCAGCAGGATCCTTTTCGCGTCCTTCGGCATCGGCGTGGGATAACCGAGTCCGCCGAACTCGTCGCCGATCTCGAAGGGCGCTGCCCAGAAGTGCCTGCTTCGGGCGATCGTCACCGAGCCGGTCGGATTGACGGCGACGAGTGCGCCGATGGTGACGCCGCGGTCGAGCATCGTCGAGGCCGATCCGAGGCCGCCCTTGAGGCCGGAACTCAGGGCACCGGTGCCCGCGCCGATCGTGCCGAGCGGAAAATCGATGCCGACTGCCTGTGCCGCCTCATAGCCGAGATCGCGGTAGGGCGGATAGCGGCCCCAGTCCTTGTCGCCACCGTTGCGCAGGTCGAACAGGATCGCCGCCGGCACGATCGGCACGCGATAGCCGCCGACCTCCACGCCGATGCCGTTTTCGCGTAGTGCCGCCTGTACGCCGGAGGCGGCATCGAGGCCGTAAGCCGAGCCACCCGAAAGCACCACGGCATGGATCGCCTCGATCGAATTGTGCGGCTCGAGCAGGTCGGTCTCGCGGGTGCCCGGCGCACCGCCCAGGATCTGCACACCGGCCACTGCCGGCTCGTCGCAGACGATGGTGGTCACCCCGGACTTCAGCCTCGCATCGGAAGCGTTGCCGACACGCAGGCCGGCGACATCGGTGATGAGATTGCGCGGCCCGGTGCGAAACATCATTTGGCCTCCGCCGGCACGAAATTTGCGCCGTTGAAACGGAAGACCCGATAAAGGTTTTCGGTCAAGTCGCCCTTGCCGTCAAAGCGGATCGGTCCGATCGCGGTGCTGAAGTCATGCGCGGCGAGCGCATCGGCCAGTGGCTTGCCGGGGGGTTCCGCCAGGGCCGTCGCCGCCTTGGCGATCTCGACCGCCGCATAGGCCGGCAGCGTGTAGCCCTCCGGCACGATCTTTTGTGCGGCAAAGCTTTCGAGCACCCTGGAGTCGGCGACATCGGCCCATTCGGGCGGCGCAAACATCAGCGTGCCCGTGGTATAAGGCACGTCGCCGGGCGCTGTGCGCAGCGCTTCGCCGCCGGCAAAAATGATGCCGGCATCGAGCTGGCCGGCGTCGCGGCCCATGATGGCGATGTCTTCGCCGTCGCCGCCGGCGAAGACATGCGTTGCGCCGGCCTTCCTCAGCCGCCCGATCAGCCCGATCTGGTTGTCGAGCTGCGGCCTGAATGTGTCGACGAACACCGGTTTCAGCGCCGCCTGCTCGGCTGCCGCCCGAAGTGTCTCGGCGATTTCGCGGCCGTAAATCGTGCCGTCGTCGATGATGGCGAACAGCTCGTTCTGCCATTGGCGGGTGAGGTTGGAGGCGACCGCGTTGCGCTCGTCATCGCCGCGCGGCCCAAGTCGAAAGATCGGCCAGCCGGTCTTGGCGCGCCGGTCGGTCAGGCTTTCGGTGCGCACGCCGACGGTGATGACCGGTATGTCGGCGTCCTTCAGGATCGGCAGTGCCGCCTCGATCGCCCCGGTGCAGAGGAAGCCAACGACCACGCCGACCTTCGCCGCAACGAATTCCCTCGCCGCGGCAGCCCCGCCATCGGCCGTGCAGGCGTCGTCGACAACCTTGAGTTGAGCACCGTTTGCCGCTGCCGCCAGGCCTGCACCCGCCTCGATCTGTTTGCCAAGCATCGCCGAGGGCCCGGACAGTGGTGCTGCGACACCGACCAGCAGCGTCTCAGCGTTCGCATCACCGGCGAGAGACAGCCAGGCCAGCACCGCTATTGTCGTTGTCGTGCCTATTGTCCGGGGTCGCATGCGAGCGAAGAATTCCTCCGCGCCGGTCGCGTGTTTGCCGGCGCCACTTCCTGCCAAGACCTAAAGGCTGGTCAGCTTTCACGCAACACGCGAAATTCAGGATGCATGTCAACCACTTCGCTTGTGGCATGCAATATGCCGCCATATATAACGGTTGGGTTCATCTCGCTTCAAACCAATGGAAATCGCCGGTGCTGAAGAAGAACGACATAGGGCCGCAGGCCTATCGTGACGCGATGGCCCATTTTGCCGGCCACGTCCATGTGGTCACCACCGATGGTTCCGCCGGCAGGCGGGGTGCGACTGTCATTGCAGCCTGTTCGGTGTCGGACACGCCGCCGACCATCCTGGTCTGCCTCAATCGCGAAAATCCCAAGAACGAGCCGTTCATGAAGAATGGCAGGTTCGCCTTGAACGCGCTGGCTTCGGACCAGGAGGCGCTGTCGGTCGGCTTTTCCGGCCTCACCGGCCTGCCCGTCGAGGAACGCTTCGCGCTCGGCGAGTGGGATATGATCTCGACCGGCGCGCCGACACTGAAGGGCGCGCTTGCCGTGTTCGACTGCGAACTGATCGATACCAAGGATCTGGCCACCCACCGTGTGCTTTTTGGCAAGGTGACAGGCCTGCGTATCGGCGATAATTTGCGGCCGCTGATCTATCACGACCGCGGCTATCACGCTCTGTAGAGGCTCTGGATGGGCCGCACGCACGGAGAGAGAATGACCGGGTTGAAACCACGCCCTACGCCGCGGACGATCGATGAGACGCTCGATCTCCTGACCGGCGCGGACTATGTGGCGGACCGGTCGTTGGCGACCGTGCTGTTCTTGTCGCTGCGCATGAAACGGCCGCTGTTCCTCGAGGGCGAGGCCGGCGTCGGCAAGACCGAGATCGCCAAGGTGCTGGCGCAAGCGCTCGGCCGCCGGCTGATCCGCCTGCAATGCTATGAAGGCCTTGATGTCTCTTCGGCCGTCTACGAGTGGAATTACGCCGCGCAGATGATCGAGATCCGCATGGAGGAGGCGGCCGGCAAGGTTGACCGCTCCGACATGGAGCGCAACGTCTTTTCCGAAAAATACCTGATCCGCCGCCCGGTGCTCGACGCGCTGACCGGCAAGGCGGGCGCCGCCCCGGTCTTCCTGATCGACGAGCTCGACCGCACCGATGAGGCCTTCGAGGCGTTCCTGCTCGAAATCCTCTCCGACTTCCAGGTCACGGTGCCCGAGCTCGGCACGATCAAGGCGGAGGAGCCGCCGATCGTCATCATCACCACCAACCGCACCAGAGAGATCCATGACGCGCTGAAGCGGCGCTGCCTCTATCACTGGGTCGATTATCCGAATGCCGAGCGCGAGCTGGAAATCGTGCGCCGGAAAGTGCCGCAGGCCAACAGCCGGCTGTCGGCCGAGGTGGTTTCGTTCATCCAGAAGCTGCGCCAGATCGAACTGTTCAAGGTGCCGGGTGTGGCCGAGACCATCGACTGGGCCGGCGCGCTGACCGAACTCGACAAGGTGGCGCTCGATCCGGAAACCGTTTCCGACACGATCGGCGTGCTGCTGAAATACCAAGACGACATTGCCCGTATCGAGCAGGGCGAAAGCCGGCGCATCCTCAACGAGGTGAAGGCCGAGCTTTCGGCGGCGGAGTAGGGCGATGGTAACGCTGCGTCCCGAACCGAAAGAGGCAACGCCGGACGGGCGGATCGCCGATAACATCGTCTATTTCGCCCGCACCTTGCGCAAGGCCGGCATGCGGGTCGGCCCGGCCTCGGTCAAGGATGCCATCGAGGCGGTGCTGGCCGCCGGCATCGGTTCCCGCGACGATTTCTACTGGACGCTGCATGCCGTGCTGGTATCGCGGCACGAAGATCACCCCACCTTCGACGAAACCTTCCGGCTGTTCTGGAAATCGCACGAACTGATCGAAAAGATGCTGGCGATGTTTTCGCCGGTGGCGCCTGATATCAGAGAGAAGCAAAAGCCGCGGGCTGCGGAAAACCGCGTCAGCCAGGCGATGTTCGAGGGCCACCAGAAGAACCAGCCGGCGCAGGAAATCCCCGAGATCGAGGTCGACGCCCGCTTCACATTTTCCGGCAACGAGGTGCTGAGGGGCAAGGATTTTGCCCAGATGAACGCCGCCGAGATGATCGACGCTAAGAAGGCGATCGCCGAGTTGCGGCTGCCCTTCGACATGGTCAGGACACGCCGCTTCAAGTCCAATGCGCATGGTCGCCGTATTGATCCGCGCGCCATGATGCGTTCCGGTGCGCGCACCGGCGGCGAATTGATCCTGCCGAAATTCCGTTCAGCCCGCGAGGTTCACCCGCCGCTGGTCGTGCTTGCCGATATTTCCGGTTCGATGAGCCAGTACACGCGCATCTTCCTGCATTTTCTGCATGCGCTGACCGAAAAGCGCCGGCGCGTGCACGCCTTCGTTTTCGGCACCAGGCTGACAAATCTGACGCGGCAGATGCGCCATCGCGATCCAGACGCAGCACTCGCCGACTGTTCGGCGGCGGTGATGGACTGGTCGGGCGGCACCCGCATCGGCGATACGATGGGCGAATTCAACCGGCTGTGGTCGCGGCGTGTGCTGGGGCAGGGTGCGGTGGTTCTCCTGATCACCGACGGGCTGGAGCGCGACGACGTTGCCGGCCTGTCGCAGGAAATGGAGCGCCTGCGCAAATCCTGCCGGCGGCTGATCTGGCTGAACCCGCTGCTGCGCTTCGACGGCTTCGAGGCGCGCGCCCGCGGCGTCAAGGCGATGCTGCCGCATGTCGACGAATTTCGCTCGGTGCACAATCTCGATGCGCTCGCCGACCTGTGCGCGTCGCTGGACAAGACTTCGGCGCGCTCCGTCGACCCACGCAGATGGATTGAGGGTGGCGAGAGAGACGCAGCATAGTCATATGTTTTCTCCGGGAGAAACGGTGATGGAAAACAGCATTTATCTCGATGAGGCCCGCGATCCGCTGATCATCGCGGAAGGCTGGATGAAAGTCGGCAAGGATGTCGCCATTGCCACCGTGGTCGAGACCTGGGGCTCGGCGCCGCGCCCGGTCGGCAGCCACCTTGTCATCGACGCGGACGGCAATTTCCACGGCTCCGTCTCTGGTGGCTGCGTCGAAGGCGCGGTGGTCACCGAGGCGGTCGACGTCATCGACAGCGGCAAGGCCAAGATGCTGGAATTCGGCGTCGCCGACGAGACCGCCTGGCAGGTCGGCCTGTCCTGCGGTGGCCGGATCAAGGTCTATGTCGAGCGGTTGGGTTAGAAGCATGATCCCGCAAAGTGGGAACCGGTTTGCGGACAAGAATCATGCTTAAACAAGAGAGCATGATCCCGCAAAGTGGGAACCGGTTTGCGGACAAGAATCATGCTTAAGCAAGAGAGCATGATCCCGCAAAGTGGGAACCGGTTTGCCGACAAGAATCATGCTTAAACAAGAGATATTTCGATGGATCCCTACGCGCTGAAGACGCTGAACGCCGAACGCCGCGCCCGCCGCGCGGTGATCCTGGTCACCGATCTCGGCGATGGCCGCGATCGCATCGTGCGGGAGGGCGATCAGGTCGCCGGCGAATTGGGCGCTGCGATCGCCAAGGCGTTTCGATCAGGCAATTCCGGGTCGGTCGAGGCGGAAGGGCGAACCTTCTTCCTCAACGCCTATCTGCCGCAGCCGCGCCTGGTGGTGATCGGCGCAGTCCATATCAGCCAGGCATTGGCGCCGATGGCCAGGATCGCCGGCTACCCCGTGGAGATCGTCGATCCGCGCACGGCCTTTGCCACCGCAGACCGCTTTCCCGATGTCGCGCTGCATGCCGAATGGCCGGAGGATATCCTGAAGCGCCAGCCGCTCGACAGCTTTACGGCGCTGGCCGCCGTCACCCATGATCCGAAGATCGACGATTTCGCGCTGAAGGCGGCGCTCGACGCCAACTGCTTCTATGTCGGTGCGCTCGGCAGCCGCAAGACCCATGCGAAGCGGGTTGAGCGCCTGCTGGCATTGGGCGCGACCGCCGACCAGGTCGCCCGCATCCATGCGCCGATCGGTCTCGACATTGGTGCGGCGAGCCCGGCCGAGATAGCTGTGGCGGTGTTGGCGCAAGCGATCCAGGCGTTTCGTTCGCGCGGCCTCGAATCCAAGGACGCGGTGGCGTGAAGTTTGGGCCAATCCCCGTAGATACAGCCGAAGGCGCAGTGCTGGCGCATGCCACCACGGCCGGAGAACGGCGCTTGCGCAAGGCACGCAGGCTGAGCGCCGAGGATGTGTCATTGCTCAAGTCAGCAGGGATTTCGCAGGTTGTCGCGGCTGTTCTTGCTCCCGATGATTTGAGTGAGGACGCTGCCGCCGAAAAGATCGCCGAAAGCATGATCTATCGCAATGTCGAGGCGAAGCCCGCCGCGACCGGCCGGGTTAATCTACACGCCCGGGCTGCCGGTATCTTCACGGTCGATGCCGCGATGATCAACGCGATCAACGCCGTCGATCCGACCATCACCATCGCCACGCTGCCGCAGCACGCACCGGTCGAAAATGGCCAGATGGTCGCAACCGTGAAGATCATTCCCTTCGCCGTTGCTTCCGCCCTGGTCGATGCGGTGGCAAGGATCTGCGCCGGCGGCGAGATCTTTGCCGTCAATGCCTATCAGCCGGTGCGTGTCGGCGTCATCCAGACGGTTCTGCCCGGCATCAAGCCGAGTGTGCTCGACAAGACGTTGCGGGTCACCGAAGCCCGTCTGGCGCGCTCGGGTGGCCGGCTAACCACTGAGCGCCGCACGCCGCACGACGCTGGCGCCGTTGCGGAGGCTGCGGGCTCGCTGGCGCGTGACAACGATATTGTGGTGATCTTCGGCGCATCGGCGATGAGCGATTTTGGCGACGTCATCCCGGCAGCGATCGAGAAGGCCGGCGGCACCGTCACTCGCGCCGGCATGCCGGTCGATCCCGGAAATCTCCTGGTGCTCGGCGCGCTTGCCGGCAAGCGCGTCATCGGCGCGCCGGGCTGCGCCCGCAGCCCCAAGGAGAACGGCTTCGACTGGGTTCTCGACAGGTTGATCGCCGGTCTCGACGTGACGGCCAAGGATATTGCCGGCATGGGTGTCGGCGGTCTGTTGATGGAAATCCCGACCCGGCCACAGCCGCGCGAGCCGCTGCCGGCGCCAAAGTCTGAGAGTGCCGAGTTGAAGGTCGATATCGTGCTGCTGGCCGCCGGCCGCTCCAGCCGCATGGGCGGCCCGAACAAGCTGCTGGCACTGTTCGACAGCCAGCCGCTGGTGCGCCGCAGCGCCGAGCGCGCGCTCGGCTCTAAAGCTTCGGGCACCGTCGTCGTCACCGGCCATCAGCGCGAGCGTGTACGCGCCGCGTTGTCGGGACTGGATGTGACTTTCGCTGATAATCCGGATTTCGCCGAGGGCCTGTCTTCATCGCTGAAGGCCGGCATCGCGCGGGTCAGCGGCGATGCTGCCGGCGCCATGATCGTGCTTGGCGACATGCCTGGCATCGCGTCAGCCGACCTCGACAGGCTGATCGATGCATTCCGCAAATTCGAGGGCCGATCGGTCGTGCGCGCGTCGCATGAGGGAAAGCGAGGCAACCCTGTGTTGCTGCCGCGTTCGCTGTTTGCGGCGATCGCTCATCTCGAAGGCGATACCGGCGCGCGCCATCTGGTCGAGGGCGAGGGGCTCGATGTCATCGATGTCGAGATCGGCAGGGCAGCGTCCATCGATGTCGACACCCCCGAGGCGCTGGAAGGCGCCGGCGGCGTGCTGCAGGATTGACAAACCGGGGCCGAAAAACGCATGCCTGAGGGATGGCTATTCGAACCGTCCTATGCGCTCTACTGACTTCAATATTTTTCCTGTCTTCTTGCGCTGCTTACGCTGACGTTCTCAAGCCCTTCAAAGACGATCTGTTCGCCTATCCGGCCATCCTCTCGTCCGAGGGCGCCTATGTAGTCGTCGACTATCGCGAGCTGCGCGATATCAACGCCCGCGACCAAGTGCCGGAGCGCCGCGCGCAGGCGCAGTATGTCGACATCGGTGTGCGCAAGGTGCAGCAGGATCTGCTGCTGAAGACCGACGCCGGCAATATCCGCCACGTCGCCGTCGGTCGCACGCAAGGCGCCGGCATCATCGTGCTCTATCTCCACGGGCAGGGCGGCAGCCGTAAGCAGGGCGTCGACGATTTCACCTTCGGCGGCAATTTCAACCGCATCAAGAACCTGATGGCCGGCAATGGCGGCCTCTATCTGTCGCCGGACTTCTCCGATTTCGGCGACACAGGTGCTGCCCAGATCGCCGCGCTGATCGGCCACTATGCCGAACGGTCGCCGGGCGCGAAGATCTTCGTCGCCTGCGGCTCGATGGGCGGCGCACTGTGCTGGAAGCTAGCCGTCCGCAAGGACACTAGCGGCCGCATCGGCGGGCTGCTGCTGCTCGGTTCGCTGTGGGATGAAAGTTTCCTCTCGAGCCCGGCCTTCAGCCGCCGGGTTCCGGTCTTCTTTGGCCAGGGCAGCAAGGACCCGGTGTTTCCAGTCGAGAAACAGGAAGCCTTCTTCCGTTCGATCCTGGCCAAATCGAAAACCTATCCGGCTCGCTTTGTCCGCTTCGAGACCGGCACGCACGGCACGCCGATCCGCATGACCGACTGGCGCGGCACGCTCAACTGGATGCTGTCGAAGGCCCCTTAAGGCGGTGTGTTGTAGTCCACCACTGTCTGCGGATTGATCTCGCCGTCATAGGAGGCGTCGACATCGTACTGCACCAGCGAGAAATTGCCGTTGCGAAACAGATACGTGCCGGCCGACGCGGCATCGCCGACACCGCGCCACTTGTTGAGCGACGAGATCGTCTTGGTGGCGTCGTCATACTCGGAATTGACCAGCTGGTCGTCGGTCTGGAAGCCGGTGACGTTGATCGCCTCGACCTTGCCTTCGCTATCGTTGTTCTCATAGTGGATATCGAGTTCCGGCGAGGCGAACTGCAGCTGCCGGACGCCTGACACATCGTCGTGGACATAGTAGACGGCACTCTCATTGTAGGCAGCCATCGAGCAGAAGAAGCGAAACAGCCGCGTCTCGCGTTCGGGTTGATCGGCCTCGGCGCCGGCATCCTTGTAGCGCAGGGAGTAGGCGTCCGGCTCTGCCAAGGGCTCGCCGCCAGGCATTTCCTTGTCGCACTGGTCGCCATAAGTGGCCGCAAACGCCTTCTTGGCCTGCTCCAGCGCCGCATCCTTCTTCGGCGGCGGCGGTGCGTCGCCGCAGCTTGCCGGCACGGCGTCCTCGAATTCGGCATTGGACGGTTTCAGCGCGCCCTTGTCGATGAAGATCGGGCGGAATGGCGGTTCCTGGATCGAGGCGTTGACCTGGCGCAGCGTGTAGCAGCCGGCAAAGACATTTTCGCTGCCGTCCTTGGCCGTCGCCCGGATGGCGACCGGAACATTGTAATAGATGCTGCCGGCCGCACCGTCTTCGGACACGCCACCGGTTTTGACCTCGACCCTTTCGGTGCCGTCATAGCCCTTGACGAAGGCGTCGAAATCCTTGGCCGGCCTGGTGTCGCCGAAATAGTCCCAGGCGCGCGCGAACTCTTGCCGGTTGATGGCGCTGTAGAACGAGCGGATGACCGCTTCGGCGTCCGACCTGTCATCGACATAAGGTGCTTCGGCGGCGAGCACTGGCTGCACGGCAAGGAAGAAAAAAGCCGTCGCTGCAAAAAGGGCGCTTCTCATCGGGAATCTCCACCGGATGGGAAATCCTATCATAGCGATTGCGGCGACGCGGTGACGCTTGAAGAATCGCCCACGGAGGCGCTAGGTCAGCGCCGTCGGCGTTCCCGCCAGGATAGGAGAGTCTCGTGACCATATCGATGTACGAAGCGTCCGTGCCGGTGTTTTCGGCCAGGTTGAAGGCGCTATCCGACGTGCTGAACATCGCCGAGCAGAATGCGCTCGACCGCAAGATCGATCCGCAGGTGTTTTTGACGTCGAGGCTGGCGCCGGACATGTATGCGTTGACCAGACAGGTGCAGATCGCCACCGACCACGCCAAGGGCGCGCCGTCGCGGCTTGCCGGTCGCGAGGTGCCGAAATACGAAGACAACGAGGCGAGCTTTGCCGATCTCCAGGCGCGTATCGCCAAGACCGTCGACCTCCTGGCGACATTCTCGGCTGCCGATATGGACGGCTCCGATGACAGAATGATCGAGCTGAAGCTTGGCCAGCGCGAATTGTCGATGGCCGGCATGCAGTATCTGCTGCATCTCGCCATGCCCAATTTCTATTTCCACGTGACCACCGCCTACGACATCCTGCGCCACAATGGTGTGCCGCTGAGCAAGGCGATTTTCATGGGATCGCGTTGAAGAATGGCGATATCCCGGTCGAGCCGGGATATCCGTGACTAACGTGAGGACATTTCGCGGGCGACGCGCGGAAAATCGGCTGGTTTGATGCCGATGTCGGCACGATCGGCATTGCTCATCGAATGAAGCAGCGCCAGAGCCGCGCGGTAGCGCAGATGTTCCTGTGGACGTGGACGGGCGAACATTTCAGTGAGAAAACCCATGATTCCAGCCCCTGGTTGGTCCTCCCGAGCTTCAATGTAGGCGACTCGTAACAATTGTGCAGTGCAGCATTTGCATGGCAGCCATGCCGCGCTGATCTTTTGACTTCGCCGAGCGCCCTGCTTCGGCCGCTCGGAAAAGTCGCTGGCCACGGTCGGCAGGGTTGGAGACAGCCCGCGCATTCCTGTATGCTGCGGCTTCCTTCCCGCGCAGCCGCGCAAAAGAGTTCCCGCCGGAGAAATTTCCATGCAAAAACGCCGCCTTGGTCGGACCGATCTTCTTGTTTCCCAGATTTGCCTGGGATCGATGACCTGGGGCCAGCAGAACACCCAAGCGGATGGCCACGCCCAAATGGATCTGGCATTTTCGCGCGGCGTCAACTTCATCGACACCGCCGAGCTCTACCCGATCCCGCCCAAGGCGGAGACGCAAGGCTGGACCGAGAAGATCATCGGCAGCTGGATGAAAGCGAAGGGCAACCGCGATCAAGTGATCATCGCCTCGAAGGTGGTTGGCCGCACCGCCAACACATGGTTTCGCGGCAACCGCCCGTCGAAGCTGGTGCGCGCCGACATCTTCGATGCCGTCGAAAAATCGCTGACCAGGCTCAACACCGATTATCTCGACCTTTACCAGATCCATTGGCCGGAACGGGACGTGCCATGGGGCGCCAATCCGAACCGCGTCGGTGCCGTGCCGCTGCGGACAGATTCCGCCGGTGCACCGGGCGGCGAGACGCCGATCACCGAAACGCTCGCCGTCTTCGAAGAATTGGTGAAGGCCGGAAAAATCCGCCATTTCGGCCTGTCGAACGAGAGTTCCTGGGGCGTCATGCGGTTTATCGGCGAAGCCGACAAAGGCGTCGGCCCGCGCCTGGCGTCGCTGCAGAACGCCTATAATTTCGTCAACCGCGGCTTCGAGGTGAACCTTGCCGAGGTCTGCGAGCGCGAACAGGTTTCACTGCTCGCCTATTCGCCGCTGGCGCAAGGCTACCTGACCGGCAAATACGATCATGGCGCGCGGCCGCAAGGCTCGCGTTCTCAGCTTTTCAACCGTGGCCAGCGCTACGAGACGCCCAATGCCGCGGAGGCGCAGCTCCAGTATAACGAACTGGCGCGCTCTTTCGGCATGGAGCCGGCATTGTTTGCCAACGCTTATGTCACGAGCCGGCCCTTCGTCACTTCGAGCATCATCGGCGCGACGACCCTTCCGCAGCTCGAAATGGCGCTGTCTTCCGCTGATGTCGTCTGGACCGAGGATATGCAGAAGGCGGTCGATGCAATCCACCAGCGTGTCGGCAACCCGTGTCCGTGAGCTCCTTTCCGGCGCTGCAAGGCGTGATCGCCGAACGATTACAGTAGGGAGGGGGAAAAAGTGAATTTTCCAATCGAGGTCGTGCGCGAGAAATTTCCGGCACTGTCGCTGACCGACAAGGGCCGTCGCCGCATCTATCTCGACAACCCTGCCGGCACTCAGGTGCCGCAAACGGTCGCCGACGCGGTGTCACGCTGCCTGTTGACCACAAACGCCAATCTCGGCGGCTTCTTCGAAACCACGATCATGGCGCAACAAATCGTCGACGAGGCCCATGCGGCGATGGCCGATTTCCTCGGTGCTGCAAGCCCGCAGGAAATCATCATCGGTGCGAACATGACGACGCTGACCTACCACATGTCGCGCACGCTCGGCCGCACGATGAAACCCGGTGACGAGATCATCCTCACCCGCATGGACCACGAGGGCAACGTATCGCCATGGCTGCAGCTCGCCGAAGATCTTGGCCTTGTCGTGCGCTGGCTGGCTTTCGACGAGCAGAGCTGGCGGATCGAGGAGGCGGCGCTTGCTGCGCTGCTCACCGACAGGACGCGGCTTGTCGCCTTGAACTACGCCAGCAATCTGACCGGCTCGGTCAACCGGGTGAAGGCGCTGACCGGCATCGCCAGGCAGGCTGGCGCGCTGGTCTATGTCGACGCCGTGCAGTTCGCACCGCACGGCCTGATCGACGTCAGGGACCTCGGCTGCGATTTCCTGGTCTGTTCGGCCTATAAATTCTTCGGGCCGCACATGGGCATCGTGTGGGGCAGGCTGGATGTCATCGACGCGCTGACACCCTACAAATGCCGCTGTTCGTCCAACGCTCTGCCGGAGCGGTTCGAACTCGGCACGCCGCAGATCGAGCTGATGGCCGGACTGACAGCCGCGGTCGATTATTTTACGGAGCTGGGCGCCGCCGCCGGTAAGGATGGTTCGCGACGTACCAGGATAGTCAAGGCGTTTGAAAGTTCAATTGCTTACGAGAACAGGCTGACGCAAAAGCTGATCGACGGCCTGTCGGCCGTTTCGGGCCTGACCATCCACGGCATCACCGATCCGGCACGGTTCGGAGAGCGCGTGCCGACGGTCTCGTTCACTGTCGACGGCATCGTGCCGGAGACGATCGTGCGGCAGATGAATGCGGAAAACATCTTCCTGTGGTCCGGCCACAACTATGCCTGGGAGATCGTGCACCAGCTTGGCATTCCGGCCGAGCACGGTGTCGTGCGCATCGGCATCGCCCATTACAATACGGCGGCCGAGATCGATGAGACGCTGGAGAGCGTGCATCGCGTTATCGCGATGCTGCGACAGGAGCGATCCTGAGGCATCCGGCTGATATTAGCGTTTCTTGCCGCCGCTGAACCCGGTGAGGAAGGCAGTAAGATTGTCGCCGAGTTCGTCGCAGAGATAGCCGCCTTCCTGGACGATGACCGTCGGCAGGCCACAACCGGCGATGGCTTCGCCGATGCGCGAGAAGCCTGGCGTCGTTACCGTCAGTCCGCCGAACGGATCGCCCTCGAAGGCGTCGAGGCCGAGCGCCACGACAAGCGCTTCCGGCGCAAAGGCGCGGATGCGCTGGAACGCCATGTCGAGTGCTTCCAGGAACGCGGCATCGCCGGATTTGCGCGCCAGCGGCAGGTTAAGATTGTAGCCGAGACCAGGCCCTTCGCCGCGTTCGTCGGCATGACCCCAGAAGAACGGATAGAAGCGCACCGGATCGGCATGCAGCGAGACGGTGAGCACGTCCGGCCGGGCATAGAAAATACCTTGCGTGCCGTTGCCGTGATGCAGGTCGACGTCGAGGATCGCCACCCGCGCAGCTTGCCTGCGCAGCACCTGCGTCGCGACCGCCGAATTGTTGATGAAGCAGAAGCCGCCGGCGACGTCGGCAAAGGCGTGATGGCCGGGCGGACGGCACAGCGCATAGGCAGCCGGCGCGCCCGCCATTACCGTGTCGGCGGCCTCGACCGCGCTCCAGGCGCTCCACAGCGCGCTCCGCCAGGTCTCGCCGGAGATCGGGCAAGCGGTATCGGCCATGTGGTAGCCGGCCTGGCCGACCGCCGAGGCCGGATAAGAGCCGCCCCGCGCGATCGGATGGATGTTGGGGATCACTTCGGCCGAAGCGCCTTCGATTCGCTGCCAGCGCGCGAAGATGTGCTCGAGAAGATCGAGATATTCGGGCGTATGCACAGCGGCAACCGGACCAAGCCCGTGATCTCTCGGCCGTTCGATCGTGCAGCCGGCAGCCTCGGCGCCGGCGAGCAGCCGTTCGACGCGCTCCGGCTTTTCCGGATTGGGCTTTTGGGCGCCGCTGGAGAGGAACGCCTTGGGATCGTGGCGCTTCTGCTCTTCGGCATAAAAGGCTTTCATGATTTCCCTCATTCCTCTGGTGCATCGGCGAAGGCAAAGAACGCGTCGCCGACGATCTTCTGCACCTGCTCGTAGCTCGACCAGGCAATGCCCAGCCTTTCGTAAAAGGCCTTGGCGGTTTCATTGTCGCTGTCGACGGACAGTCTGAGATAGGCGCCGCCGTCCTTCCGGCATTCTCGGGCGACACGCCGCAGCAGGCGTTCGCCGATCCTGCGGCCGCGAAACCGATCTTCGACATAGAGATCCTGCACATAGACGCCGGGCCGCCCCATCCAGGTCGAGAAGATCGGGAAATGCAGGCAGAGGCCGGCAAACTCGCCGTCGACTTCGGCGATCAGAGTCGAGAAGGCGGGTTTTTCGCCAAAGCCACAGGTGCGCAGGTCTTCGGGCGTAGAAGTGATTTCCTGGTGTGCGCCGGTATGCGCGCCAAGCCGCAGGATCGCGGCATGGATGGTTTCGACGTCCTCGATGCGGCCGGGGCGGATGAGGACGTTTGTTGATGGCGTAGTCACGACAGGCAGGGCGCCCAGGCACCCCCCTCTGTCCTGCCGGACATCTCCCCCGCAAGGGGGGAGATTGGCAGCTTCGCTCTTGGCGTCTGTCCTGCAACGTAGACGATTGGCGGAAACGACTGGGACATCCGATCTCCCCCCTTGCGGGGGAGATGTCCGGTAGGACAGAGGGGGGTGCGACGGAACGCAAGCATCTCAAATCATCGTCTCAAAAAGCCACCCGGTCACCGCCCTTGAGCGCCAGCATCTCGCGCGCCTCGGTGGGCGTGGCGACGTCCAGCGACAGCCCGTCGAGCACGCTGCGGATGCGGCGCACCTGGTCGGCATTGGACTTTGCCAGCTGGCGGCCGTCGTAAAGGCTGTCCTCCAGCCCGACGCGGACATTGCCGCCCATCGCCGCCGCAATCGCAATCATCGGCATCTGGTGGCGCCCGGCGGCCAGCACCGAAAACTGGTAGCTGTCGCCGAACAGTTTGTCGGCGATGCGCTTCATATGAACCAGATTGTCGGGATCGGCGCCGATACCGCCGAGAATGCCGAACACGAACTGGATGAACAGAGGTCCCGACACCAGACCTCGATCGCGAAAATGCGCCAGTGAATAGAGGTGGCCGACATCGTAGCATTCAAATTCGAAGCGTGTGCCGCAGCCCTTTCCAAGTCTTTCGAGCACGGTCTCCATATCGGCAAAGGTGTTTTTGAAGATCGTGTCGCGGGTCGCTTCCAGCAGTTTCGGCTCCCACTCGTGCCGCCACTCCCTTGACCGGTCGAGCATCGGGAACAGCGCGAAATTCATCGAGCCCATGTTGAGCGAGCACATTTCGGGCTCGGCCCTGAGTGGTGCGGCCAGCCGCTGGTCGAGCGTCATCAGCGAGGAGCCGCCGGTGGTGATGTTGATCACCGCTGATGTCGCCTGCTTGATGCGCGGCAGGAACTGCATGAACACATCAGGATCGGCGGTCGGCCGCCCGTCCGTCGGATCACGGGCGTGAAGATGCAGGATCGAGGCGCCGGCTTCGGCAGCCGCGATCGCCTCTGCGGCGATCTGGTCCGGCGTCACCGGCAGATGCGGCGACATCGACGGCGTGTGCACCGACCCGGTGACGGCGCAGGTGATGATGACTTTTCGCGGCGCCATGGCTCAGCCTTCGACCGGCAGGTCGAGTTCGCCGGCCAGCACCTGCAGCGAGTCACCGATGATGGCGACGATCTCGCCGATCTGCTCGGCCGTGACGATCATCGGCGGCGCCACCATGAAATTGTCGCCGTCGACGCCGCCCTTGACCTTTCGCCCATAGATGATCAGGCCGCGCTCATAGGCGAGGTCGAGCAGGCGCTGGGTGGCCTTCTTCGCCGGTGCGATCGGCCGCAGCGTATCGGGGTCGGCGACCATCTCGGCACCGAGCAGCAGTCCCTTGCCGCGCACGTCGGCGATAAACGGAAACCGCTTGGCCAGGCCCTTCAACTCAGCCATCAAAAGATCGCCCATGCCAGCCGCGTTGGCGATCAGATCGAGACGATCCATTTCGCCAAGCACGGCGAGCCCGGCGGCGCAGGCGAGCGGATTGCCGGCATAGGTATGGCCATGCTGGAAGCCGCCGGAGGCGAGCAGCGGCTGCACCAGCCGCATGGATGCCGCCAGCGCGCCGAGCGGCGCATAGCCCGAGCCCAGCCCCTTCGACAGCGCGACGATGTCGGGCTTGCAGTTAAAATGGTCGCCGCCGAGGAATTTGCCGGTGCGGCCGGCACCGCTCATCACTTCGTCATGGATGAGCAGGATGCCGTAGCGGTCGCAGATTTCGCGGATGCGCGGATAGTAGCTGTCCGGCGCCACCAGCGCCGCGGTGGCAGCGCCGCCGACCGGCTCCATGATGAAGGCGAGCACGCTTTGCGGCCCCTCGGCGAGGATATTCTCTTCCAGCATGTCGGCGTAGCGGACGCCGCGCTGTTCCATCGAGAGATTGTCGCGGTCGCGCCAGGCGGCCGGCGCCGGCACGGTCGGCATGACCTGCATCATCGGCGCAAAGGTTTCGGCCAGCGCATCGTCGCCCGTGACGGCGAGCGCCCCGAGCGTGCCGCCATGATAGGAGGGAAAGCGCGTGATCACCTTCCAGCGGCTGGCCTGTCCGGTGGCGACGGCCCATTGCCGCGCCAGCTTGACGCAGGATTCCGTCGCTTCCGAACCGCCCGAGACAAAGAAGATCCGGTCCAGGTCTTCGGGCAGCTTTCCGGCCAACTCCCGTGCCAGGTCCTCGGCCGGCTCGTTCTCGAAATGCAGCCGGTAGGCGAAGGTGGCGCGATCCATCTGCCGCTTCATCGCATCGAGTACGTTGCGGTTGGAATGACCGATATTGGCGACCATCGGTCCGCTCGACCCGTCGATGAAGCGGCGGCCGTCCTGCGTCCAGATGTAGATGCCTTCGGCGCGGTCGACCAGCGGCCGGCGCAGGCTGGACAGATAGAACAGATGCGACGGCAGGCGCGTCTCGGTATCCGGGGCAGGGGTCTGGGACTTCAGCATGTCAGGACTTTCCGAGATAGCGGTCGAGTACATTCCTGGTGACACGCTCGACCATCGCGTCCTGCCTTAGCAGGCCGGCGACCCATTCGCAGCTTCCGGCGTGGAACACCTCGCCCTTGCCGCGCCGGAAATTGACGATCATGCCGTTGCCGCGCTTGACCTTGTCGAGATTGGCGTCGCTCGCCTCGCCGAACAGCGTTTCGGCGGTGAAGCGTCCATCCTCGTCGCCGAGAAACTGGTGTTCGAACGCGATGTCGGCGCTCTCCTCGACTTGCGCAGCCATGCCGACCGCAAGGATTTCCAGCCCATCCGGCGCGCCGCTGTCGGGCGTCGGGTAGGGCAGGCCGCCGTGGATCTCGTGGTCGAGCCCGTCGACCTCATAGCCATAGACATGGCTGTCGGCGCCGAGCAGGTCGCCGTAATAGATGCCTGTGCCGGCGAACGCCCAATGCTCAGGCCGGTAGACCGGAAAGCCGCGCACGCCGCGCGGTGCGCAACCGCCCCAGCCGGCGTAGAGGCCCCTGGTCGCATTGAGCCCGAAGGTCGTCGCACCCGGTCGGCCGATTTCCGGTGCTTCCCAGGAGTTGGTGGCGCGGGTCACGTCGCCGCCGCGATAGACCGGATCCTCGGCGCGGGCGCGGTATTTGTAGCAGACCTGACGGCGGCCCTCGTCCTCCAGTCTGGTCTGCCACATGAAATTGCCGGCGAAGCGCGCCGCATGGCCGCCGCGCTCGACATAGGCGTCGACAGCGTCGCGCATCTCCCAGGTCCAGTATTCGTCATGGCCGACGAAGACGACGCAGTCGTAGTCGTCGAGGATTTCGGGCGAGAAATGCAATTCGTGCTGGCTGGCAAGGTCGACCGCATAGGCGGCACGCTCTGCAAAACGAAAGAAGTGGCTGTCATAGCTTGCCCAGCCCGACGAGGCGTATTTCTTCGAATGGCCGGTGGCGAATGCCCATTCCATATGCGGATAGCGCGGCACGGTTTTGGGCGCCACGGCGACCTCGAGCGGCACGCGCGGCGCCTCCTTCGGCAGGACAACAAAGCCGCGGCACCATGGCCGCTGCGTCGACACCATTGGGGCATACTGGTCGCGGTTCGGGCCGGTGATGCCTTCGTAATGATTGGAGCCGCCCCAGGTGTTGTAGGCAAGCCAGGTGCCGGTAGCGGCGACCTGCAGCACACGACCCCGTTTCTTGCCGGGCTGCGGGGTAACGATGAAAAGATGGTGGCAGCGGACCGGCTTGCCATCGCGGCCATCCGCCGTCAGCGTGACGCGATAGGCCCCGGACGGCCAGTCGTCGCCGACGCGGAATTCAAACGACGCGTCCCAGTCGCAGCCTAGGACCGAACATTGGTCGGGTGTATCCTGCCAGCGTGCCGCGATCCCGGCCTTCTCGAACATTTTCGTCTCGATGCCGCCGTCGCGGACGATCGCCATGCTGAAGCTGGAGGCCGTCGAGCTGACATGCAGCGTCACCGTCTCGCCCCGACGGTATGAGAAACGGTCGCTGTAGCACCAGATCTCGCCATGTTCGCCGTCCATGCCCGGCCACTCCCAGTAGTGGCCGCGCACCGCTTGCCGGCGCGGGTGGGGCGTCAGTCCGAAATCGGGGAATTCGGTCGGCAAGTCAGTCATGGCTACCGGCATGATCGAAGATCGCCATTTCGGCCATCTGCTCGGCAAGCGTCAATCGGAAACGATCGGGCCAGCGATAGCTGACAGCCGGCCTTGGCCTTGCCTGTCAAACCGACTATCTCTCAAAAGGCGGCCTTTTCCGCCGCGGGAGCCGACATGCTGAGAGTGCAAAAGGTCAGGGTGGACGACATCTACGTGCCGACCGCGCGCAGGAAGACGCTGCATCCCGAGACCGTTCGGCATCTGGCCGAGGACATTCTGGAAAACGGCATGAAGACGCCGATCCAGGTGCGCCACGACGGCAAGCGCCATATCCTGGTTGAAGGCCTGCACCGGCTGGAAGCGGCGAAGTGGCTCGGCGAGACCGAGATCGAAGCCTATCTGGTGCAAGCCAAGCGCCACTAAGCTCTCATTCGGCGTCCGCCGGAATCGGCCTGGCGAAGTTTTTCGCGAAACCGTGTCGGGCTGCGCGTTGCCCACTCGTCCTTGAGACGGAAACCGGCATTCAAGCAATCCTTTTGCAAGCAAGTGAGGAGACCATCATGACGACCAAGCTCGACATCGCCCCCAGTTCCGACCGTGAACTGGTTCTCGCCCGCATCATCGATGCGCCGCGCGAGAACGTCTATCGCTGCTGGACCGAGCCGAAGCTCGTGACGCAATGGTTCGCGCCAAAGCCGTGGACGACGCCGCGCGCCGAAATGGACGTACGCACCGGCGGCTCCAGCCTGGTTGTGATGGCCGGTCCCGACGGCAACGAATTCCCGAACCCCGGGGTCTTCCTCGAAGTCGTGCCGGGCAAAAAGATCGTTCTCACCGACGCCTACACAAAGGCCTGGGAGCCGTCCGAAAAGCCGTTCATGACGGTCGTGCTGACCTTTGAGGATGAAGGCGAGGGCAAGACCCGCTACATCGCCCGGGTTGCGCATTGGTCGGTCACTGACCGCGAAGAGCACGAGAAGATGGGCTTTCACGAGGGCTGGGGCCAGTGCGCCGACCAGCTCGAAGAAGTCGCCAAGCGGCTTTGATATCGGCGGGACGCAAGGAGACCGACATGTCCAGATCGATGTTTTTCGCCATTTTCGCCTCGGCCGCGGCGCTCTTCGCCGCGCCGGGCGACAGCAATGCCGAGGACGTAAAGCCGTCCATGACCAGCGAAACGAAAGCCATGCCCAAGCTGGCGAAATCCGGCCTGCTGCCGATCAACGGCCTGAATTATTATTACGCCGTCTATGGCCGGGGCGAGCCGCTGATTCTGCTCCATGGTGGTCTCGGCACCACAGACATGTTCGCGCCGATCCTGCCGAAGCTTGCCGAAAGCCGCACCGTCATCGGCGTCGACCTGCATGGTCACGGCCGCACCGCGCTCGGCGATCGGCCGTTGAGCCTTGAGGTGATGGGCGACGACATGGCGGCGATCGTCAAGGCGCTCGGCTACGACAAAGTCGACGTCATGGGTTATTCGCTGGGCGGCGGCGTTGCCTTCCGCATGGCCGCCCAGCATCCCGAGACAGTGCGCCGGCTGGTGCTGGTCTCGACCGGGTATGCCTCGGACGGCTTCTATGCCGACATGCGTACTCAGCAGGCGCAGGTCGGCGCCGCGATGGCCGACATGATGAAGGACACGCCGATGTACAAATCCTACGTGGCGGTCGCGCCGCGCCCGCAGGATTTTCCAAAACTGCTCGACCAGCTGGGCGCCCATATGCGCAAGGACTACGACTACTCCGCCGCCGTGGCGAAGCTGAAGATGCCGGTCATGCTGATATTTGGCGACAGCGACATGTACCGGCCCGAGCATGAGATCAAGTTCTATCAGATGCTCGGCGGCGGGCTGAAGGACGCCGGCTGGATGCGCGAGAACCTGTCGCAGAACCGCTTGGCCATCCTGCCGAACCGCACCCACTACGACGTGTTTTTCGCGCCGGAACTGGTGGCCGCCGCACTGCCCTTCCTCAATGGCGAGACCAAGGTCAAGACCTGGGACGAGATCGTCAGAGAAACGCACTGACCGCCTGACAACTGCCTGCCGGCCGTCCTCCCGCGAGATGGCCGGCGACGCTCGTTGCGCATCGCGCCTGATCGTACATTCGGCCTGCCGCATCACGCCAACAGATGGCGCCATCAAAGCTTTTCAATTGACGCTCCTATCCCGGCAGCTACCTTCCTGCCAATCTTCAGAAGACGGGCTAAGGCAATGGCGAAATATCAGGGTGGCTGCCTGTGCGGGGCAGTGCGCTACCGCACCGAGGCCGCGCCGATCAACGAGCGCGCCTGCCATTGCCGGCTTTGCCAGAAGGCGCTGGGCGCGGCCTTCAACGCCCGCGTGCTGTTCCGCATCGACGACGTGACCATCGACGGGCCGGTGGCGACGGTGAATTCCTCGCCCGATCTCAAGCGCGGCTTCTGCCCGGGCTGCGGCACGACGATATTTTCCCGGCGCGACTCCGCCGGCATCACCTCCGGCTCGCTCGACGATCCTTCCATGTTCAAGCCGCAGATGCATATCTGGACCGCCTCGAAGCAGCCCTGGGTACAGCTCGACGACGGACTGCCGCAATATGAAGGCGCCCACCGCCGAATTGAAGCACAGGCGAATTGAAGTACATGCGAACTGAAGCACAGGCGAACCGAAGCGCAGGCGAAATCAAGCACAAGGCGTGCCCAAATTTTTTCGTCCGGGGCACGAGATAGTCGGCAAAGCGTCATTGGCGAGCCATCATTGCCGCCTATCTATTGCCTGCGGGTCGGCAGTCGAAGGAGGCGACGGATGAACGACAGAATTAACACCCTGGATGAGCTTTTGAGCGATCCGATGGTCAAGCTGGTGATGGAGCGTGACCGCGTGCAGCCGGCCGAGCTTCGCTCGCTGCTTGAAGAAAAGGTTCGCCGGGATGACGATGCGTCGGTCAATCCCGTCACCGATCGCCCAAACTCCGATCGCCTTGGCACCGACCGCTCCGTCCCGCCCGCTCATATGGTAGCCGAGAGCTGCCACAATCTGTGGTTGTGCGGCTAAGCAGCGGCCTGGCGTCGGCGATCCTTCGCGCGCCTTCGGTCCTGCGGCGTTTCCAGGCTCTCACCGCTACGGTGATAGAGCGAGCGCCTTACCCAGCCCCTCTGCCCTAACAATTTGATTCAAACTTTGTTGGTAATTTCTTGTTAGTAATCCGGACTGGTTTGTCCGGCGGCGTTGTCTTGCCCTCGGTCTGTTGTGTTCTGCGTACAGGTCCAGATGCGGTTACCAGGCGTCGTCATCTTCTCGATCGCGTCACTTTGCCTTGCCGGCTGCACGTCCACGTCCGGCGTCGACGCGCTGCAAGTGCCGTCCAGCGAGACGACCAGTTCGGTTGTGCGGCCGCCCGCGCCGGTGGCGTCGGTCGGCGCTGCCGATGTCGAACCCGACTTCGCGCAGGAGGAGGCGACGGAGCAGACTGTGGCGATGGCCACTCCGGAGCCTGCCGAAAGCATCGAGCCACCCCTCGAGCCGATTGCCCTGGTGGCGCCGAATCGGCTGGCACGGGCAGCACCGATGCTCGCCGAGCCGGTCCAGCGCTATCGTTTTCGTGACGCCAAGCCGATCAATTTCGGCAGGGCATCGCCCAGACACCTCGCCATTCACGGCGTCGACGTCTCGCGCTGGCAAGGCAACGTGAACTGGGCGAAGCTGCGCGCGCAGGGCGCGAACTTCGCCTACATCAAGGCGACCGATGGCGGCGATCATCTTGATCCGATGTTCATGAAGAACTGGCGCAATGCCGACGCCGCCGGCCTGAAGCGCGGCGCCTACCATTTCTTCTACTGGTGCCGCACTGCTGGTGAGCAGGCCGACTGGTTCATCCGCAACGTGCCGAGGGTCGAGGGCGCCTTGCCGCCGGTGATCGATGTCGAGTGGAACGGCGAATCCAGCTGCAAGCGGCGGCCGACGCGGCAAAAGGTGCTGGAGAAGATGCAGGTCTTCATGGACAAGCTCGAGCGCCACTACGGCCAGCGGCCCATCATCTACACCGCGCCTGATTTCTACCGCGACAATCTCAGAGGCGCATTTCTGGACTATCCATTCTGGCTGCGCGCGGTGGCACAGCACCCGTCAAAGGTCTATCCCGGCCGCAAATGGGTGTTCTGGCAGTATTCCGGCTCCGGCCTGTCGCATGGGGTGAGGGGCCGCATCGACCTCAACGTCTTCCACGGCGACGAGAGAGCCTGGCGGAACTGGGTTGGCGGGCGGCAGATGGTGGCCGAGGCGGAGTAGGCGGCCGAACAAAGTGTCCATTTGCAGACCAGCATGAGGTGAATATCGACGGACCTGGCCGCCTGTCGCGGAAGTGTCATCGTTCCGTCATCGCATTGAAATGTCGTTCCCGCAATCAGGTGGCTTCCATTCGAACAGGAGACGCCACCCGTGCCCCGCCATTCCGCGCTTTTCGTCCTGACGGCAGCGCTTGCTGCCTCGGTTTCGCTGCCGGCCCATGCCGACATGATGTTCAACCGGGTCGCGAGCTTCGCAGTCGCTGGTAACCTGCCGGGAAACGTCGAGAACACCACGCCGACTTCGTCCGAGATCATCACGGCGAGCGAAAACGGCATGACGCTGGTTTATTCCGATAGCCCGCTCGGTGCTGTCGGCTTCATCGACATCGCCGATCCCAAGGCGCCCAAGGCCGGCGGCATCGTCAAGATAGCAGGCGAGCCGACCTCGGTTGTGGTCATCGGCGGCAAGGTGCTGGCCGGCGTCAACACGTCGGAAAGCAAAGCCAGGCCTTCGGGCAACCTCACCGTTATCGACCTTGCCTCCAAGGCGATCGAAGGCACTTGCGACCTCGGCGGCCAGCCGGACTCGCTGGCGTTCAGCAAGGACGGCAAGTTTTTGGCCATCGCCATCGAGAACGAGCGCGACGAGGATCTGAACGACGGAGAAATTCCGCAGATGCCGGCAGGCGACCTTAGGATTTTCACGCTTGCCGAAAGCCAGCCTGATTGCGCGACGATGAAGACCGTCAACCTGGCGGGCATTGCCGAAGTCGCTGGGGAAGATCCGGAGCCGGAATTCGTCGCCTTCAACGAGGCCGGCGAGATAGCGGTCACGCTGCAGGAAAACAACCACATCGCCATCGTCAACGCCGAAACCGGCGCGATCGTCACCCACTTCTCCGCAGGCTCCGCCACGCTGGACAAGATCGACACCAAGAAGAACGGCGCCTTGTCGTTCGATGGCAAAATGGAAAACGTCGCGCGCGAGCCCGACGCCGTGAAATGGCTCGACAATGACCGCCTCGTCGTCGCCAACGAAGGCGACTACAAGGGCGGCTCGCGCGGTTTCACGATCTTCAGCAAGAAGGGCGAGGTCCTCTACGAATCCGGTTCGTCCTTCGAGCACCAGGTCGCCAATGCCGGCCATTATCCCGACGACCGCAACAAGAAGGGTGTCGAGCCGGAAGGTCTCGAGACCGGCACGTTCGGCGAGGACAGGCTGCTGTTCGTCGCTTCGGAGCGTGGCTCCGTTGTCGGCGTCTACAAGGACACCGGTGCGGAGCCTCAGTTCGCCCAGATCCTGCCGTCCGGCATCGGCCCGGAAGGCCTGGTCGCGATCCCGTCGCGCAATCTCCTGGTTACCGCCAACGAGGCCGACCTGGTCGAGGACGGGCTCGCCCGCTCGCACGTGATGATTTATGAGCGCTCCGAAGGCTCCGCCACTTACCCGATGATCACGGCAAAGCTCACGGCAGACGGCACGCCGCTCGGCTGGGGCGCGCTTTCGGCGCTCGCTGCCGGCGACGCTGCCGGCAGGCTGTTCGCTGCCTCGGACTCGTTCTACGCCGACGCGCCCTCGATCTTCGAGGTCGATGCCACCCAGACCCCGGCACTGATCACCGGCAAGACCATCGTCACGCGTGATGGCCATCCTGCACAGAAGATCGACATCGAAGGTCTTGTCGCCGACGGTGAAGGCGGCTTCTGGCTGGCCAATGAAGGCGATCCGGCAAAGCTCGTCCCGCACGCCATCCTGCGCGTCGACGACAAGGGTGTGATCAAGCAGGAAATCGGCTTCCCGATGGAACTGCTCGCCCACCAGACCCGCTTCGGTCTCGAAGGCATCACCGCGATCGGCGAGGGCGACGACCTGACGCTGGTGATGGCCGTGCAACGCGAATGGGCCGACGATCCGAAGGGCCAGGTCAAGCTTTTGGCCTACAAGCCGAAGGCCAAGGAATGGTCGGCTGTGCGCTACCCGCTCGAAGCGACCGAAGCTGGCTGGATGGGCCTGTCGGAGATCACCGCGCATGACGGCAAGCTCTACATCCTCGAACGCGACAACCAGATCGGCGACCTGGCCAAGGTGAAGCGCATCTATTCGGTGGTGCTCGATGCCTTCAAGCCGGCCAAGCTCGGCGGCGACCTGCCGTTGGTCGAAAAGACGCTGGTGCGCGACATCATCAGTGACCTGAAATCAGCCACCAACGGCTATGTCGTCGACAAGGTCGAAGGTTTCACCATCGACAAGAACGGCGACATCTTCGTCGCCACCGACAATGACGGCGTCGATGATTCGTCCGGCGAAACGCTGTTTTTACGCCTGGGCAACATCAGCGCGGTGAACTAAGGCTGGAGCAGTTCTCCCTTCTCCCCTCGTGGGCCCACAAGGGGAGAAGGGAAGGCCCGGTTGTTACACCTCTACATATTCCGCCAGGCTCACACCTTTGGGCACATCCAGCCCATCGGCACGCAAGCCTTCGATATGAAAGCGTATAGCGTCGCGAATTTCGGTTTCCACCTCAGGCACCGTCGCACCGGTCGCGATGCAGCCAGGCAGGTCCGGCACGTAAGCGGAAAAATTGTTTCCGGCTTTTTCGATCACCACCGCGTAACGCATGTTATCACTCCTTTAAACCGGACTGCTTGAGGATGCTATTCAGTGTTCCCGGTGCAACCTCGTCAGACGGCTTGCCGGCCACCGTGACGCGGCCGGCTTTGATTTCATGCTTATATTGGCGATGACTGCCTTTAGTTGCAACCAGATACCAGCCGTCGGTTTCCAGCAGGCGAATGACTTCGCGGACCGTAAGCCGAGGCGGCATCGGTCCTCAGCTACATCCGCTCGTCGAGCCACAGGTGTCGCACTTCTCGCACGTGCCGTTCCGCACCATCGTAAAATTGTGGCATTCGGAGCATTCGTTGCCGGTGTAGCCCTGCATCAGGGATTGCTGACGCCGGGTCGCCGCAAGCGCCTTGGCCTCGGCGGCTTCTTTCGCGGCCTCGTCGGTGAACAGCGCAGTCGGGTCGGTTGCTTCCTCGTAGGCAATGTCCTCGACCAGTTCCTTCGCCCGTTCCTCATAGTCTCGCTTATAGGCGATGGCTTCGTCGCTGGCCGGCTTCAGCGCCAGCACGTTGGAGCCTGAGAACGCGGTCGGCGCCGAGCGAGTGGTAACGGGAGAGGGACTTGAACCGCCGAACCCCTTGGGGTCGGCGCCCATGCCCGACACCAGCTTGACCGGCGAGACGCCGCGGGTCAGCCCCTTCGAGAACGGCGTCGCCTTGCCTTCGTTGATGCCGCGGCCGAGTGCGGTCTTGTCGAAATCCGACTGGTCGACATGGGCGAGGTCGTGGCGGGCAAGATAGGACACAGCAAGCTCGCGGAACACGTAGTCGAGGATCGACGTGGCGTTCTTGATCGCGTCATTGCCCTGCACCATGCCGGCCGGCTCGAATTTGGTGAAGGTGAAGGCTTCGACATATTCCTCGAGCGGCACGCCATATTGCAGGCCGAGCGAGATGGCGATGGCGAAATTGTTCATCATCGCCCGGAAGGCCGCACCTTCCTTGTGCATGTCGATGAAGATCTCGCCGAGGCGACCGTCGTCGAATTCGCCGGTGCGCAGATAGACCTTGTGGCCGCCGACGACCGCTTTCTGGGTATAGCCCTTGCGGCGGTTCGGCAGCTTTTCGCGGTCGCGATAGAGGCGTTCGACGACGCGTTCGACGATCTTTTCGGTCACCTGCACGGCGCGCTGTGAAGCCGGCGCGGCGATCAGCTGCTCGACGGCATCGTCCTCGTCGTCTTCGACGTCGGCAAGCAGCGAGGCGTTGAGCGGCTGCGAGAGTTTCGAGCCGTCGCGATAGAGCGCGTTGGCCTTCAGCGCCAGCTTCCACGACAGCATGTAGGCGCCCTTGGCGTCTTCCACCGTCGCGTCGTTCGGCATGTTGATGGTCTTGGAAATGGCGCCGGAGATGAACGGCTGCGCCGCCGCCATCATCTGGATGTGGCTGTTGATCGACAGTGAACGCTTGCCGATCTTGCCGCACGGGCTGGCGCAGTCGAACACCGGCAGATGCTCGGCCTTCAGGAACGGCGCGCCTTCCAGGGTCATCGCACCGCAGACATGGATGTTGGCGGCCTCGATGTCCTTCTTCGAGAAGCCGAGCGCCGGCAGCATCTCGAACGAGAAATCGTTGAGCTGCTCGTCGGTGAAGCCAAACGTCTCCTTCACCCAATCGGCACCCAGCGTCCACTGGTTGAAGACGAACTTGATGTCGAAGGCCGACTTCAACGCGGCGTTAAGCGCCGCGATCTTGTCGTCGGTAAAACCCTTTGCCCTAAGCGAGCCGGGGTTGATGGCAGGCGCCTGGTTGAGGTTGCCGTGGCCGACCGCATAGGCCTCGATCTCGGCGATCTGGCTTTCCGAATAGCCGAGCGTGCGCAGCGCTTCAGGGACGGCGCGGTTGATGATCTTGAAATAGCCGCCGCCGGCCAGCTTCTTGAATTTCACCAGTGCGAAATCGGGCTCGATGCCGGTGGTATCGCAATCCATGACCAGGCCGATCGTGCCGGTCGGCGCGATCACGGTTGCCTGCGCATTGCGGTAGCCATGCTCCTCGCCGAGCTCGATGGCGCGGTCCCAGGCAGCCTTGGCATGGGCGGCAAGCTCCGGCTGCTTCAGGTCGGAGGCGACCAGCGGCACCGGGTTGACGGCGAGTTTCTCGTAGCCGTCCTTGTCGCCATAGGCAGCGCGGCGATGGTTGCGCATGACGCGCAGCATGTTCTGCGCATTGCGGTCGTAGTCGGGGAAGGCGCCGAGCTCGGCGGCCATTTCGGCCGAGGTGGCATAGGCCGTGCCGGTCATGATTGCGGTGAGTGCTGCGCAGATGGCGCGGCCCTCGTCGGAATCATAGGGAATGCCCGAGGTCATCAGCAGGCCGCCGATATTGGCGTAGCCGAGGCCGAGCGTGCGGTATTCGTAGGAGAGCTTGGCGATCTCCTTCGACGGGAACTGCGCCATCATGACGGAAATTTCCAGCACCATGGTCCACAGCCGAACCGTGTGCTCGTAGGCTGCGATATCGATGGTGCCGTCGGCGTTGCGATAGGGCAGCAGGTTGATCGAGGCCAGGTTGCAGGCGGTGTCGTCGAGGAACATGTATTCCGAGCACGGGTTGGACGCCCGGATCGCACCGGCCGCGGCGCAGGTGTGCCAGTCGTTCATCGTCGTGTTGAAGTGCAGGCCCGGGTCGGCCGACGCCCAAGCGGCATAGCCGATCTTTTCCCACAGATCCCTGGCTTTCAGCGTCTTCAGCACCTTGCCGTCCTTGCGGGCGGTGAGATGCCAGTCGCCGTCCTGCTCTACGGCGCGCAGGAAATCGTCCTTCAGCGAGACCGAATTGTTGGAGTTCTGGCCCGAAACCGTGAGGTAGGCGTCCGAATCCCAGTCGGTGTCGTAGGTCTTGAACGACATCGAGGTGTAGCCCTGCCTGGCGAACTGGATGACGCGGTAGATGTAGTTCTCCGGCACCCCGTCCTTCTTGGCCAGCTTGATCTCACGCTTCAGCGCGGTGTTGATCGCCGGGTCGAAGCAATCGTCGTCCTGGCCTTCGCAGTTGATGCAGGCTTTCATGATCGCTTCGAGGTGCTTCTTGACGATCTTAGAGCCGGTGACCAGCGAGGCGACCTTCTGCTCCTCATTGACCTTCCAGTCGATGAATTCCTCGATATCGGGATGGTCGGCGTCGACGATGACCATCTTTGCGGCGCGGCGCGTCGTGCCGCCCGACTTGATAGCGCCCGCCGCGCGGTCGCCGATCTTGAGGAAGCTCATCAGGCCGGACGAGCGGCCGCCGCCGGACAGTTTTTCGCCTTCGCCGCGCAGGAACGAGAAGTTGGAGCCGGTGCCGGAGCCGTATTTGAACAGCCGCGCTTCACGCACCCACAAATCCATGATGCCGCCTTCGTTGACGAGATCGTCCTGCACGCCCTGGATGAAGCAGGCATGCGGCTGCGGATGCTCGTAGGAAGACTTCGACTTGGTCAGCTTGCCGGTGAACGGGTCGACATAGAAGTGGCCCTGGCTCGGGCCGTCGATGCCGTAGGCCCAGTGCAGGCCGGTGTTGAACCATTGCGGCGAGTTCGGCGCAACGCGCTGGGTGGCCAGCATATAGGCGAGCTCGTCGCGGAAGGCGCGCGCGTCGTCCTCCGACTTGAAGTAGCCGCCCTTCCAGCCCCAATAGGTCCAGGTGCCGGCAAGACGGTCGAAGACCTGGCGGGCGTCGATCTCGGAGCCGTAGCGCTCGGCTGCGGGCAGTTTTGCCAGCTCGGCCTCGTCGGCGACGGAGCGCCACAGGAAGGAGGGGACGTCATTCTCCTCGACCTTCTTCAGCCGTGCCGGCACTCCGGCCTTGCGGAAATATTTCTGCGCCAGGATGTCGGCGGCAACCTGACTGAACTGCGCCGGCACATCGATATTGTCCAAGCGGAACACCACCGAGCCATCCGGATTCTTGATCTCCGAAAGCGCCTTGCGGAATTCGATCTCCGCATAAGCCGCCCGTTCTTGACCTGCTAGCCCTTGCTTGGTGAAACGACGCTCGATGCGCATTGGTCCTATCCCTTTGTGTCTAGATATAGCGCCTTTCCCAGGGGATTTCTGCCCCCATTGCGAAACGCGCATGTCCGCCGTCTGCCGGCGTTCGAAAACGGCCGGCTCCTTTTCACGAGGCTCCGCCCGCCCTGCTGGTCGAACTCCTTGCGAAGTAGCCGTCCAACGCGCCGACAGACCCTGCGGGTCCCTCAAGACTGAAACTTTTTTGCGACTCCCTCAATCGAGGGAACTTCACATTATCTAGCGTCGAACCTACCTGCAAACACTAAATATAGTATTAACAGACAATTTATTCCAGTCCGACATTTTTCCCTTTCGTCCCCAAAAACCCCAAAATCCCGACGCCTCCGCCGGCCCCGTAGCCAGGGCGGAAATGCGGCCAAACGCACATAATCCGGGAAAAAAGACCGGGCTCAAAACTTTCCGGTCGCGCTCTCAACAGGAGCGCATGACCTATAAAAGGCGACTCGTTTTGCGCCGTCAAGGATTCGTTTGCGTAGCTTTTGTGACCCCAACATCTTGTGTGTCACATATGTGGATAACGGGGATAGAAGTGGCCGCAGGATTTCGATTTACCCACGTTCAGGCCATCAGCCCGACAACGCATGCCAAAGCTGGAGTGGCCAAATCGATTCCCTTTGCCCAAGAACATCGCCGGTGATGCGCGGCAGGTGCGCGGCTTTGGCCGCTATGCTTGCTCAGGAGAACTGGTGCGGGTCGGCACAGAAATAGGCGATGATCTGGCCAAGATCCGGCTCGTTGACCATGCGCACAGCCTCGGCGGGGCTGACCCATTTTCGGATGCGCGACCGCTTTTCCTTCCACCGGTCGGCGATCTTGTCGACCCGCAGCGGAAACACCAAAACCTCGCAAGGCACTTCCTCGCCGGAAGCCAATGCCTTGGCATAGAAGTAGCGGCCGGCTTCGTGGTGGGAGACCGTGCCGCGCAGTCCGGCTTCCTCGCCGGCCTCGCGCGCCGCCGCTTCGCAAAGCAGTTCCTTGGCCTCAGGCCAGCCCTTGGGAAGCACCCAGCGACCGGTATCGCGGCTGGTGATCAGCATGATCTCGACGCCATGGCCGGTGTCGCGCCAGGGCAATGCTGCAACCTGCAGGCGGCACGGCGCTGCGCCGAAGAGCCGCTGGACCCTTTCGGCCAAATGGTTGTGCGTTACTGGCCTCGTCAACATCGTAGAAGCTTGCCCCAGCCTCCAGAATCACTTGTCGTCTCGTGAATCTTACGGCTAATCATAAGCAATAAAAGTAAAAAACCTCATACGCACGAATTAACCACACACGAGACGTCGATTCAGGAATATCGTGCGCCGCTGCACTCTTTCAAGAAGTGCGCCGGCAAGAAGGCCGCGCCGGTATGTTCCGGGAGGAGAAAAAGCAGCTGCCGCGAATCAGCCGGCGTGGTCGTCGGCGATCGGCTTCTGGTAGGTGAAGCCCATGTCCCACGGAAAATAGATCCAGGTGTCCTGGCTGACCTCGGTGACGAAGGTGTCGACCAGCGGCCTGCCTTTCGGCTTGGCGTAGACGGTGGCGAAATGCGCCTTGGGCATCATGGCGCGGACGATGCCCGCGGTCTTGCCGGTGTCGGTGAGGTCATCGATGATCAATACGCCGGCGCCGTCATCGGCGAGCAGTGCCGGCGTGACCTCCTTCAGCACCTGCAACTGCCCCTGGCTGGCATAGTCGTGATAGGAGGCGACGCAAACCGTCTCGATGACCCGGATGCCGAGTTCACGCGAGATGATGGCGGCCGGCACCAGGCCGCCGCGGGTGATGCAGACGATCGCTTTCCATTGGCCTTTGTTGGCGCCGGCAAGCCGCCAGGCGAGCGCACGCGCGTCGCGGTGGAACTGATCCCAGGAGACGGGAAAGGCCTTTTCGGGAAGGGACATTTTTCGCGCACTCCGCAGCGCGCGAAAACGCGCGCAGACACTTGAAGGAACGCGCGGAATTAACTGGAAAGCCTTGGCCCTGGCAAGGGCGGCGGCAGGCGATCCCTGTGGACTTGCCGCCTGTGGACTTGCCGCTTGTCGATTACCGCGACAGGAAAGCTGCCACCGGCAGGGTGCGCAGCACCGTGCGGGTGACACCGCCGAACAGAAGCTGGCGCAGCCAGGAATGGCTGTAGGCGCCGAGCACGAGCAGGTCGGCGCCAGTTTCGGCAACCCTGGTCTGGAGCACCTCGTCGACCGAGTGGCCGGCCGATTGCAGCACCGAGACGCTGACCGTGGCGCCATGCCTGGACAGGGCGGCGGCGATTTCGGCGCCGGCCGCCTCCGGGGCCTCGTCGAGCGTGTCCGGCGGGTCGATAACGACAATATCGGTTTGTTCGGCCTCGATGATGAAGGGCAGGGCGTCGAAAGCGGCGCGCGCCGCTTCCTTGCTGCCGTTCCAGGCGAGCAGCACATGCTTGAAGCTGGTGATCAGCGGGCCTGAGTGCGGCACGACCAGCACCGGCCGGCCGGCGTCATAGACCAGCGTGTCGACATCGGCGTTTTGATCGCCGCCCGTCTCGCGCTGCGCGGCGATGATCAGGTCCGCGGTGCGAACGGTCGGGATGCCGGTCAGCGCGCTGTCTCCTGAAAAGCTCTCGAGGCTGCGCCACTCGAAGGACAGGCCGGACTCTTCGACATGCCGGAGGAAAACCGCCCGCAATTTTTCAGCGCGTTCCTTGTTCATGTCGGCCGAAACCTGCAGGAACTCGGTGTCGGGAAAGCCGGTGGCCGAGGTGTAGGGGACCGGAAGCGCTTCGGCATGAATGCCGATGAGATGGCTCTCGAACTTGTCGGCAAGCGGGACGGCGCATTCGAGCACGCGCTCCGCGTCCTGTTCGTTCTGCAGTATGGCGACGATGGTCTTGAATCGCATGGCAACCCCTCAATTCGCGGGCGAGCGAACTCGCCCGCATGAAACGTTACAGCACTATGCTTGGTTCCGGTTAGCCCGGATATGGCCTAATGTATGTCGCCCAAAAGCATGCCCTCGGGCGCGTGGTGCGCAGCGGTTTGGGGCACCATGAATAAAGACAAGAAGGCGCGTCGCATGAATCCTCTCAGGCGCGACGCGCTTTGGATCAGTTGGCCGCGCTGGCGAGCCCTGCGACCATCGCTTCGACGTCGGCGCGGGCGGCGTCCAGCGCTTGCTGGCTGCGGGCACGGACGACCAGCTCGGTCCAGAACTTGCCGTCGCTGTATTTCGGGTAGGAGCCGATGATTGTGTCCGGATGCGCCCTCTGGATCTCGCCCAGCGGTCCGCCGACCAGGCCTTCGCCGAACGGACAGTGCACCGTGGCCGACAGCATTTTGGTGCCGGCCTGCAGCGTCGGCACGACATTGTCGAGCATCGCCTGGAAAATCGCCGGCACGCCGGCCATGACATGGACGTTGCCGATGCGAAAGCCCGGCGCGATCGACACCGGATTGTCGATATGGTCGGCACCGCGCGGCATCCGCGCCATGCGCTTGCGCGCCTCGGTGTATTCGATGCCGCGCGCGGCGTAGCTCGCTTCCAGCATCGCATAGGCTTTGGCGTCGTATTCGCAGGGCACGCCGAAGGCCCTGGCAATGGCATCCGCGGTGATGTCGTCATGCGTCGGACCGATGCCGCCGGTGGTGAAGAGGTAGGTATAGCGGGCACGCAAGGCATTCACCGCGGCGACGATCTCGTCTTCCTCGTCGGCAACGATGCGCACCTCCTTCAGGTCGATGCCGATCGCCGTCATGATGTCGGCGAGGTGGCCGATATTCTTGTCCTTGGTGCGGCCGGACAGAATCTCGTCGCCGATGACGAGCATGGCAGCGGTGACGATTTCGGGCATCGGGAGGCTCCGCAGAAGGTCAGTTGAGGCAGGCAGGTCGCCTGAGATAACGCGGCGGATGGTTGGCGGCAATGCGCCTCTTCTTCCTTCTCCCCTTGTGGGAGAAGGTGGATTGGCGCGCAGCGCCAAGACGGTTGAGGGGTGTTGGACGGAACGCTGTTGGTGCCAAGCTGGAACACCCCTCATCCGACCTCGCTTCGCGAGGCCACCTTCTCCCACAAGGGGAGAAGGGAGAAGGCGCCCCGCAGGGCGCTATTCCTTCACCGCTCCGGTCATCGAGGAAACGTAGTGCTCGACGAAGAACGAATAGAGCACCACCACCGGCAGCGAGCCGATCAGGGCTCCGGCCATCAGCGCTCCCCATTCATAGACGTCGGAGCGGACAAGCTCGGTGAGCACCCCGACCGGCACAGTTTTGTTTTCCGACGACTGGATGAACGTCAGCGCATAGATGAATTCGTTCCATGACAGGGTGAATGCGAAGATGCCGGCCGAAATCAGGCCGGGCACCGACAGCGGCAGCACGATCTTCATGAGGATCTGCCAGCGGCTCGCCCCGTCGATGAGCGCGCATTCTTCCAGTTCGAACGGGATCGAGCGGAAGTAACCCATCAGCAGCCAGGTGCAGAAAGGGATCAGGAAGGTCGGGTAGGTCAGGATGAGCGCGAACGGGGTGTCGAAAAGCCCAAGGTTGAACACCATCACCGACAGCGGGATGAACAGGATCGAGGGCGGCACGAGATAGGCGAGGAAGATCGCGAGCCCGACGTGCCGCGCTCCCGAAAACCGCAGCCGTTCGATCGCATAGGCCGCGAACACCGCAGCCAGCAGCGACAGGAATGTGGCGGCGGTGGAGATGATGATCGTGTTGAGCAGCCAGCCCGGATAGGACGTGTCGAACAAGAGATAGCGGATGTGCTCGAATGTCGGATGCACGACCCAGAACGGATTGAAATTGGCGTAGTCGGTCATCTCGTGATTGGGCTTGATCGCCGTGATCGTCATCCAGTAGAACGGGAACAACAGCACGATGACGAACACCAGCAACGGCAGATAGACCGTCACCACGCGCCGCGGCAGGCTCTGAAGATAGCCCATGCCGCCTTCGTCGAGTTCCTGCCGTTTCGTTTTCTTGATCGCGGTCTCAGCCATGTCAGTCTCCTCCGCCCTGCTGCCATTTGCGGCGTTGCAGGCCGAAATAGCTGAACAGGATCGCCGCAAGCAGGAACGGGATCATGGCGACCGCGATGGCGGCGCCCTCGCCAAGCTGGCCTCCCGAAATGCCGCGCTGAAACGACAATGTCGCCATCAGATGGGTGGCATTGACCGGTCCGCCGCGGGTCAGCACATAGATCAGCTGGAAATCGGTGAAGGTGAACAGCACCGAAAACGTCATGGTGATGGCGATGATCGGCGTCAGCAGCGGCAGCGTCACAAAACGGAACAATTGCCAGCGACTGGCGCCGTCGAGCGTGGCGGCCTCGTAAAGCGACTGCGGTATCGTTTGCAAGCCGGCAAGCAGCGTGATGGCGACGAACGGAATGCCGCGCCAGACATTGGCGGCGATGACCGAAGCGCGCGCGTTCTCCGGATCGCCGAGGAAATTGATGCGATGGTCGATCAGGCCCATTTCCATAAGTGCCCAGGACAGGATGGAGAACTGCGAATCGTAGATCCACCAGAAGGCGATGGCCGACAGCACCGTCGGCACCACAAACGGCAGCAGGATGATCGCGCGGAAGAACGATTTGATGGGAAGGTTCTGATTGAGAATGAGCGCCAGCCAGAGGCCGAGCGCGAACTTCAGGATCGAGGCGCTTATCGTGTAGAGCAAGGTGTTGAAGACGGAGAGCCAGAAGACGGCGTCATCCGACAGATATTGGTAGTTTTCGATGCCTATGAAGATACCGGGGCGACCGATGCGGGTATCCGTGAAGCCGAGCCAGACCCCGAGCCCGAGCGGATAGGTGAGGAAGACCAGCAGCAGCGCTGCCGCCGGCAGCATGAAGCCGAAGCTAAGCGCGTTCCGGCTGTCGGCCAGGAGCGACAGGCTCCGCGACAGGATCGACGGACGCGGCTGAACGGCAGCGGACGACACGGCCATGGGACGGCTCCTCATAGGGTCTAGTGGCATGGTGGCCTGAGTGGCGGCCACGCGATTTCAGAAACCAGACCGGGCAGCGCGGTCGCGGCTGCCCGGCTGCGCTGCGATCAAACGCGATAGTAGCGGTTGGCGCGTTTCTCCGCCTCTTCCATCGCCTCCTGCGGCGTCGCCTGGCCCGTCACCGCCTTGGCGAACATGTCGACCAGGACATAGTCGGCCATGGTCGCCGCCGAAGCGTAGCCGAGCGGCCCGGCATAACCGTTGGGACGCAGCGTCGCAGAGGCCTTGGCGTAAGCGGCATTGTTCGGGTCGGCCGTCCACACAGGATTGTTCTCGAAGGCTTTGAGTGTCTGGCAGCAATAGCCGGCGGAGGAGGTGATCCACTCTGCCATTTGCTGTTCCTCGAACATGAACTGCAGATAGGCCTTGGCCGCGTTGGGGTAGGGCGTGTAGTCGAAGATCACGGCCGTGGTCACCTGGAACAGCTCGACCGATTTTCCGACAGGACCGATCGGCAGGCTGGTCGTGCGCATGTCCTTGGCGATTTCAGCCAGTTTCGGATCATTGTCCTTGTTGGTCTTGGCCGTGTTATACACGGAAATGCCGTTGGCGATGACGCCCAGTTCGCCGGCCAGGAAGGCGCGGTTGTTGTTCACGTCGAGCCAGCTTTCGGTGCCGGGGATGAAGGTCTTGTAGAGTTCCTGGGCGTATTCGATCGCCTTGAGCGTCTCGGGGCTGTTGATCGTCACCTTTCCGCTCTCGTCGACCATCTGGCCGCCATGGCTCCAAAGCAGCCAGTGAGCATAGTTGTTGCCGTCGCCGACGCCATGGCCGTGCGTGAAGCCGGCCGGATGGCCCTTCGCCTGCAAGGCCTTGCAAAGCTCGAGGAAGCCCGCCGTGTCCTTCGGAAACTCCGAGAAGCCGGCCTCCTTCACCCAGCTTTCCCGATAGACGATGGCATTGCCGATGGTGGCCAGGGGCAGGCCGAGGAATTTTCCCTCCCGCGTCGCATATTGCTTTGGTCCGTCGTGCCAGCCGCCATATTTCGTGCCGAGATACTCACCCAGTTCCGACACGTCGTGCAGCTTGTCGGGGTACTGGTGCGGGTCGTCGAACCAGACCAGCATCAGATCTGGACCGGAGCCGACATTGGCGGCAACCGCCGCCTTGGGGCGAATGTCCTCCCAGCTTTCCTTGTCGACGCGGACCTCGACGCCTGTCGCCTCGGAGAACCGCTTGGTGTTGGCCAGCCATTGGTCTTCATCGCCCTGAACGAACGGCGACCAGCGCAGCATGCGCAGCTTTGCGCCATCTTCGGGCTTGTACGTCAACCCCTCCTGGGCAAAGGCGGAAGAGCCGACGAAGCGGCTTCCCAAGGCTCCCGCCGCCACGCCGGCGGTCGTGCGGATCACGTCACGTCTGGTGAATTTCATGCTCGTTTCCTCCTGTTTATTGTCCTTGCCTTATGGATCCTACTGCCGGGCGCGCAGTTCGAAGCGCTGCCCGGTTTCGCCATGAAAGAGATGGATGAGGCCCGGCTCGGCCGTGAGCCGTACGGTCTCGCCCGGCGTGAAGGAATGGCGCTCGCGGAAATTGGCGACGATCTCGTCACCGCCGGCCGTCCGGCCGATGAGCTGCACTTCCGACCCGGTCGGCTCGACCACCACGACGGTGACTGGAATGCCGTCGTCTTGGGATAGCCGCAGATGCTCGGGGCGTATCCCCAGCACCACCTGCTCGCCGCTGCCGGTCGACGGCACTGCGGCCAGCGGCAGGGAAATCCCGCCGGAGCCGCGAAAAGACGGTGAGCCGCCATCCGTCGCGATTTCGCCCCGCAGCATGTTCATGGCGGGCGAGCCGATAAAGCTGGCGACAAAAAGGTTGTTGGGCCGGTCGTAGAGCTCCAATGGCGGCCCGATCTGCTCGACGATGCCGTCATGCATGACGACGATCTTGTCGGCCATGGTCATCGCCTCGATCTGGTCGTGGGTGACATAGACCGTCGTGGTTTTCAAGCGCTGGTGCAGTTCCTTGATCTCGGCGCGCATCTGCACCCTGAGCTTGGCGTCGAGATTGGACAGCGGCTCGTCGAACAGGAAGACCGCCGGATCGCGCACGATCGCCCGGCCCATGGCGACGCGCTGGCGCTGGCCGCCGGAAAGCTGCCGGGGATAGCGCTCCAGCAATGGCACCAGCCCCAGGATTTCGGCGGCGCGCTTGACGCTGGCAGCGCTTTCGGCTTTCGCAGCACCCTTGAGCATCAGCGAGAACGCCATGTTCTCGGCCACGGTCATGTGCGGGTAGAGCGCGTAGTTCTGGAACACCATGGCGACGTCGCGTTCTTTTGGCGCAACGTTGTTGACGACGCGCTCGCCAATCGCGATCTGACCGCGCGAAATCTTTTCCAGGCCGGCGATCATCCTGAGAAGGGTCGATTTTCCGCAGCCCGACGGCCCGACCAGCGTGACGAACTCGCCGTCCTCTATATCGACGCTGACACCGTGCAGAATCTCGACGGTTCCGAATGATTTGTAGACATCGCCAATCGCGACAGACGCCATCGATTTCCTCCCGAATGCTTCCTGCGACGTCTTCGAAGGAAACCGCTTTCCTGACTGGCCGCGGCAGTTCCCAAAGCTCCTCCCTGGTCACGCGCGATGATGAAACGGTAGCGCTACCAGACTGCCCTGTAAAGCGGCTGCGTGGCAAGCGCCCTTCTTCGTCGCGCCTGATCGTGAGCGTTCCCAGCGGGACTGTAATTCGCCATGTCCGGGATCATAGCAAGAGCATGACTTGTCAAGCCCCAGCTCTTGAAACCGAGGTGCGAGAACGACACCAGCCTAATCGGAAACTTCGGTTTGCGGCCGGTCCCGGCCGTCGGCGAGCTCGTCGTGCCATTTGCCTTCGGCGTCCTCGTACTGGATGCCGTCGGTGGTGCCGGCGACCTGCTGTTCGGCCGAAGCGATCTCGGCGGCGCGCAGCGCGTCCTCGTGAGTAGGAAACGTCTCCGAAAATGTCTCGCCGACCTTATAGGCCCAGCCCCCGTCATGCTCGACGATCTTGTAGGTCAGCTTGGCCATGAAATCCTCCAGTGGAAAAAGCTCGGGTTGCTCAATGCGGTTTGCGGTCGGGCAGTTTGCCTTCGGGCAATCTCTCTTCGGGAACCAGCACGTCCGATTCCATGGCGGCCTCTACCAATGCCCGGCGCGCATCCGCTGTCGAACGATAACCTTCCAGCACTTTTAGGCAAGTGTCGAGAGCATCGCGATGCCGAGGGCCACGATTGAGCGGCCAGACGGTCATCAGGCACTCCGCAGCTTCCTGGGTGCTGCGGATCTCACGGTATTTGCCGACACGGCCAAGTTCGACCACGACCGGCTTTTCAAAAGGCTTGCTGTCCATCATCGCCGCCAACGCGGAGCCGCTGATTTGGTTGCACGCCCCTCGGCGTGCGCAAATGTCTCGGGGTAACGGTCGTTGCGGCGGCGGCCCTGCAATCGGGCCGGTCAGCCGGCCGCCTTCATCCAGTGCTGCATCGTCGTCACCGAGCGGGCAAGCTGCGGCGCCGGCTGGATTTTTTCGCCGAAGGTGGCCGCGGCGCGCCACGCCCACCGCGGATCGGCGAGGAAGGCGCGGGCCAGGGCCACCATGTCGGCACGGCCCTCGGCGACGATCGCCTCGGCCTGCTTCGGATCGTCGATCAGGCCGACGGCCCTTGTCGGGATTCCGGCGCCGTTGCGAACGGCCTCCGCCAGGTGCACTTGGTAGCCGCGACCTGCCGGCAGCTTCTGCAGGGGCGAATTGCCGCCGCTCGAGCAGCAGAGATAGGCGACGCCCGTTGCCTTCAGCGCCTTGGCCACTTCGATTGCGTCGTCGACGTCGAAGCCGCCATCGACCCATTCCTTGACCGACAGACGCGCCCCGAGCATCAGCCCGGGCACTGCCTTTCTCACTGCCTTGGCGATCTCGACGACAAAACGCATGCGGTTTTCCAGCGAGCCGCCCCAGCGGTCGGTGCGCTGGTTGGAAAGCGGCGACAGGAACTGGAAGATCAGATAGCCGTGCGCGGCGTGCAATTCGATGAAATCGAAGCCGGCACGTTCGGCCCGCCTTGCCGCCTCGGCGAAGCGTTCGATGATCTGCAGGATCTCCTCATCCTCCAGCGCCCTCGGCACCTGCCAGCCCGTGTCGTAGGCGATTGCCGAGGCCGACACGATCGGCCAAGGGTCCTGATCGGCGTTCAGCGGCCCGCCGCCTTCCCAAGGTTTCTGGTTGGAGGCCTTGCGGCCGGCATGGGCAAGCTGCGTGCCGAACCTGGTGCCGGGAGCAGCGACGCGCTTGGCCGCATCCAGCGCGCGCCGGGCGGCCGCCTCGTTGTCGTCGGAATAAAGGCCGAGGCAGCCATGCGAGATGCGGCCGCGCCGCTCGACGTCGGTCATCTCGACGGTGACCATGCCGGCGCCGGACATCGCCAGGTTCATCCAGTGGTACAGGTGCCAGTCGCTGGCCGAGCCGTCTTCGGCGGAATACTGGCACATCGGCGCCACCGCAATGCGGTTGGGAAAGGTCAGGCCGTCAAGCGTGATCGGCTGGAAAAGGGAAGGGGTCATCAGGAAACTCCGGGGAGGGGCTGTCGCTATTTAGGCAATGGATTGCGCCCGCGCCATACACGAGGCGGTGAAGCGCGCCTCTGCTGGATGAAGCCGCGATCCTTCGCTGTAGCGATTGCCCTGAATTGCTGTCGGGATTGCGCGAAGGCCCGATCACCGCTACGCCTCGCCGGCAACACGGAGTTCACCATGGAAGACCGCATTCGCATCCGTTCGGAGGAAGTCCTTTCCGACGACTGGGCAGTCCTGAAAAAGACCGTCCTCGATTATCGCCGCCGCGACGGGCAGTGGGAGACGCAGATCCGCCAGACCTACGATCGCGGCGACGGCGCGGTGATCCTGCCTTACGACCCGGAGCGCTCGACGGTTCTGCTGGTGCGGCAGTTCCGCTACGCGGCCTACGCCACCGGCCACCGCGAGCCGCTGATCGAGGCCTGCGCCGGCCTGCTCGATGAACACGATCCCGAAACCTGCATCCGCAAGGAGGCGGAAGAGGAACTCGGCTATAGGCTGAAGGACGTCGAACGGCTGTTTTCGCCCTTCATGAGCCCCGGCAGCGTGACCGAACGGCTCTGGTTTTTCGTCGCCCGCTATTCGCCGACCGACCGCATCTCCGACGGCGGCGGCGCGCCGGACGAAGGCGAAGACATCGAGGTCCTGGAAATGCCGCTCGACGAGGCGCTGGCCGGCATCCACGACGGCCGCATCATCGACGCCAAGACCATCATCCTGATCCAGCAACTGAAGCTGAACCCGATCCGGGTGTGATCCAAGCCGGAACCTGCATGCACCAGCGCTGTGGCGTCGGTTGCTGGTGCGGACGACGGGAATCGAACCCGTACGATCAGAGATCGAGGGATTTCAAGTCCGAGGTGAGGTGGTGCGAGCGACGGGGATCGAACCCGTAAGCCATTGTAGTGGCGGCAGATTTTAAGTCTGCTGAGTTTACCAGTTTCTCCACGCTCGCTGGCACAGTTGGCCCTGTTTGGCACAGCCGTGTCACTGTGTCACGAAGGTTTCTCAGCAGGATTGGCACGGGCAAACTTGGTGCGCTGCTGCGGTGCAGAACCTTTTGATGGCGGAGCGAGGCGCCCCCCTCTGTCCTGCCGGACATCTCCCCCACTTGGGCATATGCGCTAAGATAGGTGTTGCAGCGGGGAATCGGTTGTGATTCTACGCTGCGATGACTCACGAATCGCTTG